>NZ_LN609302.1:967895-1268728 GCF_001499675.1 Acetobacter ghanensis
AGGTACTCTAGGGATAACAGGCTGATCTCCCCCAAGAGTCCACATCGACGGGGAGGTTTGGCACCTCGATGTCGGCTCATCACATCCTGGGGCTGGAGCAGGTCCCAAGGGTTCGGCTGTTCGCCGATTAAAGTGGTACGTGAGCTGGGTTTAGAACGTCGTGAGACAGTTCGGTCCCTATCTGCCGTGGATGTTGGAGATTTGAGAGGATTTGTCCCTAGTACGAGAGGACCGGGATGAACATACCTCTGGTGCACCGGTTGTCGCGCCAGCGGCACAGCCGGGTAGCTAAGTATGGACGGGATAACCGCTGAAAGCATCTAAGCGGGAAACCCACCTCAAAACTAGATCTCCCTGAGGGTCGTGGTAGACCACCACGTTAATAGGCCAGATGTGGAAGCGTGGTAACACGTGCAGCTAACTGGTCCTAATCACCCAATAGGCTCACTCTCACACCATCTGAAAAGATGGCCCGTGCACAGAAATCATCCATAACCGCGTCACACGCTAAAACACCAAAACGCACCAACCGCATCCACACACCCTAAAGGGTGGTCTGGATGACCTGGTGGCCATGGCGGGGAGAGTTCCACCCGATCCCATCCCGAACTCGGCCGTGAAAACCCCCAGCGCCTATGATACTGCGGCTTAAGCCGCGGGAAAGTCGGTCGCCGCCAGGTCTTCCAGTCTACCCTCACAAATCTTCTCATAACAAAATCAACACAATCACCATCGCGGGGTGGAGCAGCCCGGTAGCTCGTCAGGCTCATAACCTGAAGGTCACAGGTTCAAATCCTGTCCCCCGCAACCATGAATTCCAAATGAAAAGACACGATGAACCCGCCCTTACTCGGCGGGTTTTTGTGATCGGAATCCCGTGTAGGAGGAAATCGGGCTGACGGAAAGGTCGTCCTATCGATCTGGAGGCCTTTGTCGGATGGCGTGAGAATAATCGCCTCGATCAGTGAACGGATCACCTCGGCCGCCTCCTGGCGCTTCTCGTCTAGGGTGTGTCGTCAGTTAATTCCGATGATGGCGGGAACGAGTTATGCTGCTGCGAGGAACGTTGACTTCAGCTTGTTGTAGCGTGTTGCTATGCCCCTGAACTGCTTCAGCCTGGCAAGAAGCGTCCAATGATGTTTCTGTTTTGTAGAGATGGAAGCTGATTTTCCGTGGATCGCGTCGGTTTTTCCCTGAAGGGATAATCGGTGCGATCTGCCGTTCTTCTATCTTTTTGATAAGCGGATCAGCATGTCGGCCATAAAGGTTGCAGGGTCGACTTCATCCAGCAGGGGATATGCTTCTTTGATGTCCGCTCTCTGCCCGGGCGTCAGGGATAGGGCGACCGTCTTTCCTGCAGCATCGACAATGGCGTGGATTTTCGAAGTCAATCCGCCGCTGTCCCGCCGACATGACCTTCACGACCCGGGAAAATATCCTTTATCTGCTCCCACTGACCATCGCTCAGACCATACCAACGCATTCACACTCTCCCTCTCCCTCTCCCTCTCCCTCTCCCTCTCCCTCTCCCTAAAAAACAGGGAGAAAACATCACTGGTCGGATAGAAGTACAATCGCGCTAATTGACGACACGCCCTGGTGTGTTTGTCAGCGCGGGACGGCTGGTTGGGCACTGATAGCAATACGCGCTTTGCTGACATCCGCAGCGGAAAGAGCCGGAGCGGCATTCCCCCAGCTATTGCGGATGTAGGTCAGAATGTTCGCAATTTGCTCATCTTGCAACTTCCAGCCAAAGCCGGGCATTGCAGCACCAGTGGGGTTTGTGTGTGTCGCAGGGCCTTCCGTGCCTTTGAGCACGATATTCAGCAGGCTATCGGGGTTTGACGCATTGACAGCTGGGTTATTCCGGAGGTCCGGGATCATGTTAGAGATACCCGCACCACTACTCCGATGGCAGGCACTACATTCCACCATAAAGTCCCGATGGCCCGCAGTGATCTGCGCATTCGAGGTAGCCAGAGGCTGGGGAGGGGAGACAGTGCGGGGTGGTAAGGCTTTGAAATAGGCTGCAATGGCCTTCAGGTCTGCATCCGTCAGATGCTGGGTTGAGTTTACGATGGCTTCCGTCATCGGGCCAGATGCTGCCGTATAGCGATTGGTGCCGCTGCGCAGATACGTTACGATATCGTCCGCAGTCCATTGGCCAAGGCCGGTGTGGGTATTGTTGGTCAGGTCAGGCGCAAACCATCCCTGAAGAGATGCACCCTGAAAAGAGTCTTTTGTATCGCCGCCAAGGGCATTCTTGGGGGTGTGACAGGTGCCACAATGTTCGAGGCTCTGGACCAGATAGGCACCACGGTTGATTTCGTCATTCTTTGACCTATCAGGAACAAAAGCGGCATCCTCAAAGAACAGGATGTTCCAGAACACGAGCAGAGTGCGGATATTGTAAGGAAAGGGAAGTTTATTGCTCTCTACCTTATGGCTTACAGGGGGAAGGGCGCGAATATACTCCCAGAGATCAGCAATGTCGGCATCGGTGATCTGGCTGTAAGCCGTGTAGGGCATGGCGGGGTAAAGATGTCCGTTCGATCCTTTACCATGACGCACGGCGTTATCAAACTGCTCGAATGTCCAGTTACCGATACCGGTTTCTTTATCAGAAGTAATATTGCTGGTGGTGATGATTCCAAAAGGTGTTTTCAAATCAAGGCCACCGGCAAAAGGCTTGCCATCTGTTGCGGTGTGGCAGGCAAGGCAGTCCCCCGCAATGGCGAGGTAGCGGCCATGTTCCATGCGCGCATTCACAGGCGTATTTTGAGCATGGACTGTGCAGAGTGGAAGCGCTGCGAGAGACAAAACAACGCCACTGCGAAGACTGATGTGCAGAGCACGCTGAAGAAGATTTCGTGTCATGATTATAATCTCACCAGTGGGCCAGGTTTTTTGAGATACAGTTCTTTTATAGCCTTAGCCGTCCATAGGGTCGTTGCGCCCACGGCAACCGTAGGATTGTAGCCGGCATTGTTGGGGAAAGATGATGCGCCGATCACAAACAGATTGGGTACGTCCCAATTCTGCTGATAGCGGTTTTGCACGCTGGTTCTCGGGTCTTCTCCCATGACGACACCACCCTGCACGTGAGAGGAATCCCACGGCGTGTAGCCTGAATAGGGATCGTCCGCCAACGAGACGCCTTTGACTTCCCGCGCCCCCATTTCTTTAGCAATCTGCACACATTTATCACGAATGAATCGGCCTGAACGGCGATCATTTTCATTATAATCGTAGGTAATGCGCAGAAGCGGTTGTCCAAACCGGTCCTTGTATGTTGGGTCCAGATCCATGAACTGTTCACGGTGCGCAAAATTGGTGCCCTGGCCCTGAATTTGTGCATAGTTTTGGTAGCTTTTCTGGAAAGCTTTTTTCCAGCCTTTGCCCCAGCGTGGACTGCCTTCCGGTACAAGACCGGACATGCCAATGGGGAGGCCCTGGTTGCACAGGGATTGAATGCCGGCGCCGCCAATAAATCCTAGCCCGGTATGGTCAAAATTATCGCCGTTGAAATCGTCAATCTGGGTTGCGAGAGCTCCTGTATTCATGAAGGGGTTGAGATATTCATTTTCAAAAAACATGAAGGCCCAGGACAAGGTCTGGAACGTGAAGGCGCGTCCTACGACACCTTGTCCGGTGTTGACATCATAAGGTGTACTGATCCCCGACAGGAGGAGAAGCCGCGTATTATCGAGCGTGAATGTGGCGGTGATAACAATATCGGCTGGCTGCTCCCCAATATTGCCGTCTGAGTCAACAAAAGTGACACCTGTAGCCATTTTTTTATCAGGCGTTGTATTAATACGGACAACTTCTGATTCTGTGACAACAGTGAAATTCGGACGCTGCATGAGAACTGGCAGAATGCAGATGTTCGGGCTGGATTTTGACCAGTTGCCACACCCGTAAAGCTGGCAGTAGCCACAGTATGTGCAGGGGGCCAGATTAATGCCGAGTGCGTTGGTATAGGGGCCGCCGATCATGGCGGACGGAACCGGGAAGGGGGAGTAGCCCATCCGTGTTGTGGCTTCTGAAAACAGAATGTTGGCGCGTGTGCGTTCCAGGGCTGGGGTGGGGTAAGGACTTGTTCGGGAATCTTCAAACGGGTTGCCGCCAGGCTGCTTTACACCATTGATGACGCCTGCTGTGCCGGATGTGCCGGCAATTTTCTCAAACCGGTCATAGAACGGTTCAAGATCATTGTATGTCACACCCCAATCCTGCAGAATCAGGCCATCCACCAGCTGTTTGGCGCCATAACGCTCCATAACGCGGCTATAGGGCTGGTGGTCAAAAGACTGCCAGCGCCAGCTCGCACCCGCCCAATGGGTTCCGGCCCCGCCCACGTTATTGCCCAGTGTAAGATTATGGTATTTGCGAAGAGGGAGTGCTGTCTCGCCCGGTCGGTTGCGCACTGTATAGGTTTCGGTGACTGGTGCCTGAAGGATGTCCTTGCGGATGGAGCCGCTTAATTCGTCCGGATTACGCGTTGTCGGAAAGCTTGTTGAGGTATCGCGCCATGCCCCGCGCTCAATGGCCACAACATTCAGGCCTGCGCGCGTCAGTTCTTCGGCCATCGTGGAGCCAGCCCATCCCAGCCCGACAATAACAACATCGGCTTTTGGTCTTTTATAATGCATTAATTTGCACCTTATTTTTATACTGTGGCATAGAGCGCCACATCATCTTTTCTAGAGATCAGAGGGCGCCGCCTCTGTCAGGTCGTCCTCAGAAGGCTGACGGGTTGCACATCAATTTTTTGCCCGCGTTTGGAAACAATCCAGTCACGGTAATCATAAACTGCGCCCGGGAACCCAACCAGTTTCCAGCCCACCATATCGCGGTTGCCCCCATACATTGGGTCCGCGAGATATCCTTCACGCACGTTCTGGAGAAGGAGGGTAAAAAAGTCCTTGGCTTTCACGGTTTCGAACTGGATCGTTCCGGCTTCCATGCCTTCAAGGAAGGCGACTTTCTGGTCTTCGGTAAGATCCGGAAAGGCTTTGTCAAATTTTTTCCGGGTGACCGTGTTCAGTTCAGCCAGGCCTTTGCGGTAAATTTCCGCAGGGGTCGCAATGCTTTGCGGTCCCTGTTGGGGCGTTCCTTCTACGACCGGCCCTAGCTTGTAATCTTTAGCAGCGGAGCCAAAGGGGCCGGCAAGCTGATGATCAAGGAAGGTCACGCATCCGGCTTCGGTCGCACCCATACCAAGTTCATCGGGGGGGATGAGAACGTCAAACACTGTCCCAACCAGCTTTGCTTCATCCTGCGTCAAATACACCAGCCGGCTGGAATCAACGACTGACAACGGCGGCGGAGGTTGCGCTTTCCACGCGCTACTCCCACCAACAAGCGTTTTTGAATAAGCGGGCTTATAAATGGAGGCCAGTGTGCTTGTTGCTAACAGCACCAGCCCTCCTTTTAAGGCGTCACGGCGTCTCATAACTGTCGTCCTCTCGGGTTTCTGTGGAAAATAGACAGAAAAACCAAGTGTTTTGATGATTTTGAAAAGTGTCTTCAGAGACTGCTGGCTGCATTGCCCAAACGGTGGCCATGCAGACTTTCCGGCAGCGGGAAGGAAAGACTGATGAAAGGCGGCTTTAAGGCATTGACCCCTGCGTTATTGGGCGGCAGGCGTTCTGTCTGCGGAATTGGCACCAACATGCGACGATCAGCGGTAATAAACAGCGCGTCACCATCAACCAACCGCGGATCTTCAAACAGAACGAGTTTCTTTTCCTCGGGCGTCAGGACCATGATCCGGCCGCGTTCGGCGTCGGCAAAATAGAAATTATCCAGTGTATCAATAGCCGTTCCCATCATGGTGGGCATCTCAGTTACTGTTTCAATTTTCTCTGCGCGTTGTGCATCCGTCAGGTTGTTGTCCAGCAAAGCCGAGACGGGCAGGCGACGCAGCGGGCCGATAGGGGTGGAGAAGTAAAGCCATTTTCGGTCCGTCGTAATTTCCAGCATGTCCGAGTGGACAAGGGGGCGTTTGCCATCCTTATCCCGGAAGATGTGTCCGTCTCGTCCGATCATGGGTTTGGCGTATGTCGCCCGGAGCAGAGGGTGCTCAGAGAGCCGTCGCACCGTGTTTCCGGTGCGCATATTATGAACGATAATACCGCCTAGTCCGGAATCTGTGACGAACATGAGATCACCGGCAATGCGCAGATCATTCATCGTCGCGCCCGGAGGCAGGATATCTTTTCCCCAGCGCAGACTCTGCAGCACTTTGCCGCTTTGCGGATCAAGCTGAACCAGCTTCTGGCCGCCGGGCACGGTGGCGTTTGCCTTCGGGTCTATGCCCTGATCCACAACCCACAAGGTATCATCACTAAAAATATGTAGGCCGTTGACCATCAGAAATGCCGTGGCTGGGTCCGCGCTGGGCGTCCACTGGTTCCACATGCCACCAGGGAACGGCTGAAGCGTTCCGTCTGCAGAAGCGCGGAAAACACCGGGTGTATCATCCATCGTTTCCCAGCGGGGCGCGCCAAGGAAGAGCGTGCCATTCCGTGTCGCGGCAATGGCGTTACACAGGAAACGGGGAGACGATGCGATAACCGTTGCGGGGAGACGCGGTGGTTGGTCCGCAGCCAGCGCGCGTGAAGCACCGGTTGCGCCAAGGGCTCCTAGCGCAACACCGCTGGCAAGGCCCTTGAGGGCAGAACGCCGTGACAGGGCGTGACTGAGCAGAGGGAAGTTATTGGACATGGTCGTCTCTTCTTTTTTTATTCTTTTTCGAATTTTATGAGAGAGCAGGACTTTAGGTGGGAAGGGAAAGCCTCCGGATTTTACCAACAACAAAGAGATAGAGGATAATTGCCACAATGCAGTGTGCTGCGACGAAAACAAGCGCGCCATCATAGGATTTTGTCAATGCGACAATGTATCCAATGACGATTGGTGTGACGATGCCGGCAATGTTACCAACCCCGTTAAAGATACCCGCCGCAAGGCCGGGTGTTTCTTTTGGGGCAATATCGGAAATGACAGCCCAGCCAATGGCTGCAATCCCTTTTCCGAAGAAGGCAAAGGACATGACAGCAACAATGAGCCACCCGGACTGGATGAAGTTGCATAGACAAATGGAGGACGCTGCTGCCATGCCAAGTACGTAGGGCGTTTTACGGGCGATGTTTTCAGAACGACCGGTACGCAGAAGCTTGTCTGACAATGCACCGCCGAAGATTGCCCCGGCAAGGCCGCACAGGGCCGGAACGCTGGCGGCAAACCCAGTTGCCGTGAGTGAGAAGCCGCGTGACTGGTGCAGATAAAGGGGGAACCACGTTAGGAAGAAATACAGCAGCGCCGTAATACAATACTGCCCGCCATACACGCCAAGCAGCGTTCTGTTGGTCAGCATGAAGCGGATCTGTTTGCGGGTGAGAGTTTGTTTGACCTGCAAGGCGGGGTCATCAATGTCCACCAGCGCCCCGCCATCACGCATATAGGCCAGTTCTGCCGCGTTCACGCCGGGATGTCGGGCAGGCGGATACATTCTGGCCAGCCAGATAATGGCCAGTACCATGCCAAGTGCGCCCATCAGGCTGAAAATGTATTTCCAGCCGAAGGTCTGAGTGACCCAGCCCATCAATGGGGCAAAGAAGGCGACCGCTACATACTGCGCAGAATTGAAAATGGACGTGGCCAGACCGCGTTCTGATGTGGGGAACCAGCTTGACACGATACGGCTGTTAGCCGGGAAGGTAGGAGCTTCCACAAGTCCGAGAGCAGCCCACAGCAGGAACAGGGTCGGGAACATCAGGGCATGCGGAACATGAGAAACGCCTGCAATGGCCAGTGTGCAGACAGACCAGGCAAAGAGGCTGACCCCATAGACGCGAATAGAGCCGTACCGGTCCAGAAGCCAGCCACCGGGCACCTGATTCAGCACATAGGCCCACCCAAAGGCGGAGAAGATGTAACCCATCGAAATAGGGGTGAGCCCAAGATCCTGCGAGATGCTGGTGCCTGCAATCCCCAGTGTGGCGCGGTCCCCGTAGTTAATGGCGGTGATTGTGAACAGGAACGCAAGAACACTATAGCGTACGGCGGTCCGCTGCCCCACGCGTGCTGTTTCGGGTGTTCCTGTAGCATGTGTGACGGTGGAGCTTGTCGGCCCTCTTGTTCTGGTCACCCTGTTTTCTCCTTTGTGCGTGTTGTGCCAAGACTTCACGCGACCTTTCAGAAAACAGGGAACGCATTCGATTTGATTAGGTCAAAATTAAACTTCGTATGGATCGATGCAGGATCAGCATTGCTGACGGGGGAACGCGGGAGCAGACGTCAGGGATGTTATAACGTGAGCGTAAGAACCGGCGTGGTTTCTTTTGTAATTTGGCTGACAACAGCCATCACGCTGCGCAGCAGGGGGCTCGTGTCCTGCGCGCGATGGGCCATGTAAAGCTCGGCCAGAATGTCATCCCCAAACGCCAACGGACGGCAGATAACATTTCCGATATCAAGCCGTGATGCGGATTCGGGAATTAGCGCCATTCCTACGCCGCTTCTGACGAGGGAGAGAAGAGCGTGGATCTGTGTGAGGTGATGGATCAGGCGTGGCTGGATGTTTGCGCTGACGAGGAGCCGCTGCACGAGATCGTGAAAATAGCCGCCGCCCAGCACCGAATACATAATGAGATCCTGCCCATCCAGATCCATGGGGGTTAGGGTCTCATGGCTTGCCAGAGGATGATGGGCCGGTAAGGCTGCCACGATCGGCTCGGACCGGACGGGCAGAAAAGTAACGTTCGTTGCGCCAAAGGGCGGCCGCACAAAGGCCAGATCCAGCCTGTTTGACGTTAGTGCGGTGATCTGATCCCGCGTGATCATCTCTTCCAGAATAAGCTCAATATCCGGATACTTAGCCTGAAGGGCTGAAATCAGCCGCGGCAGGAAGTCATAACTGCTTGAAGGGGTGAACCCGATGGCAATTTGCCCCAGCGCCCCGCGCCCGGCGCGGCGTGCCGCCAGTACAGCATCCTCAGCGCCCCGGAGTAGGCGTCTTGCTTCCGGCAGGAAGACAATCCCGGCCTGTGTAAGGCGCACATGGCGGCTAGTGCGCTCCAGCAGTGCGACACCAAGCGCATGCTCGAGCAACTGGATCTGCCGGCTGAGGGGCGGTTGCGTCATGTTCAGTCGGGCTGCAGCACGCCCAAAATGAAGTTCTTCTGCAACGGCGACAAAACAACGCACCTGAGTGAGCTGAAGCATCGATATCAATCCTATCTCGATCAATGCTGTATCTAAGTTGGACACTCTTCCTCTGTCACGTCCTAACTTGCCGCACAAACACCCGCCCCTTGTTTTGGAGAAGGCGGGGGCAAGGAGAGTGAGAGCATGACGAAAGATGCCGGAGTTCAGCCAGACGCGGCTGCGAATGCTCCCGAAAAGCGCAAGCTTCGGAGTGAGAGATGGTTTGGCCCGGCCGATTTACGTAGTTTCGGACATCGTTCCCGTGCAATGCAGATGGGGTATGACCCGGAAGATTGGACGGGAAAACCCGTTATTGCCATCCTTAATACCTGGTCCGACATTAATCCCTGCCATATGCATTTTCGGCAGCGGGCAGAAGACGTCAAACGTGGAATTCTGGAGGCGGGCGGCTTTCCGCTGGAACTTCCCGCCATTTCTCTTTCCGAAAACTTTATGAAACCCACAACCATGTTGTATCGCAACATGCTGGCGATGGAAGCCGAGGAGCTGCTGCGGGCTTATCCGGTAGATGGGGCGGTGCTGATGGGCGGGTGTGATAAAACCACACCCGGCCTTCTGCTTGGTGCAACCAGCATGGATATCCCGGCAATCTACGTGCCAGCCGGACCGATGCTGCGGGGCAACTGGCATGGGAAAACCCTTGGTTCTGGCGCCGATTCCTGGAAATACTGGGACGAGCTGCGGGCAGGAAAAATCACACAGGAAGACTGGCAGGGCGTGGAAGCCGGGATTGCCCGGAGTGCTGGCACCTGCATGACAATGGGGACGGCCAGTACCATGACGGCGATTGCGGAAGCGATTGGCCTCTCGTTACCCGGCGCAAGCTCAATCCCTGCGGTTGATTCCAATCACATCCGGATGGCCAAAAGCTCTGGCCGGCGCATTGTTGAGATGGTGTGGGAAGACCTGAAGCCATCAAAAATTCAGACAAAACCGGCATTTTTCAACGCTATTGCCGTGGCGATGGCCATGGGGTGTTCAACAAACGCCATTATCCATGTCATTGCCATGGCACGACGTGCAGGTGTGGATATCGGTCTTGATGATTTCGATCGCGCCAGCCGCAGTGTGCCGGTTATCGCAAATGTGCGGCCGACTGGTCAGACCTATCTGATGGAGGATTTCTATTACGCCGGTGGTATTGCGGCCTTGATGAACCGTATTTCCGAGTTCTTGACACTGACCTGCCTGACGGTAACGGGCAAAACAGTTGGCGAAAATATCGGGAACGCTGAGGTTTATAACGATGATGTGATCCGCCCGCTCGATAAACCGATGTTCACCGGGAAAGACGGAGGAGCGCTGACGGTTCTGCGCGGGAATCTTGCCCCCGATGGCTGTGTGATGAAGCCGGCATGTTGTGATCCGAAGTTTCATAAACACAGCGGACCAGCTTTGGTCTTTGATGACTATCCCAGCCTGAAGAAAGCGGTTGAGGACGAAACGCTGGATGTGACACCTGATCACGTTCTCGTGCTGCGTAATGCGGGGCCTTGGGTGGGCCTGGCATGCCGGAGTGGGGCATGCTGCCAATCCCCAAAAAGCTTATCAAGCAGGGGGTGCGCGACATGCTGCGCCTTTCAGACACCCGCATGAGCGGGACCAGCTATGGGGCCTGTGTGCTGCATGTGGCACCGGAGAGTTATATCGGCGGCCCATTAGCGCTTTTGAAAACAGGAGACATCATTTCCATTGATGTCGAACAGCGTTCAATTTCCATGGATGTTCCAGAGGACGAACTGGAGCGGCGTCGTGCAGCATGGGTGCCTCCCAAATCCCGTTATGAGCGCGGCTATGGCTGGATGGCGGCCCATCACATGCGACAGGCTAATGAGGGGTGTGATTTCGATTTTCTCCAGACTGATTTTGGCACGCCTGTGCCGGAACCGGTCATTTATTAAACCTCTCCGGTCGAACAGGCAGGCACAGGGTGATGAAGATGCAGAGAAATCCGATACGCAAAATCTGGGCCGAGGGAAGAGGCGCCATTAACGGTTGGCTTTCTATCGCAAGCTCTTTTTCCGCTGAGATTATGGCCTCTTGCGGCTATGATTCCGTGACGATTGATACACAGCATGGTGCTGTTGGTTATGACACCATGGTCGCTATGCTTCAGGCTATGCGGGCATCGGGTGTGGCGCCAATGGTTCGCACGCCCTGGCTTGAGCCGGGTGCCATCATGAAAGCGCTTGATGCCGGGGCATGGGGCGTCATCTGCCCGATGGTCAATACGCGCGCGGATGCAGAGCGGCTTGTTTCCTATGTTCGGTATCCGCCGCATGGTTGCCGAAGTTTTGGTCCGACACGGGCAAATTTTGCACTTGGAAGCGATTATGCGGCTGTTGCCGATGACGAGGTGCTCTGTTTTGCGATGATCGAAACAGCTGAGGCGATGAGCAATCTGGAAGAGATTGTCCGCACACCCGGTCTGGATGGCGTTTATGTCGGTCCGGCAGATCTCACGCTGGGGCTGACAGGCAGGCGTTACCGCACCGGGTTTGATCGTGAAGAGCCGGAGATGCTTGAGGCCATCCATCATATCAGGACGATGGCTCACGCGGCTGGGCTCCGCATGGGGTTGCACAACGGCTCGGCTGCCTATGCCGCCAAAGCACTCTCATGGGGGTGTGATCTGGTCACAGTTTCCAACGATGTGCGCCTGCTTGCGCAAGCCGCACAGGACAGTGTTGCAGAGGTGCGGCGCCTGATCGCTTCACCGTCTGCACCGGAAAAAGAGGGGCCTGCCCAGCACGAAGTTCCGGCCTCTTATTAACCGTTCTTTTTTCTTCAATATCCCTGAACAGCAGGAGTAAAAAATGGCGATAATTCCTCACGTTATTGGTGTGCAGCATACGGAGGGGCATGGCACGCGTCGGTCTGATGTCTTCAACCCGGCAACGGGTGACGTCGCGCATCAGGTGGCATTGGGTGATGCGGATGACCTGGAAGCGGCGATTGCGGCTGCACAAAAGGCTTTTCCAGGCTGGGCCGAAACGCCGCCGCTGACGCGTGCACGTATCCTGTTTAAAGCCCGTGATTTGATCGAGGCGCATCGTGACGAGCTGGCTGCTATTATTACCGCTGAACACGGGAAAGTGCTCTCAGACGCAAAAGGTGAAGTGACACGCGGGCTGGAAGTGGTGGAGTTCGCCACGGGGGCACCTGAGCTTCTCAAGGGCGAATATACCGAACAGGTCAGCCGCGGCATTGATGCGTGGACCATACGCCAGCCTCTGGGCATTGCCGCAGGTATCACACCGTTTAACTTCCCGGTCATGGTGCCTTTATGGATGGCACCCATGGCCATCGCGACGGGGAACTGCTTCATCCTGAAGCCCTCTGAGCGGGACCCATCAGCATCTGTTCTTCTGGCGGATCTCTTCAGGGAAGCCGGGCTGCCGGACGGTGTGTTCCAGGTGGTGCATGGTGATAAGGATATGGTTAACGCCATTCTTGAGCATCCTGCCATCTCAGCGGTCAGCTTTGTTGGCTCCACTCCCATTGCAAAACATGTGTACGCAACCGGCACGGCAGCCGGCAAGCGGGTTCAGGCCCTAGGTGGGGCGAAGAACCATGCCATCGTCATGCCCGATTGCGATCTTGAAAAGACCGTTGATGCCTTGATTGGCGCAGCCTATGGATCAGCCGGAGAGCGCTGTATGGCCATTTCCGTTGCTGTGGCGGTTGGTCCGATAGCGGACCCGCTTGTCGAAATGATTGCAGACCGCGCTAAGGCGCTGCGTATTGGTGTTGGCACGGATGAACGCAGTGAAATGGGGCCGGTTGTCACCGCACAGCATCGGGCAAAAATTCGGCAGCTGATTGATACAGGTGTTGAACAAGGCGCGACTTTGGTTGTCGACGGGCGTGAGCTTGTGGTGGAAGGGCATGAAAACGGATTTTTTCTCGGCGGTACGCTTTTCGATAACGTGACCACGGAGATGGAGATCTACCGCGAGGAAATTTTTGGCCCGGTCCTGTGCGTAATGCGTGCGCCAGATTTTGAAACGGCTCTCGCGCTGGTTAATGGCAGCCCGTATGGGAACGGTACTGCCATCTTTACGCGGGATGGGGATAGCGCACGCACCTTCTCGCATCGGGTCACGGCAGGGATGGTCGGGATTAACGTGCCGATCCCGGTGCCGATGGCGTTTCATTCCTTTGGGGGGTGGAAGGATTCCCTGTTTGGCGACCACCATATGCATGGTCCGGAAGGGATACGGTTCTTCACACGTATGAAGGCTGTCACACAGCGCTGGCCGACAGGTATTCGGATCGGGGCAGAGTTTTCTATGCCAACACATGGCTAAACCGACCGCAGACTAAAAAGGAGCGCGTCAGCTGTCAGCAAGATAGCAGCGTTCCAACTTTACAAAAACAACAACAAAGAAATCGATAATAAGAACAATAAAAGAGGTTTCAGAATGTTTTACTTTTATTCAACTCTGTAGTGGCCGCGTGTCATGCGGTACTTTCCTCTCATCGTGGCTTTGGTGGTTGCGATGTTGGTTCCTGCGGCCGAAACCTGGGCACAGTCTACAGTGACTGGCCCGGGCGCTCGACCTGTAATTCTTAACGCGATACCGCCTGATTCGGACTATCCTCCCGCTCCGCCCGTCACGCATCTTCTGGAGGGCGACGTGGGACGCTGGCGGTCATCGCTTTCAAAAAAAGGCGTTGATATTCTTCTGGATGACTGGTCTGAATTTGCAGGCAATCTTACGGGAGGCACACGAAAAGCACAGGATTTTGCAGGGCAGGTGGCCTTAGAGGTTGATCTGGATTGGGGGAAAATTTTCAATATTCCGGATTTCACGACCACAATCACTGTCGTTCAACGTCATGGCAGAAGGCTTTCAACAGATGCTCTGCAGGATGGGGTGGTTAACCCACAACAGATTTATGGTGGGGGCGGGAACGTGCTCATACATCTGGTATATTTCTACGCACAAAAGAAATGGCTGCATGGCAGGATTATTTTGACGGCAGGACGCTATGCGCCGGGCCCGGATTTTGATTCCAGCCCGCTGCAATGTCTGGTCATGGGGCAGGCGACCTGTAGCCAGCCACGTGCAACGACATTGACGGATGGGTATTCTTCCTGGCCCGGAACAGCATGGTCCGCAGTCCTGCGCGTGCGCCCAACCAAGCCAACGTATGTCACGTTTGGAGCGTATGAGACCAGCCCCCTCAAAGGTGGCACGGCTGGCACGGATTGGGGTGGTGACCACATAACCGGCGTAACACTGGCCCTTGGTGGAGGGTATGAGCCGGCGTTTGGACCTCACAGGCTTAATGGTCATTATAAAGCAGGTATGCTGTGGGATTCTTCCCCGCATGCATACAATAATGCAACAACAGACGCTCCCACACGGTGGCGGCACGGCCAGATGATCAGCTACATCGCATTTGATCAGATGCTGGTGCGTAACGGGAAATATTCGGATAGCGGCATCATCATTCTGGGTGGTTATACGCATGTGACGTCCGGGATCTCCGTTATCTCGGATCAGGCGTATGTGGGGATCGAAGATGTCGGGCAGTTTGCAGGCCGCCCGCGTGATGCGCTGGGTCTGACATGGTCTGCTCTGCGTTATGGTCCAAATGTCAAATCGGTTTGGCAGCCGGGGCAGGGGGCTGTTCTGCTGGATCCTCTCTCACCCAACAAACCTCTTCTGGCCAGCCGGGAGTCCATATTCGATGCGACCTATAACGTCCATGTTTGCAATGGCATCGATATTGCACCGGATTTTCAGTATTTCTGGCGGCCGGGAGGCTCCGGACGTGTCAGGAATGCCGCAGTGCTGGGGGTGAATGCCCATGCCACGTTATGACGATGCTGAAGGAAGAGTTTCGGATAGGGTCATGCGTTTGTGTGGCTAAAAATTGGCATCTTTTACAAGAAGAAAAACCATGTTCATGAAGCCAAATATGTTGGTTCCGTCTTTTACAGCGTTAAGCCCGCGTTATGTGCCTTCCTGGCTCTTATGGGGGGCTCTGGCTGTTTCTGCCGGTACAATGGTCTATTCGTCCTTTATCGTGCCAGTTATTCCAGATTTTGCACGTTGGTCCACAATAGGGCTGGATATCCTTTCGCTGAGCATTGCAGTTTTTGTGATGCCAGCAAGCTTTGTGATTGGTTTCCTGGGGTCTCTCCTACCTTTTGTCATCAGTTGGCGGGTTGCGGCTATTCATGGTTCGTTTCCTGGTATGGCGAGCTCCAGTATTACGTTCCTGATTTATCTAGCACTTTATGCGGATTGCATGATCCATGACTGGACGCATTTTCGGGCCTCTGGATGGAATGGGCACCTGCAATGGCAGCTGGCGGTAATTCGTATCTATTTTGGTTTTGATATGGTCGGGCATTTTTCTGAAAAACTCTTTGCCGGAGTGGATTCCTTCCACCATATGGCGCAGGTGTTTGTTGGGTTTGGCCTCTCCTCTGGTGGGAATGCGGTTATTGTGGCGGGTTTGTGTGAGCTTGCAATCGCGATTGGTGTCGGGATGGGTTTTTTAACGCGCCTGGCTGGGGTCGGAGCGGCACTTTATTATCTGATTGCCAACCAATATGGCCGCCATTTTGAGGATGGCTTTACGTGGAATAATGCTCCCGTCGGCGGCTGGGAATATCCGATGCTCATGATCGTATTTTTTGCCAGCTTTGCTATTGCGGGTGCGGGAAAATTCTCTCTTGATGGCTGGCTGATTGCGCATGGGCGGATGCCGCGCTTCCTGATGCCATTCTGTGTCTCAACGCGCCCAGATTATGTGATGACCAGGGACTGAAGGGTATGCTCTGGAGATAGGTTTCAGGTTAGGTAGATATCTTGAGTGATAATTATTGTGTATGTATTGAATAAAGATATAAAATTATGGAAGTATTTATCACATAGGCGTGATAAATGAAAGATTTATTTGATTTATACTTAATTAATTGTAGGTTGTTTTTCGATCCGATGGTTTCGGCATCAAATTTTCTACTGCGTGACGTTTATGATTTTGCAATCTTGGCGGAGGGAAAGAGTAAACGTCACGACTGGGTCAATAATAACATCTTCAATAAGGTACCCTTTGCAATGAAAAAAATATTTGCAGCTTTTGCGTCCACTCTTTTGTGTGCCTCACCCGTGTTGGCGCAGGCAGCCTCGACGGCGCCGCAGCTCAACATTACGACAGATGCTGCGATGGATATGGCGCATTATGCGGTTGGTCTGGCTGAAAGCCGTCACCTTAAGCTGTGCATTGCTGTTGAAGACACGGATGGAAATCTCGTCGCGTTCATCCGGATGCAAGGCGCATATGCAGGATGTGTAGAAGCTTCAATTGCCAAGGCAAAATCTGCAGCACGATTTGCCCGCAATACAATTGAGTTTTTTGATGCCGCACGCGCGCAAAATCTTCCAATCGGTTTTGTTCCGGGCATCCTGCCTTCAGCGGGCGGTGCGGTTTTCAAGCAGGGTGAAACTGTGGTCGGGAGTATTGGCACCAGTGGTGATACGAACGAAGCCGAGCAGGCGCTTGTAGTTGATACGGCAAAGCATTTTCACTGAAGCGTCATGCGACAGGAAATGCTTTTTACAAAAATAAAAGTTGGTAAAACTTCTTTAGGTCAGGACGTCACATGAAACTTAAATTTCTCGGGCCTTTGGCCATTCTTGCAAGCTTTTCCACAATGGCTGTGGCGCTGGCTGATGACGGCAAGGTACTAACGCGCACTGTGCTCAGCAGTGCTGGCGCAAAAAGCTTGCTGAATGCAGCAGAAGCAGCAGCAAAGCAGCGGAGCATGAAAGTGAGCATTGCGATTGTGGATGCCTCAGGCAGATTGCTGGCTTTTACAAGGATGGATGATTCTCAGACTGGGACTGATGAAACAGCCATCAAGAAGGCCCGAACGGCGGCTCTTTACAGTTCCCGTGGGAAAGTGCTGGCGGAACGTGTCAGTCAGAATCAGGCATTCCTCACAACGCTGCCGGGCATTACGGCCGTGCCGGGTTCTGCCCCTGTCATGAACGGCCAGTATCTTATTGGTGCCGTGGGTGTGAGTGGTGCCACGGATGATCTGGATGATGCGGTAGCGACGGATACCGCTGGTAGTTTTCATCCATAAAAATAAAAGAAAGAGATAGAATTTGAGGCAATAAAATTCTATCTCTTTCTTTGTTGGCGGACGTTGAAGGAATGGTGGTTAGTTAGAGAATCCCGATCTTGATAGTTGAATATTCCAGATGATGTTCGTAACTTAATGTCATTGCTAGGTTGGGACTTATTTTTTTGAGATGGAAGATGAAGCTTGCTGCGATGTGGATTGCAGATATGAATGTATGAGCGCAGCGGTCCTATCTGGTCGCTAAACGTCGCCAGTCTTTCAGCTTTGCGAACATATTTTCGATCAGATGGCGCTTTTTATATAGATGCCAGTTGTAAGGCGGCTTTGATTTCCACGTCGCTTCGAGGTGTCTTCGAGAACGCCTTGCCGACGGCACCGAAAGTCGTCCTGATGAGCGCACCTGCCAGGGTGCGCTCGACGTTCGTGGCATATGCCTTACACTGTTGCAAACACAGGGGGCGATGCTGAAGTGGGTGGACTGACATAGGCGATATCAAGCGCACAAACGGCACACCAGATAGCCTGGGACCTTTGGTGCGATTGCTCTGGTAACCTTCCATCCCATGACCTTTTCCAGCCTGCCGTAGGATTTAAGACGCGCTACGCAGGATACGTGAAATCGCCGAAGCATTTGGCAGGAAAAAGCAGCAAGAATATCGGAATGCCCGATAGAGCGTCCCATTCATTTTTGGCCAATACCCGAATTGTGCGTGTTTCTTCAGCAGTTCATTACCGGCCTGCGTAACGATAAAGCTTACATCCGCATTTGACGCCTCATTCTGATGTTGCAACTACGGACCATTAAGACGAACATTCTGTACCTTCTCCGATATCGCGGGTGTGACGTAGATGCAGGCCATCTCCACGTGGGGGCTACATCAACCAAGACCGGATATCGGCGCGATAGGGATTTGCGCGGGCGCGGGTTATACCGTCAACGCGGTTAATATTGGGTCCATGTTCCGTAACGGCTGGGACAATTTCATCCGTTCCATTGACGCACTTCCGCTGATTGAAGCCAGGTCCAATGCCCGCACAACGGATGCAGAAGGAAGGGGGGATGCCACCATGCCTCTGGCCCGTTGACGGAAAAAGGGTACCGCATGAGGATCTGCGTCAGGCATGGGAATATTATTATACGCCCGCGCTGAATGTTCGACTGCTCCCGACTTCGCAGCGCTGTGCAGTCTGAAACAGATCGTCACGTATGTTCGCTCAGCATCACGCGTCGGTTGGTATCCAACTTATCCTTGGAGAATATGGACCTCATTTGCCGCTCTGAGCAAAGGTTGCCACGAGTTATAAACGGACCGGCAACATCCGTGCTGTTCAAATTCTGCCTCAAAAATCCTTCTGAAACAGCATCTTCGCGTAAATGCGTTTCATGCTGGGAAAATAGTTCCGAATAGAGAACGTTTTTTCATTGCAACGAGCGTGTGTTTGTGATGAGACTTGTTAATACGTTTTATGAAATTCGTATTACTGGAGTCCTCATGAGCCTCTCATCATTCCTCCGCAAGGGCCTGCTTGCCAGTGTTTGCGCTGCAGTGTCTGTTACAACTGCATCTGCAGCATCGTTGAAGATTGGTTATAGTGACTGGCCAGGTTGGGTCGCGTGGCAGGTCGCCATTGATAAAGGGTGGTTGAAAGAGGCAAAGGTTGATGCCGATTTCCAGTGGTTTGACTACAGTGCATCGCTAGATGCGTTTGCCGCCCATAAGCTAGATGCAGTCATGGCGACAAATGGTGACGCTCTTATGACCGGGGCGAATGGCCATAAAGGCGTGATGATTCTTGCTACAGATTATTCTGATGGCAATGATATGGTCGTCGCGCAGCCGGGCATTACCAATATGCAGGAGCTCAAAGGTAAATCGATCGCGGTAGAAGAAGGGTTAGTAGACCATTTGCTTCTGCTTAAAGGGCTGGAAAAATCTGGCTTGAGCGAAAAAGATGTTAATCTTGTTAACACAAAAACAAATGAGACGCCGCAGGTTCTGGCCTCCGGGCAGGTTGCAGCTATTGTTGCATGGCAGCCGAATTCTGGTCAGGCGCTTCATGCTGTTCCCGGTTCTAAGCCTGTGTTTACCTCGCACGAAGTGCCAGGGCTGATTTACGATACTATTGTTGTTGATCCGCAATCCCTGCACGATAATCGTGACCAGTGGCAGCGTTTGGTTGGGGTGTGGGATCATATTGTAACGTATATCAATGACCCTAAAACACAGCCTGATGCCTTGCGGATTATGGCCGCGCGCACTGGCGTAACTCCAGCTGCATACAAACGTTTCCTCAAAGGCACACACCTACTTACGATTTCTGACGATAAAGCCGTTTTTGTAAAACAGAGTGGTTTGGGTTCTTTGTATGGTTCAACAGAAATTTCCGATAAATTTAACGTACAGCAGGGTGTTTACAAAGAGCATCAGGATATCGATAGTTATATCGATCCATCACTAACCACATCTGTTAAATAAAGGTGGGGCAGGAGAACGTCATGCAAGGCTTCTTTGCTTCATGGAGGCTATTTGGCCGAACAGACCGGATGTTGCGGAATATATTCGGTATTCTGGCGGTAATCCTGCCTTTACTTGCATGGAGTGGGGTGAGTTACCTTCCATTTATTTGGCATCCTCAGGTCCTGATTACCGATCCAGGGGGGGAAGAGTATCTGGAAGAAGGGATGCGGATGAACCGGGCTGATTTTGCGCGTGCTGTTAAAGAAATGCAGATGCAGCACCAGCCGGTTCCGCAAGGCATTCCGAGTAATCCCGTTTATCTGCCATCTCCGGGTGAGGTTCTGAAAGCGTTTGTAAACGCTTTTACATCTTCAGCACCAGTTGGAGCAGAACACTCTATTACGCAGGCTTTTGCGCACAGTATTCAAATCATTTTCTGGGGCTTTGTGATTTCTTCCTTGATGGGAGTGCCACTGGGCATTCTATGTGGTGCTATTCCGGCCTTTTCCCGGCTTATTGAGCCGTCTGTGGACTTTTTTCGTTACCTGCCTGCTCCGGCCTTTGGCGCGCTTGCCGTCGCTATTCTTGGGATTTATGACGCGCCTAAAATTGCTATTATTGTTATTGGCACTTTGTTTCAGCAAATTCTGGTTATTGCCAATACAACGCGTAAGCTCGATTTTGCGCTGGTTGAAGCATCCCGCACGTTGGGGGCCAAAGGCCTTCGGCTTCTCTTTCGCGTGATTCTTCCAGGTATTTTACCAGACCTGTATAGAGACCAACGTATTCTTTTGGGGTGGGCCTGGACTTATCTGATTGTTGCGGAGCTGATCGGCACATCATCTGGGATCACATGGTTTATTACGCAGCAGGCACGCTACCAGCATTTTGATAATGTATATGCCGCCATGGCTCTGATCGGCATTGTTGGTCTTGGGACGGATATGTTTCTTGGATTTGTGGGCCGGAAAGTGTTCACATGGAAAAGGGAGAATGGCTGATGTCTGATCATACAGGGCAAGCTCTCCCGGACTATCGTATCCTTCCGGCAGACGTGGCGGCGCGTATGGCGCAGATCAAACAGCGCGACTACGTGTTGGAAGTGGACCATGTCAGCAAGGTATTTACGCAAAAGCGTAACCGCACTGTAGCGCTGGATGACATTGAGTTTGGTGTGCATAGGCGTGAACTGGTCTGTGTGGTCGGCCCGTCCGGCTGTGGCAAGTCCACGCTCATTCGCATTCTTGCCGGTTTGGAAGATGCCTCAAGCGGACGTATTCTTATGGACGGAAAGCCCGTAAGTGGGCCGGGTTCCGACCGAGGAATGGTTTTTCAGAAATATACGCTGTTTCCATGGCTGGATGTGTGTCGCAACGTTATGTTCGGCATAGAAATGGGAGGCGTTGACCGCCTTGAGGCGCAACGTCAGGCTATGCAGTGGCTTCAGATGATCGGTCTGGAGCAGTTTGCCACGGCTTATCCTCATCAGCTATCCGGTGGAATGCAGCAGCGTGTGGCCATTGCACGTGCTCTCGCCGCATCTCCCCGCGTTTTGTTGATGGATGAATCCTTTAGTGCGCTGGATGCTCAGACGCGCACTAAAATGCAGAATTACCTGATGGAGATCTGGCGGAAAATCGACATTACGATTGTGTTTATTACGCATGATCTGGATGAGGCTATCTATCTTGCTGACCGTATTCTTGTGCTTAAGCCGCATCCGGGCCGGATAGAGGAGGTTATTGAAGTGCCTCTTTCCCGCCCCCGCCGGGCAGAGCAGATGACGTCGGCTGAGTTTCTGGCGACCAAGGCACATCTTGAAGGACTTATTCGCTCGTTTGGTACACAAGATCATGTGGACGATGAGGATGTGGAAATCGATCTACCGCTCCTCACTCTTGTTACAGACAAGGTCGAGTAAGGAGATAACGTTATGAGCGGAAAAGAACAGATCAGTCGTGTCAGTATCTCATTGTCACCCAGTATTCTGCATGAACTGGATGCCATGGTGGCGGCAAAAGGATATGCCAGCCGCTCTCAGGCTATTCAGAATATTCTGCATCAGGAGTTGATGGCTTGCCGTCAGGAAAGTGGGGATGAACTCATGGCGGGCGTTATTGTGCTTTTTTACAATAATGCTGCAACAAACCTGCAACAGAAACTTGCCGAGCTACAATATGAAAACCTTGCAGAGGTCATTAGCTCCCTGCATGTCAATCTTGTGCGTAGGCAGACACTTGAAGTGCTTCTGGTTCAGGGGAAAGTTAAAAAACTTCAGGAAATTGCAGACCAGTTTGTAACTCTTTCTGGTGTTATTTCTGGTCGTCTGCATCTGATCGCATCCCTCATTCCTCCTGTTCATGAAAAAGGACGGGAACTGACACTTGATATGGAAGCGTCCTGAAACGCTTTTGACTATCCCTGACCAAATACAGGAGATTTTTATGCAAATAGACCAGCAAACGCCAGACTGGTATCGTGCCCGTTACAACCAGTTGCGGGATCAGGCTCTCCAGTCAGAACATAGTGCCCGCACATCTGGGGCGCCTATTGAAATGACAGATGACAGTGTTCTGCACCGGGAGACCATACCGGGTGGATGGTATTGGAGCACGTTTGTGCCGCGTGGTCAGGCGCTGCGGCTCATTAATACTGCGGGTAATAATGGTGTCTCAGTCATGTTGTGGAATGCCGACGACATGAGCGAACGTTATAATGCAGGGGATACCATCAAGCTGCAATGGACGACATGCCTGACAACGGGGCGTGTTTTGTTTTCGGATATGGGGCGTGTTCTGGCCTCCATTATTGGCGATACCTGTGGTTTTAGCGATACGCTGGTCGGCGGTAGCACCCCACAGAGTAATTTGCGTAACTTTGGTTCCGAAGGTTTGCGGAATACCCGCAATAACTTGCGTCTGACAGCCGGTAAATACGGTTTGGCGCAGCATGATGTTGCATCCTGCATTACGTTTTTCTCCCATATCAGCACGCAGGGGGATGGCAGCTTTCAATGGGTGAAAGGTGATGTGCAGCCGGGTGACCATGTTGATTTGCGCGCAGAGATGAACCTGCTCGTGGCTGTATCGAACTGCCCGCATCCGCTTGCACCAGATACGGAATTTTCTCCTCAACCGATTGAGGCAGTGCGTTGGCAGGCTCCTGAACCTGCTGCGGATGATTTGTGCCGGACTTTTTGTGAAGAAGCGCGGCGCGGATTTGACAACACAGACATCCTTTTTGCCTGATTCAGGAGCCAGATTTATGTCAGAACATGATGTCAGCAAGGTCTTTTCAAAAATAACGCTCGATCAGGTTGTCGCTGCACGCACACCATGGTCCGGGGTGGTGCGTAAAGGGCAGGTGCTCCGTATTATTGATCTGGAAAGCCAGCAGGCAGTGGATGCCTTGTTTTACAACGCACATGCGTACCATGAACGTTACAGTGCACAGGATACTCTGGTTAATCAGGGTTCTGCCTATATTGGAAAAGGGACCTGCCTGTATTCCAACCAGGGCAATGTACTGATGACAGTGGTGGACGACACCTGTGGGCGGCATGACACACTGGCAGGTGCCTGTAGTTGTGAGTCCAATACTGTGCGTTTTGGCCACGAGACAAAATACATGCACGCTTGCCGTGAAAACTTCCTTCTGGAAGTTGGAAAATACGGAATGGGAAAGCGTGACATTGTGAATAATGTTAACTTTTTCATGAATGTTCCCATCTTGCAGAATGGGGAACTGGTTATTGATGATGGGTTGTCTGACCCCGGTGGTTATGTGGACCTGCGGGCAGAGATGGATACTCTGGTCGTTATTTCCAATTGCCCGCAGGTCAATAACCCCTGCAACGGTTTTGTGCCGACCCCCATTCGCGTCGTTATCGGCGATCCCGCTTCGATCTGATAGTACGGACAGCCTGTCATGTTCACAAAGGTTCTTATTGCCAATCGTGGCGAAATCGTTCGTCGTGTAAGCCGGACACTCAAACGGATGGGTATTGCCTCCGTTGCTGTGTGCTCTGAAGCAGATCGGTTTACGCCACCGGTTCTGGAGGCGGATGAAGCTATTCTGGTTGGCCCGGCCGCCGTGAGCGATAGTTACCTGAACATGGATGCCATCCTGCAGGCCTGTGTCAGCACAGGGGCGCAGGCTGTTCACCCCGGTTATGGTTTTTTAAGTGAGCGGGCCGAGTTTGCCGAAAAACTTGCAGAACACGGCATACGCTTTATGGGGCCACGTCCGGAGCATATGCGGGCATTTGGTCTTAAGCATACTGCGCGAGCACTGGCCCAGCAGAACAATGTGCCATTGCTGCCCGGTACGGATATTTTGAACAGCGTGGAGGAAGCGCTGGAGGCTGCCGCCCGGATTGGGTATCCGGTCATGCTGAAAAGCACGGCAGGTGGCGGTGGCATTGGTATGCAGATCTGCCACGATGATGCCGAACTGCGTGACTGCTTTGCCGCAGTCTCACGCATGGGGGGCAACAACTTTGGCGATGCCCGTGTGTTTCTGGAAAAATTCATTTCCTGTGCCCGCCATGTTGAAGTGCAGGTCTTTGGTGATGGGCGCGGGAACGTGCTGACATTGGGGGAGCGGGACTGCTCCCTCCAGCGCCGTAACCAGAAGGTCATTGAGGAAACACCCGCTCCGGGGCTGTCTGACGCAACGCGGGCAGGCCTGCGGGAGGCTGCCCGTGCCCTGTGCGCCGCAGTTGCCTACGAATCTGCCGGGACTGTGGAGTTTATTTACGATACGGAAAGCGGCGCATTCTATTTTCTTGAGGTCAATACAAGGCTTCAGGTCGAGCATTGCGTAACGGAAGAAATCTTCGGAATTGATCTGGTCGAATGGATGGCCCGGCAGGCTGATGGCAGTCTGGTTCTTCCCCCACAGGATAGCCTTGTCCCCAGAGGGGCTGCGGTTGAAGCGCGTATTTATGCGGAGAATGCGGCAGAAAACTTTCGTCCCTCTACTGGGCGGCTGACTGAAGTTGAATTTGCCCAAGGTGTGCGCGTAGATGGCTGGATTGAAACCGGGACCGAGGTCACCCCGTATTACGATCCGATGCTGGCAAAAGTTATTGCCCGTGGTGCAACAAGGGATGAAGCATTTGCCAACCTCCATGCAGCATTGACGGTAACCCGTATCAGCGGTCTGGAAAGCAATCTGGATTATCTCCGTGCTGTCACAGCTAATAAAGCTGTGCGGGATGGAGACGTTTTTACCGGTCTTCTCAATGGATTTGCCTACACACCGGCAACTATCGAGGTTATTGCCCCCGGTCTTCAGTCCACTGTGCAGGATTGGCCCGGTCGGGTTGGGTATTGGGATGTTGGCGTGCCCCCCAGTGGTCCGATGGATGACCGGAGTTTCCGTCTGGCTAACAAAATTGTGGGAAATGCAGAAGGTGCGCCCGCATTGGAATTTACGGCATCTGGCCCGGTGCTGCGTTTTAATGCGTCTGCGACCATCGGTCTGGCCGGTGCGTTTATGCCCGCAACGCTGGATGGGAAGGACGTACCTTACTGGGAACCCATAGCGGTTAACGCAGGGCAGGTGCTGGCACTTGGCCAGATCAAAGGGGCAGGGCACCGTACGTATCTGGCAATCTGCGGGGGTATTGATGCTCCGCTGTATCTTGGGTCCAGTGCAACATTCATGCTTGGCCAGTTTGGTGGCCATGCCACGGGGCAATTGCGCACAGGTGATGTGCTCCGTATGGTCAGCCCTGCGGCCGAGGCTGCGGCTCCGAGGCAGATTGCACCCGAGGAGCGCCCCGAGCTGACGCGTATATGGACGCTAGGGGTCATGTATGGCCCACATGGTGCGCCGGACTTCTTTCAGGACGACGATATCGCGGACCTGTTCTCCAGTGATTATGAAGTGCACTTCAACAGTGCTCGCACGGGTGTAAGGCTGATTGGTCCAAAGCCCCGCTGGGCAAGAACAGATGGCGGGGAGGCTGGTCTGCACCCTTCCAACATTCATGATAATGCTTACGCCATTGGTGCAATAGACTTTACGGGCGATATGCCCATTCTATTAGGGCCAGATGGGCCAAGTCTTGGCGGTTTTGTCTGCCCGGCAGTGCTGACCCACGACGAACTTTGGAAAATGGGGCAACTCCACCCGGGCGACAAAGTGCGCTTCCAGCGTGTGCAGCCAGAACCCCTGAATGTTGTATTTCTGCCAGAACCCATAACTGGGGACAGCCCCATTCTGTTCCGCTCGGAAGGGGATATTCCAGTTGTTTACCGTCGGGCAGGGGACCGTTACCTACTGCTTGAATTTGGCCCACCGGAGCTGGATATTGCGTTGCGGCTACGTGTACAGCTTGTGCTGGAACAGCTCAAAACGGCTGCTGTGGGTGGTATTCTGGACCTGACTCCCGGTATTCGTTCGCTACAGGTCCATTACAACCCGGATGTGCTGCCGCTACCGGCATTGCTGGAACTCCTGCATGGAATTGAGCAGGCTCTGCCTTCAGGCGATGATGATATTGTTGTGCCGAGCCGCATAGTTTACCTGCCCGTTTCGTGGAATGATGAGCAGGCACAACTGGCCATGCAGCGGTAT
This sequence comes from Acetobacter ghanensis, assembly GCF_001499675.1. Taxonomy (NCBI): domain Bacteria; kingdom Pseudomonadati; phylum Pseudomonadota; class Alphaproteobacteria; order Acetobacterales; family Acetobacteraceae; genus Acetobacter; species Acetobacter ghanensis. Next base: position 994,287 of record NZ_LN609302.1, read on the forward strand.
CAGGAGCTGGTCCGCCCGAATGCACCTTGGTGCCCTTCCAACATTGAATTTATTCGGCGCATCAATGGTCTGCCATCCGTTGAGGCGGTGAAGGATATCATTTTCAACGCTTCTTACCTCGTTATGGGGTTGGGGGATGTGTACCTCGGCGCCCCCGTCGCCACACCTATTGATCCGCGGCATAGGCTGGTCACAACCAAGTATAACCCGGCCCGCACATGGACCCCAGATAACGTGGTGGGCATTGGCGGCAGCTATATGTGCATTTATGGCATGGAAGGTCCGGGGGGATACCAGCTTTTTGGACGCACAACACAGGTTTGGAATACATGGCGTACAACGGATGTATTTCATGAAGGTACCCCGTGGCTGCTGCGCTTTTTCGACCAGATCCGTTTCTATCCTGTTTCACATGATGAGTTGATGGAGGCTAGGGCGGCTTTCCCCTACGGGCGTTTTTCGGTCAAAATTGAGGAAACGCAGTTTAGCCTATCGGAATACCGCGCTTTTCTTGAGGCCAATAAAGAGGAAATTGCGCAGGCGAGCGCCCGCCAACAGGCCGCATTTGAGGCAGAACGTCAGGACTGGATTGCAAAAGGTCTCGATACTTTCGAGGAGGAAGCCAACACAACGCAGGCAGATGAATCCATTCTTCCAGAAGGCTATATGGGGGTGGACAGTCCGGTGCCCGGTAGTGTGTGGCAGCTTAAAGTTGCAGTAGGCGACCACGTTAAGGCGGGAGACGCCGTAGCGATTATTGAATCCATGAAGACAGAAATGAAGATTACGTCCCCAGCGACAGGTGTGGTGAAGGACATTCTCTGTCGGAAAGGCCGCGAAGTGCGCGGAGGGGAACGCATTATGGTGGTTTGCACGGTATGAGCCTTACAAACGCCTTTGCTGCATGTGCCTGTAACTAAGGACGCATAATGATGATTTTTCCAGATATGTTGCAGATTGATCCCCTTGTTGCGTCCTGCCGCAAGGGAACATTGACGCCGACTGATATTGTCAAGGAGGTTCTGGCGCGGGTTGAGGCCTACAACCGCGTTGACCCCGCTGTATGGATCACCCTTGTTCCTGCTGATCGTCTGCTGGCCAGGGCTGCCGAACTGGAAAGCCTGTCAGCTAGTGATCTGCCGTTTTATGGTGTTCCATTTGCGGTTAAAGACAATATTGATGTGGTCGGTCTGCCGACAACCGCAGCCTGCCCGGCCTTTGCTTATACAGCTCGGGAAAGTGCGGAGGTCGTGCGTTGTCTGGAGGCTGCAGGCGCTATTGTTATCGGCAAGACAAATCTGGACCAGTTTGCAACCGGGTTGGTGGGGATGCGCTCGCCCTATGGTCAACCTCATTCCGTTTTTGGGAGCGAATATGTATCTGGCGGCTCAAGTTCAGGGTCAGCCGTAGCGGTTGCCGCCGGTCTGGTCTCTTTTGCACTGGGTACAGATACGGCTGGTTCGGGGCGCGTACCAGCGGCATTCAATAATATTGTGGGGCTTAAACCGACGCGGGGAGTGCTGAGCACGCATGGGCTTGTACCTGCGTGTGAATCTCTGGACTGTATTTCCATCTTTGCGTCTTCAACGGCGGACGCATTGCAGGTGGAGCAGGTCGCCAGAGCGCCTGATATTCGGGTTCCTTACTCGCGTGCTATGGATCCGCGCAAATTACCATATGGAACTTTCCGTTTTGGTATCCTGCATAAGGAAGACCGTTTTTTTGATGGTTGCCCGGCAAGTGCCGTGTTGTATGAGCGTGCGATTCAGCAACTGGAAGAGTTGGGCGGCACGGCCGTGGAACTGGATTTTGCTCCCCTGAAGGAAACCGCGGAGTTGCTCTATAGCGGTCCATTTGTTGTGGAGCGTTTGACGGCGCTTGAGGATTTTTACCACGAACACCGTGGGGATATGGACCCCACGGTGGGCCAAATTTTTGATGGCGCCAACAAATACTCTGCAACGGACGTCTTCAAAGGTATTTACCACCAGAACCTGCTCAAGCAGGAAGTGGATAGAATGTGGAATGCGTTTGATGTCATGGTGCTGCCAACCGCACCGCGTATAGTGACAAAGCAGGAAGTAGCCGCACAACCCATTGCTGTAAACTCCATGCTTGGGACGTATACCAACTTCGTTAATCTGCTTGATATGGCTGCTTGTGCTGTGCCCGCAGGCTTTACGCCGGACGGTTTGCCATTTGGTGTTACGCTTATAGGCCCTTCTTTTACGGATGATGATCTGGCTCTACTCGCCGGTCGTTTTCATGCCGTGTCGGGGAATACCAGCGGCATGAATAATGTTGCTGTGACATCCAGCACATGTACAGCCAGCACCGAGGCCGCTCCGGGCAATGTGCTTTTGGCCGTTGTTGGCGCTCACCTGAAGGGTTTTCCTTTGCACTGGCAGTTGGAGAAAGAACACGCAGTTCTAAGGGCGACGACGCGCACAGCACCGGACTACCGTCTTTTTGCCCTGCCAGACGCAGTTCCCCCCAAACCGGGCCTTGTGCGGGAAAAAGGTTTTGTGGGCCCCGGCCTTGAAGTGGAAGTTTACGAGCTGGATGCCGCAGGGTTTGGCCGCTTTGTTTCAGCACTGCCTCAACCTATGGCCATCGGAAAAATTACGTTGGCCGATGGGTGTGAAGTGAGCGGCTTTTTGTGCAGCGAAGCCATCGCGCGGAGCGGTAAGGACATTACCGCTAGTGGTGGATGGCGCTATGCAACGCTCTAGCACGGAGCCATTACGTGCCAGGTTAGGTTTTTCTTGGACTGTTCAGGCTTTCTGATGTGGAGAGGAAAAACCTCTCATCAATATTCTCATTTTTTGCAATGCGATGGAAAAAGAGAGTTACAATCATGCATGTTTCAGTCAAAAAGTATCATTCTCTCAAAATGGCTCTTGTATTTGGTGGAATGTTTTCTGTTCTTCCTGATACAGGTTTTGCGCAGATCCCCGACCAGCCAGTTGGGGACGAGGAGCGTCCCCTAACGGCTGTTTCCACGCAGGAGGAAGCCGATACCGGCAACATCTTCCATCGCAAACCGGGTCAGCCCCATTCCTATTGGGATAATCTTGTTGGGCATCTCTCGGTTGAGGCCAGTGTGACCGGTAACCCATGGACCAAGTCAGGGCGCAATTTCGGACAATTTTATGCTGATCGTTCCAACACCGTAACAATGAACCAGATTTTGGGGTCTCTGTCGCATCCCGTTGAGGACGTGGGGCATGGTTATGGCATCGGTTTTGTATTCGAAAGTCTTTATGGGTCCGATGCCCGCTTTGACCCCACGGCCGGTATGGCCTCAGGCGCTCTGAACAGTCTTTATCAATGGATACCAACTCAGGCGCATGTTGACTTCAAGCTGCCATGGATTTTTAAAAATGGTATTGATTTACAGATTGGTCAGCAATACGGCCTTCTTGGATCGGAGGGCACTCCGGCCCTTGCCCGTCCGTTTTATACCTTTAATTATGCGTCTGATTACATTGTCCCCTTTGAAGTGGTGGGGATTACGGCAACTATGCATGTTACCGATAAGATGGACTGGATTGTTGGCATAGATGCTGGCAACTCAACCACATTTGGGAAATATGGAAATAATAGCCGACCAAAGGGAACATTCGGATTTGCGTGGAATAATTTGCTGGATGGCAAACTCAACATGCACATTCTGGGGCATTTTGGACCGCAGGGCAATAATGGGCGAGCACTAACCTCTCCAGACGGTTATTGGACCAGCGCAGGTATGGGAAAAATTGCCAACCAGAAAATGCAATATAATGCAGACTTTCTGGCAACATATCATCTGAACAAAGCCATGAGTGTTACGGTTGATGGTACATATCTGCACGATGACCTGACGCGGGACGACGTGTATGGCGTTTCAACATACTTTGCTTACGATATTAATCCGTCGTTGACATTCAATGCGCGTGGAGAAATATTCCGTGACAATACAGGCGCAGTAATAACAGAATACTCAAGCTTTACATCGTTTACCAAAGCAATAACCAACCAGCCATATCCATATTATATTGCAGAGCCGACGACCTATGGTGAACTCACGGTGGGTGCCACGTATCGCCCGGACTTCATTAACCGGCATGTCAGCTTTGGCTCGTTCTCATTCCGGCCGGAAATCCGGCTTGATAAATCTCTCAATGGCACGCATCCGTTTAACCGTGCGCCAGCAGCAGGAGAGTATGTTGTAACCAACGGCACCAACAATATGCTTTGGTTCAACTGTGATGCCATCTGGGCTTTCTAAGGTAGCATAACCTGTTTAAACGGCTGTCCTTGTGGTTTTGGGCAGCCGTTTTGTATTAGTCGGGTGTGGTGTCCATCATATACGTTCCCGGCCAGTTTTGTGATGTAACCATATGCTTTGCCAGAAGAACCAGTAGTTCACGCACCGCAACACCGGCTTCTGTTTCGGGAATACTTTCGGGAATACAGAGCGAAACATCTTCCTGAATGGTCGGGCTACTGAGCGGGTAAATGAGTGATTGCCCCGGAACAACAATTTTGCTGGCGACTGCCCACGGCAGAATTGTGCAACCAACCCCAGCCGCCACGGCATCCCGCAATGTCAGTAGGGCTTCAACCTCGGCAACAATGTTGGGGACAATCTGCTTACGGGCGAAGGCGACGTTAATTCTCTTACGTACAAAATTGTAGTCTGGTGGTGCCAGTAAGGGAATGTTTGCCAGATCGGATAATTTGATGGGGGTGGTTGTGTCCGGCCCAAAGGCAAAGTCCTTATGCGCGACCAGAAAGAAATTTTCTTTCATTAAAGGCATAAAACTGACGCCTTTGATTGGTCCAGCACCATGAATAATGGCCATATCGACCCTGCCGGTCATGACCATTTCACTGTAAATATCATCAAAACTTTCGGAAAGGTGGAGGGTGATTCCGGGCAGCTTTTGCCGGACCTCCTGCAAGAGCCCCAATGCTAAAGAGGACCCGGAGCAATAGGGGGAGAGACCAACCGAAACTTTGCCGACCAGCGGCCCCGTGCCATTGCTGACTTCTACCATGGCGCGGTCAAGCTGCTTGCTTAGCGTTTGGGCATGGCGGTATAGTTCCAGCCCGGCGGCGGTAGGGGTAACCCCCATTTTGCTCCGAATAAGCAATTTTTGTTTAAATGCTGTCTCAAGCGATGCAAGTTGCTGGCTGAGTGCTGGCTGCGCAATATTCAGAATGTCTGCTGCACGGGAAATGCTGCCAACATCAATAATTTTTACAAATGCCTGTAAACGTCTAATGTCCAATGCGCTGCACTCCATGCGACGTAACAAGTAGCAAGGGTAATGATCGGCGGCTAATGTGTCAATAAAAGATCGAAATAAAAATTATTACGCAATTGTATTCTTTGTTGGTATTTAAGGTTTTTGTTGTGGTTGTTTGAATAACATAATTTATTAAAATTATTTATATAAATACAAATAATTGTTCTCGTGAGTAAGAAAATTTATTTTTCAAATCTTTCCATAGAATTCTTCTATGGGGTTAGATGCTTTTCCCTGCTATCGGATTTATCTGACATGAGCGTAAATTTAAGCGGAATCACATATTTTCAGGGCTGTCTTCCCGCATGGGTGGGGAGCCTTGCGGGAGTATCTAGCCATGCCGGGTTTTGCTGATCGACTGAATGGAATTGCCATTTCTGCCTCTGCAGCAATGACAGATAAAGCCTCTGCCCTAAAGGCCGAGGGGAAGAAAATTGTCAGCCTGTCTTCAGGAGAACCGGATTTTCCGACACCAGACCATGCGTTGGATGCGGCAATAGCGGCTGGCCGCGCGGGAGACACCAAATACCCGCCTCAGGCCGGTAAGCCCGCCCTTAAGCGTGCAGTGCAAGCCAAGTTCCTGCGGGATAATGGTCTGGATTATGCGTTGGACGAAATTCTTGTGGCTAACGGCGGTAAGCAGATCATTTTTGATGCCATTATGGCAACCTGTAACCCCGGTGATAATGTTGTTCTGCCGACCCCTTACTGGATCAGCTATGCCGATCAGGCTCGCCTTGCTGGAGCCAGTATTGTGCAGGTGCCTTGCCTTGAGCAGAATGGTTTCCGCCTTATGGCAGCGGACCTGGATGCCGCCATCACACCGCAGACGAAATGGGTTGTATTGAATTTCCCCAACAACCCAACGGGTGCCTGCTGTCCCAAGGAGGATATGCAGGCTATCGCAAAGGTCCTGCTTAAGCATAAGCATGTCTGGATCCTGACTGACGATATTTATGAGCATCTCGTGTATGATAATTTTGAATTCTGCACGATTGCGCAGGTTGAGCCGGCCCTTAAGTCGCGCACATTAACGGTTAATGGCGTGTCCAAGGCATATGCCATGACCGGTTGGCGGGTCGGCTTCTGCGGTGGTCCCAAAGAGCTGATTGCGGCCATGAACAACATGCAGGGGCAGTCCACAAGTGGGATCAATACTCTGGCGCAGGCTGCCGCTGTGGCTGCGTTGGAAGGGCCGCAGGATTTTCTGCGTGAGCGGGCGTTGGAATATCAGGCGCGGCGGAATCTGGTTGTTGGCCTGCTGAACGCTATTCCCGGTATTCGCTGCCATAAGCCGCAGGGGGCCTTTTATGTTTATGCCGATATCAGTGCCTGCATGAACAAGGTTTCCGCTGGTGGCAGGCAGATCGCAACAGATACGGATTTTGTTATGGGTCTTCTGGAAGAGCAGCAAGTGGCAACCGTGCAGGGGACTGCTTATGGCATGAGCCCGTTTTTCCGTCTTTCCTACGCAACAGACACCGCAACGCTGGAGGAGGGTTGCAGCCGTATTGCTGCTTTTGTGGCAGGGCTTAAGTAATTATACACGCCTTCAAAACGCAAACACCCTGCCTTTAACAGGCAGGGTGCCGTATTGGGGTTGGATGTGAACAGCTAAGAGTTATGCTGGCTTAATGGACATTATGGTCCGTCCATACCCAACCAGTTCCCCTTCCTGTGCGGTAATATTGCTAACAACACCAGCGCACGGAGCGTGCACGGCAACAGTGATGCTGCCGAGGCCAAGAAGCGCCACACTTTCTCCTTCCCGTACCGTATGACCTACTGGAGCAAATGCTTTTTTGGTCGCAGGGTCCTGCAAAAGCAGATGCCCGAAATAAGGCGTCGTCACAGGTGTTGTTGCTGGCTCTGCCGGTTCTGTCGTCTGCACATTGGGGGGCGGGCTGACGGGCTGGGAGCCTCCTCCAGCCACAAGGCGCAGATGCAGCCCCTGACTGTTTTTAAGTTCCAGTTCATGCAGGCCAGCCTGTTGCAGCCAATGCGTAATCTGCACAATCTCCTGCGGGCTTGGCAGAGTATCAAAGTGAGGGAACGTGACGGGCTTTTCCATCAGGGATGAGACCTTTTTTCCAGCCAGTGTTCCAGATGATGAATGTCTACACCACCGTCCAAAACGCCTTTGTCTTCCAGCAGTGCCTGATGAAGCGGAATATTCGTTTCAATGCCCTCGACCTGCATTTCGGCAAGGGCAACCTTCAGGCGTCTTATGGCTTCGGTTCGTGTTGCGCCGTGCGCAATAACCTTGGCAATGAGGGAGTCATAGTAAGGTTGGACCGTGCTGCCCTGCGTTATATGGGTATCCAGTCTTATTCCCGCCCCGCCCGGTAAATCCCACTTGGTAACGGGACCGGGGGAGGGTGAAAAAGAGAACGGATTTTCTGCATTAATGCGGCATTCAATGGCGTGGCCAATGGTTTGCACGTCTTCCTGCTTGATGGTCAATGGTTTGCCCTGAGCAATTTCAATCTGGGCACAGACTATATCCAGCCCGGTTGTTTCCTCCGTTACGGGGTGTTCAACCTGTAGGCGTGTGTTCATTTCGATAAAGGCAAAAACGCCATCTTCGTAAAGGAATTCGAAGGTGCCTGCTCCTCGGTAGCCGATATGGTTGCAGGCCTGCGCGCAGCGTTGGCCAATATCGGCAATCAGTTCCGGGGGAATGCCGGGTGGAGGTGCTTCTTCCAGCACTTTCTGGTGGCGTCTTTGCAGGGAACAGTCTCTGGCACCAAGCCATAGGGCGTTACCGTGTGTATCGCACAGAACCTGAATCTCTATGTGTCTGGGCTTCTGCATGAAGCATTCCAGATAGAGGGTGGGGTTTCCAAATGCCTGTTGTGCTTCCTTGCGTGTTAGCGCAACGGCTTTGAGCAGGTCTTCTTCTTTCCAGACAACGCGCATACCCCGGCCGCCACCGCCGCCCGATGCTTTGACAATGACCGGAAAACCGACTTTTCGGGCTAAAGCAAGAACTTCCTGCTCATCGGTCGGGAGTGGGCCATCAGACCCGGCAACGCATGGCACACCAGTGGCCTGCATGGTCTGTTTGGCTGTAATTTTGTCCCCCATCAGGCGGATGGAGGCTGGGGTGGGGCCAATAAAATGTATGCCTGCGGCTTCCACCGCTTCGGCAAAGTCTGCATTTTCAGACAAAAAGCCATAACCGGGGTGTATGGCATCGGCTCCTGTTAGCCGGGCTGCCAGAATAATGGCTTCCGCATCCAGATAGCTGCGTGCAGCAGAGGCCGGGCCAATACAAAGGGCTATATCTGCTTCAAGCACATGGCGGCTCTGGGCGTCAGCTTCGGAATGAACGGCAACCGTTTCCAGGCCAAGTTGCCGACAGGCACGCTGGATGCGCAATGCAATCTCGCCACGGTTGGCAATAAGAACGCGCTGGAAATGCTTAGGTTCTGTCATGAAAGCCTCATCAGGGGCTGGTCGGCTTCTACTTCCTGACCATCTTCTGCCAGTATGGCTTCCAACCGGCCGTTTGCAGTTGCTTTTACGGGTGTAAAAACCTTCATGGCCTCAATCAGCGCAACCTGCTGCCCCACTGCCAGCGTATCTCCGATGGAGACAAAAGGTGGTGCATCGGGGGAGGGGGCAAGGTGCAGCGTGCCATACATAGGCGCGCAAATGTCCTGGGCCTGCACCGGTGCGTTGGTGGGGGTGTTGTTAGGGGGGGAGGCATCTGGTACCTGCTCCCCCCCGGTGAGGGGAGTGGAGATGCCGAGGGGGGCATGTCTCGCTCTGAGCGAGAGCATACCGTGCCGCCCGTGTGATTTTAACTGTCTGTGCACCATCCGAAACGTCAAGTTCCTGTAATGGCGCTTGAGAAAACAGGTCAATCAGGGGCTTGAGTGCTTGGATGTCCATGACGGTCAGGGGGTGTTGGTGGTTTTTTTGGCGAAGTTCAGACCGCCAACGACCTGCATGGTGGGCAGGACTTCCATAAAGCTGACATTCATACGCTGGGGGGAGCTCACAGCAAATGCAATAGAGTTGGCAAGGTCCTCTGGCAGCAGGGAATCATATTCAGCAAAAAAGCGGCGTTGGGCTTCTTCCATATTACCAATCAGGCGGCCAAAGACTTCGGTTTCCACACGGGCGGGGGAAATTTCGGTTACACGGATTTTCTTGCCAAACAGGTCACATCGCAGTTGCTGGGAGAGCGAGTGCACGCCTGCTTTTGTGGCATGGTAAACCGTGTTGCCGCCCGCAAAGGCATAATGCCCGGCAATGGAACTGATATTGATGATATGCCCACGGTCCCGTGCAATCATGCCCGGCAGAGCCAGACGGGTGAGCTGGAGCACAGCGCGCAGGTTGATGTCGACCAGCGCATCCACATCTTCTTCCGTGGTGTTGGCAATATTGCCCGTGCGGGACTGACCAGCATTGTTGACCAGAATATCAATGTCCGTGTTGTCAAAAATGCTCTGCATGGCAGCGCAGTCCGCAACGCTTGCCGCGTGCACAATACAGCCGGTTTCTGCTGCCAGTGCGTCAAGGCGTTCCTTGTTCCGTGCGACGGCGTGCACTTCCAGTCCAAGTTCACGCAGTTTGCGTACGGTGGCCGCACCAATGCCTGAGGATGCGCCGGTAACCAGTGCTGTGCGGTAAGTCTGTGTCGTCATGCTGAGTAATATCCTGAAAAACGTGAGTTTTGCCCTCTATAATGACGGGCGACAGTCCTTAAGTCGTTTCAGATTAGAGACGAAATGGCGGGTTGACCAAGATGAGTTTGGTCTTGCGTCATAAGAATATTCAATGTGTGTAGCTCAGAGGTAGGGTCATAAGATTATTGTATGCCCTTACACTCATATAATGTTGGCGGAGTTTGGCTTTGTAGTCATATCGTTGCGGAGACGATATAGATGACAGGTGCGGGAAAGCTGCTGGTGACAACCTCTATCCATCCTCATGCCCATAAATCCGGCCTGCCATTTTGGGGTGCTGGCTGCCCGGTTCTGGTCTGCCATCATGGTTGAATGTGGTGTTCAGCCTTCTGTGCTGGCAGATGGTGATGGCGATCAGCCCGTCGTCAGCATGATCGGGACCGGCGCCATGCTGTTTGAGGCGCCGGGGGACTTTACGCTGGCATGTCAGCGCCGGATATGGGCGCTCATGGATGCGGCTGCTGCCCGGGCAGATGTGGCCGAAGTCATGCCAGGTGTTACCAACCTTATGCTTGTCTTTGCGACGCCTCCCGAATGTCCGGCAGAGGTGGCGGCATGGTTGTGCCGTGCATGGGACACTCTACCAGAAAAGCACATCAAGGGCCGCCAGTTTGATATTGGTGTGCGTTACGGAGGGGAGTTGGGGCACGATCTGGCGCGTGTTGCAGAGCATACGGGCTTCTCACCTCAGGATGTCATTTCCTTACATCAGGAGCCAGTTTATACGGTCTGCGCGTTGGGGAGTGTGCCGGGGTTTGGGTACCTGCACGGCTTGGACCCGCGACTGGCAACACCCAGAAAATCGGTTCCATCGTTAAAAATGCTTGCAGGAACAGTCACGATCGGTGGCCCGCAGGCTGGTATTTCGGCTTTGACTGGCCCTAATGGTTGGAATTCCATCGGTTTTACAGATCTGGAAGTGTTCGACCCCATGCGGCAACCGCCTGCGTTGTTTGCGGTGGGCGATACAATCCGGTTTTATGCTGAAAGTGTCGAGCTGTGATTACGGTTCTGGAAACAGGCGTGCTGAACAGCGTGCAGGATGCAGGGCGGCTGGGCTTTCGTCATCTCGGTGTCAGCACATCGGGTGTTATGGACAGACTTGCACTGCAATGTGGTAATATGCTGCTTGGTAATGTTGCTGATGCCGCCTGCATAGAAGTGCAGACATTCCCGTTTGTTGTGGAATTTGGCGCGGAATCTGGTTTTTGTGTCACAGGTGGCGATGCCCCCATGATGCTGAACCAGAAGCCAGTTTTGCCCTGGTTTGCACTCAATGCCCGTAAAGGTGATGTGCTGCGGATAGAGCGGCCAGTGGCAGGCGCGCGGATGTATGTCTGTGTGGCTGGTGGTTTGGATGTGCCTGTTGTGCTGGCATCGCGAAGCACGCAGCTGCGTGGGGGCTTTGGCGGTTGGCAGGGGCGGCCGTTGCAGGCGAACGACCAGATTCCACTTTGTAACTCATATTGTGTGGACGAGGTGGGGCTGACGCCACCAGCACAAGCTCTGCCATTAAACATGGATGGGGTTGCGGAAAAAACCGTTATTTTGCGGGCAATTCCGGCAACAGATTATGCCTTGTTTACAAAGCAGTCTCAGGCGGATTTTGGTTCCACGTCATGGCAGATTACTGCGCAGAGTGACCGCGTCGGTTATCGCCTTAAAGGGGGCACCTTGCAGTTGGTGCAGCCTGTGGAATTGCGTTCGTATGGTGTTGTGCCAGGTATTATTCAGGTTCCTCCTTCAGGGGAGCCGATTGTCCAGATGGCAGATGCCAATACCGCAGGTGGGTATCCGCGGATTGCAACCGTGATTGAGGCCGACCTATGGCGTCTGGCGCAAGCACGTATTGGTAGCTCCGTTCGCCTACAATTATGTGACCATGCTGCGGGGCTGGCAGCGGAGCAGGATATCCGCGCTTACATTGCCAATGCGCAGAACAGCATGGCTCTTTACAAAAAATCTCTTAGCCGTAGAGGGGCCGGGTACACCGGCAAAAAATCATGAAAATTGATTTGAATGCCGATATCGGTGAAGGCTTCGGGCGCTGGAAGATTGCAGATGATGATGCCCTGATGGCGCTCATTTCTTCCGCCAATATTGCATGTGGTTTTCATGCAGGTGACCACCTGATTATGGACCGTATGGTGCGTGCCGCCAAAAAACATCAGGTTTCCATCGGTGCGCATCCCGGTCTGCCAGACCTTATGGGGTTTGGTCGCCGGACTATGGTTGTTAGTGCGGAAGAAATGGAGGCTATGCTGGCCTACCAGATTGGCGCTCTGCGTGGGATTGCCGCACGGCACGGCGTGCGTGTTCGGCATGTAAGTTATCATGCTGCTTTTGGCACTATGGCCAATAGTGATCAGGAACTGGCAGATCGACTTGCTCAGGTCATTGCGCATATTGATCCTGAACTGGTTATGCTGTCCATGCCCGGGCACCCCATAGAAAAAGCTGCGCAAAAAGCAGGTCTGGGGGTACGCCACCTTTTTCTGGCAGACAGGGCCTATCAGGCCAACGGGAATCTTGTACCGCGAGGGCAGCCGGGTGCGGTTATTCATGAGCCACAGCTTATACGTGAACGGATTGCATATTTTCTTAAACATGGCGGTGTTGTCACGCAGGATGGAACACCGCTGAAAATAGAATCACGCTCGATCCTTCTGCATAGTGATACGCCGGGGTCAGACGTTCTGGCTCAAAACATCTTTGCGCAGATTACAGAGATGGGTGGAAAGATCACGCCGCCAGAATGACCTGATTGGTAATGGCAGCTCAATACCTCCAACGCAGAGGTTTTCGATATAATATTTTGGTATCGAAACAACATATGCGGTAAGGTCATAAGGCAGGGTGGCACGATTGTTGGGAACACAGTGAAAGCGACACAGAAAATGAAGCACAACCTTGTTCGTGGCGCTTATCTGCTGTCTCTGGCAACGCTGTTTACAGCTTTGCTGAACGCACTGCAAAAGCTGACTGGCTCATCTTTGTCTGTTCTGGAAATTGTTTTTTTCAGAAACTTGTTTTCCTTGCCTTTTGTTGTGCTTATTGCATCCCGCAAGGGAATTGTGCTGAAGACCCAGCATTTTTCTGGCCATGTCATTCGCTCTGTCGTGGGGCTTATTAGCATGGTCATGACGGTTGTGGCCGTAACTCACCTGCCTTTGGCGGAACAGCAGGTTCTGTCTTACACGCAGCCCCTGTTTTTGATCCTACTTTCCATTCCGTTCATGCACGAACGTCCATCTGCCCAGAGATGGATTGCCGTGGCCATTGGTTTTGTTGGTGTGGTTGTGGTCGGCGCTGGCAAAGGGCTGCTGCACGGCAGCCAGATGCACGTTCCGCTCTGGGCTTATGGGGTTGCACTGGCCCAAGGCGGCGTGGGGGCGTTGACCACCATGCAGATACGCCAGCTTTCCGCGACAGAAAAAAGCACAACAATCGCCATGTGGCAGGCCATTCTTATGACCACAGCTACAGCTGCAGCTTTACCCTTTGTGTGGCAGTTGCCCACAACATCCGAGCTGATGGCGTTGATCGCTATTGGGGCTTTTGCCGGTATTGCCCAGGTTTTGCAGACGGAGGCGTTTGCATCGGCTCAGGTGTCTGCCATCGGCCCATTTACCTACAGTGGCCTCATATGGGCGGCTCTTATTGGGTGGCTCGGGTTTAATGAAATACCCGGTGTGGCCATGTTCGCCGGTGGTTTTCTTATTATTGGTTCGGGCATCTGGATGCTGCGCCATGAAAAATTACCGAAAAAAGAACAGCCTATACAAAATGGTTAGCCATCGCACCGTTAAAACATTCTTTTCTGTCCTACAGGTCAGATAGCGCACAGGTGTTTGTACAATGTCAGGATGCAAAAATAATCAGGGTGATCCGTCTTCCTCCCTGTCGTCTTTTGTCATGAAAGACAGTGCTGTAGATGTGCGCGCCAATGGCGGGCAGACATCGCGCTACGTATTCTTTTTTATGATCTTTCTGATGTATGTCATCAGTTATGGAGATCGTGCTGCGCTGTCTATTTCCTTGCCAGATCTGGGGAGGGAGTTTTCACTGTCTTCGGTGCAGATGGGGTGGGTGTCGTCCAGTTTTTTATGGTCGTATTTTCTGCTTAATCTGCCGTCCACCATCATGCTGGATATTGTGGGGGCCAGACTGGTGGGCACTCTGGCAGTATCCATCTGGTCTGGTGCGATGATGCTGGGCGGTATGGCGCAGAATATTACGCAGTTTATTGCCACGCGTATGCTGCTGGGGGTTGGAGAAGCGCCCACATTTGGTGTGGGGGCGACCATTGTGCGTGGATGGGCGCATAGCCGGGAGCGTGGAACGGTCATGACCGTGCTTCTGACCGGAATGCAGCTAGGTCTTGCTGGCGGCACGCTGGCTGGAGCCTATCTAATTACAAAAATGGGCTGGCGGTACGAATTTATATTTCTCGGTGTTATTGGTTTTATCTGGTCTATTGCCTGGTGGCTTATTTACCGTGACAAAATACATGCGGAAAAAACTGCGCCACGCCCAATTTCTATTCCACAGGTGCTATCGCTTTTTCGTTCCCGTACCTTTTGTGGGATACTGACTGTGCAATGCACGCAAAACTTTCTCAATTTTTTGCTTATGTCATGGGTGCCTGTCTATCTTATTCATGAATTGCATATAGATGTACTGCATTCTGGCAGTGGCACGGCAGGATGTTATGTATTGGGCGCCGTCGGCGCTATTGTACTCGGGCGTGTTCTGGAAGCATTTGTATTTAGGGGCCATACTGAACCGAGCCACAGACGGTACATTGTTGCTTTTTGCATTCTGGGAAGCTCCATTATTGGCATTCTTCCCTTTTTTCATAGTGAACTGCCTATTCTCGTTGTTCTATCCTCTTCACTTTGCTTCCTTATTGCAGCAAACGGAGCCAACACGGCTATGCTGGCAGATATGTTGGAGGATGGTCGTAAAATAGGGTCTGTTACAGGGGTGACTTTAACATGCAGTAATGCCATTGGTGCTGACAGCACCAATTGTAACAGGATATATCGTTTCGTATACAGGAAGTTTTAACGCTGCATGGTATGCCTGTGCGACATCACTGGTTGTGGCGGCATGTGTTTCCTTCCTGACGGTGCGGCAACCGATTGCCATGAAGTGACGGGAAGAGCGATTCTGTTCTTATTTAAACTGTCATAATTACCATCAGAAAAGTTCAGGTTTGCGAAAAGCCTGAACTTTTCTGTTTTTACATCATTGTTTTTCAAAGACATAAAAAAAATAAATTCTGCGTATGGGCGATATATCAATATTCAGTATGACGCCAAAACATAACGAAGTCGTATCATAACGGTAGAGAAACATTACTAGCCTGACCGGCTTTTGAGGGTGATGCGATGGCCAAAATTTCCAGATTCCAACTATCTCTTGTTGCGGGTGTTGCTTTTGGCGCATTAGTCCCAGCCAAACAGATTTTTGCTGCCGATACGGCATCCTTGTCTTCAAGTACGAGTAAAAGCACAGCGAAGACTGTTTCCGTCTCCAAAGTAAAAACAGCAACGCGTAAGAAAAACGCTGCATTGCAGGCTGCGGCAGAATCCATTGATGTGGGTGGTCATTCAAGCAATTCGGTTTTTTCCCCCTCTACACAGCGGCACAGCACAACTCAGGTTACAATTGTAACCGGTGCGGAACTGCTTAAAACCGGTCAGACAAACGTTCTCTCTGCTCTTGCGCAGGCTAACCCAGCCATTACAACGGCAGCCCTTCCCGGTGGGGGCGCTAGCTCCTTTGTGCAGACCATGCAGTTGCGTGGGCAGTCACCGGATGACACGCTTATTCTGGTCAATGGGCACAGGCGGCATATTGGTGCCAACTTTAACTCCAACTCAGGCACAAACTGGGGGAGCGAACCTAGCGATATTTCGCTTATTCCCGTTTCTGCCATTGATCATATTGAAGTGGTGACCGAAGGGGCCTCGGCTCTTTACGGGCAGGACGCCATTGCTGGTGCCGTTAATATTGTGCTCAAGCATAACACGCATGGCGGCAGCATTAACTTCAAGAACAGTGGTTATTACGCGGGCGATGGTCAGGCGCTGGATGGTTCGGCTGACTATGGCATGGCCCTTGGTCACAATGGCGGTTATCTGGATCTTGCCGCGCAGGTCACGCATCAACTGCCGACGACCCGTGGGGGGGATTTTTACGGAAGCCTCTTTAATGATGGGCGGAATGAGACGGCGGACCGAGACATACAGCGCGGTCTGGGGACACCAAAATCCACGCTGGAAACAATCAGCGAGAACATGTCCATACCGCTGGTCAACGATTTCAATTTTTACAGCACCTCGACATTCTCACATCGCCGGGCCAACGTGGCGGAAACTTACCGTTCAGCCACGAGTTCGTGGACGAATGTGAATCTGTATCCTAACGGCGATCAGCCTTACATTGCCATGGATCAGTATGACTTTGAGACCGATAATGGCATCAAGGCGCGTAAGTTCGGTTTTGCATGGGACGCCTACATTACTTATGCGCGTGACAAGCAGAACTATCGCACCACCAATTCGGAAAACATTTCGTTCCCAGATAGTGGACAGACCTCGTTTGATGACGGTGCTTCCATTTCCACAGAGCTAACGGCCGGTCTGCGTGGTTCTCGCTCTTTCCGTCCCAGTTGGGCGCCACGTCCCATCAATCTGCGGTTTGGGGCTGAGTATCGGCATGACACCTTCCAGATGACTCAGGGTGAAATGGCCTCATGGTATGGCCTGGGTGCAACCGACCACCCCGGTAACGTCCCAATGTCCGCCACGTATCAGAACCGTGATGTTTACGAAGGTAACGTGAATCTGGACTTCTATGTTACCAAGAAATGGGAATGGACACTGGGCGGTCGCGTAGGGAGTTATAATAATATTGCTACGGTTGAGACCGGTTCTGTTGGCACGCGCTATAACTTTAACAAGCGTTGGGCTATTCGAGCCAATATCAACACGGGTTATCGTCCGCCTACGCTTGGCGCATTGTCTTACTTCTATTCGGCTCCGTACCCCGGTTATACGGTAGACCAGGTGCCCGCCAATAGCGCTATTGCCAAATACCTTAGCTCCAGCAAAATGTCTGGTGAATATTCACGCAGCTATTCCATTGGTCTGGATGCAACACCTGTGGACGATTTCCATATTACTGGGAATCTGTACTATATTGCCATTAATGGCAGAATGGGGAGCACCAAGTCCTTCAGTGTGGCAGACTATCCCGGTTTGCAGTCACTGTTGAATTCTGCCAACCTTTCCAGTGCCACATCTATTTCTTACTATGCCAACCTTTATAATACTCAGACATTTGGTGGGGATCTGAGCGCAGACTATACGCTGCACACCAAAAATATGGGTAAATTCCGGTTTGCCATGGGTATCAATTTTTCTGATAACGAAATTCGTTCGGCAAAAGACAATCTCGTGAATGAATATACCAAAATGATGGTTCTTCATTCCGCGCCCAAAAATCGCGAGCAGATCAGCGTTAACTGGGAAATGGGTAAGTGGTCTGTCTTTGTGCAGGAAATGCGCTACGGGTCCATTGTCTATATGGCTGCGCCAACGGGGGCCGGTGCCGTACCGTTTACGCAAAACCCAGGGTTTATTACCAACATGGAAGTTAACTACAAGATTATGCCGCACTGGAGTGTTGGGGTCGGGGCGAACAATCTGGGTAACAAATACCCCACTCGTGTTCCTAGCTCCATTTCCAATACACAGCAGGGTCTTTCCAAATATGCGTCTTACTCGCCTTATGGGTTCAACGGTGGGATGTATTATGTCAAAACATCTTTGGACTTTTAATAGGCTGTTTTTTACCTAAGTATGCAGAAGCGCCGGGGCGATCCTGTATTGTCTTGGCGTTGCATCTTTTTCAATAAATATTTGTAAAAGAAAATAATCATGCAAGATGGCACTCATCATGTTCAAAGTCAGGACTCTTTTCTGAGGTCTGAAAAAGATAGCCTTGGTGCATGTTATTTGCCCATAGATGCGAATTGGGGTGTACATACACAGCGGGCCGCAGAAAACTTTCCTGTTACAGGGATTGGAATTGGAAGTTTCCCGGCATTTATCCGTGCATTTTTACTAATTAAAATGAGTGCAGCCAAGGCCAATGCAGAACTTGGTTTCTTGTCTTCTCAAAAAGCAGGATGGATTGAAAATGCCTGCGAAGAAATTCTGAAGAATTTTTCTCAGTATCAGAATGATTTTAAAGTTGATGTTTTGCAGGGTGGCGCTGGTACGTCATCCAACATGAATGTTAACGAAGTGATCGCCAATGTTGCGCTCACGCGTGCGGGGCATAAAAAGGGAGAGTATATTTATCTTCATCCGAATGATGATGTGAATATGTCCCAGTCAACCAATGACATTTATCCATCTTCCATAAAAATTTCTCTTTGTTTTCTTCTGCACGATTTAAAAAAGAGAATAAAGACTCTGGTGCAAAGTCTTTTGGTGAAGTCTGAGGAATTTAAATCTGTTCTCAAAATAGGGCGAACCCAGTTGCAGGATGCCGTGCCTATGACGTTGGGGCAGGAATTTACGGCTTATGCACGGGGAATGGACCCTTTTCTCGACAAAATAGACACTCAAATCACAGAACTTTCCAGTCTTAATGTGGGTGGAACAGCCATTG
Source organism: Acetobacter ghanensis (assembly GCF_001499675.1). Taxonomy (NCBI): domain Bacteria; kingdom Pseudomonadati; phylum Pseudomonadota; class Alphaproteobacteria; order Acetobacterales; family Acetobacteraceae; genus Acetobacter; species Acetobacter ghanensis. Next base: position 1,012,969 of record NZ_LN609302.1, read on the forward strand.
GCACCGGGATCAACTGTGACCCACGCTACGGCCAGATGGTGTGCGACAATCTTACGGAATTATGTGGTTTTCCGGTTGTGCAGGCTGAGGATCTGGTGGCTGCAACATCGGATGTCGGATCGTTCGTTTCCTGTTCGGGGCTACTGAAGAATATAGCCCTAAAGCTCTCCAAAATATGTAACGATATCAGATTACTATCGAGTGGACCGCGTGCGGGTCTGAGTGAGATATGGCTGCCTTCCGTCCAGGCGGGGTCTTCCATAATGCCGGGTAAGGTGAACCCGGTTATTCCTGAAATGGTTAATCAGGTTGCTTACATGGTCGTTGGGTATGATGCGACCGTGAGCATGTGTGCAGATGGAGGCCAGTTGCAGCTTAACGCGTTTGAACCTGCTATCTGTTATGCTTTGTTTAACGGAATACATGATTTGAACAATGCAATAGCGCTATTGGACCAGAAATGTATTGTCGGCATCAAAGCCAATCAGGAGCGTTGTTTAGAGAACGTGCAGAATAGCACAGGGATACTAACCGGGTTTTTGCCAACATTGGGGTACGAAACCTGCTCACAGATTGCCAAACAGGCTTTGGCACAAGGTAAAACCGTCATGCAGGTTCTCTCCGAAGCGGGCATCATGACAGAGGAAGACATTCAAAAAGGGATAGAGGCCGCATTTCTGGCGTCGCCTTGCCGCATACAGGCATAACAGGGGCGACCCGGTCCCAGTTTGTTGATTGGGCCTAAAAGAGCAGGGCATGCTTTTGTTCATGCAGGGTAAAGTTTGAAACCCTTGGTTGGAATAGTCGTTTTAAGACCACATTCAGTCAACGCAGGAATAAAAAATGCCTCTCCTTCATTTTCATGTCATCAAAGGGCGTAAGCCTGAAGAAATTCGTGCACTTTTAGATACAACGCATGAAGCAATGCTTGAGGCGTTCAAAGTGCCTACGCGTGATCGGTATCAGATTGTTTCCGAGCATGATCCGGCCCATATGGTTATTGAAGACACGGGCTTGGGTATTCCTCGGACCAATCAGGTTGTGCTGCTTCAAATAACCTCTCGCCCGCGCACAAAAGAGCAGATTACAGCGTTTTACAAATTGTTGGCGGAGCGCCTGGAGCAGCGTTGTGGTCTGGCTCCATCCGATCTTGTGGTCTCAATCGTGCAGAATTCGGACGAGCATTGGAGCTTTGGTCTGGGGCGTGCCCAGTTTGTAACGGGCGAACTGTAAATAGGTCAGTGAAGTGGGGCAGAAGGAATCATAGGCTTCCCATGCCTCATTTTTCTGGCATCCGAGCGGATTTATGGATTGTCCCAACCAGAGCGGAATGCAGGATTAACGGACATTTGCTGTTCTATGCCGCTCGTGTGGCGGTGGGCGTCAAAGCAGCCTAGAGCAAATTCCACCGTACCATCGCAATGCTTGTCATGTTGGTTTTCCAAGGCATTCAGCCAGTATATGGCACCTTTACGCCGGTCCCCATGTTGGCCGCCAAGCCAGCGATTCCATTGCCTGCGGGCGGCTTGTCCCGCTTTAAAGGGTTCCGTGTTCTGCCCTGTAATTGGGGCTGTGCCGTAATGCGGCATCAGAATATCATCTGGAGGTGGAGGCGGTCCGGCCAGAATCCGCAGACTGACTGTAACGGCAATAACGGCAACAAGGCTAACAAGAGTGCCACGAATAATTCGGGTTTCTCGTTGGTGTGCTGACTGCGGTGCGTTAATGGCAGCGAGGGCCTTATTGGCTTTTTTTTCACAACGTGCGCAACAATAGGGAGCATGGGCGTTGTCCTGCATGTCCCGCTCGCACCATGCGCAGTGTATGTTCATCCATGTCCCCGGCAATGCGTGCCGTTAATGTGCTGGAGTTGGCTCCGTGCGGCCGATATATAATCAGGGAGTAGCCAATTGGCTACCCCCTGCCGGGTCGTTCGGTTCTGATGAAGGCGGAGTAGGGCGTTAACCCCTGTAACGTAAGGGAAAAAGTCAGTCGCGCAGACGGTCGAGAACTTTCTGGCGCAAGGATTGCTGACGTTTGATTTCTTCTTCCCGCAGCTTGCGTTTGCGGGCACGTTCCTCAGCCATGTTCATGCCAAGGTGTGCTTCGCCACGTTCGGCTGCCAGTCGGGCCTGCCGCTCACGCTCGGCATGGCGCGCACGGTGACGTTCGTCTTGTTTGTCATGGCAGTGGGGGCAACTGACGCCCCCTTCGTACAAGGGGGAGGCCTTGTCTTCGGGAGAAAGCGGTGCTCGGCAGGCATGGCACAATTCCAGATTGCCCGGTCGCAGGCCATGCCCAACGGTTACGCGTTGGTCGAACACAAAGCATTCGCCACGCCACATGCTTTCTTCCTGCGGGATAGTTTCCAGATATTTCAGAATGCCACCTTCAAGGTGGTAAACGTCTTCCAGCCCTTCAGCTTTTGCAAATGCCGTGGATTTTTCGCAACGGATGCCGCCGGTGCAGAACATGGCAACACGGGGTTTGCGCCCTTCCGCCAGCAGACGGTCCCGATTCTGCCGAAACCATTCAGGAAATTCACGGAATGTTTTAATTTTTGGATCAATGGCCCCTTCAAACGTGCCAACAGCTACTTCGTAGTCATTGCGGGTGTCGATCAGAATGGTATCGGGGTGCTGGAGTAGGGCGTTCCAGTCTTTGGGGGCAATATATGTGCCCACAATGTGGTTAGGGTCTGTGCCTTCGACCCCCATTGTAACAATTTCTTTTTTTAGGCGAACTTTCATGCGCAGGAATGGGATGGATGGCGCACGGGAGAATTTGACTTCAATGTTCTCACAGCCAGGCAGTTGCCGAATATGGTCCAATACAGCCTTTATGCCTGCGTCACTGCCTGCAATTGTGCCGTTAATCCCTTCTTTTGCCAGCAGAAGAATGCCCTTAATGCCATGTTCCTCGCAGGTCGCCAGAAGAGAGGGGCGGATTTCGGCCGGATTTGCAAAGTTTGTAAAACGATAAAGGGCTGCCACGCAGATAGGCATATCGGCGGGGTTTTCAGCGGCAGACGGGGCAGAACGGGCAGTCACGGTATGTTCCTTGCTGGTATGAAGGCGGTCCGGGCCCTGCCAGTACACGTTGCCACCAGAATGCAGCAAATAGCCTGACAGGCAGGCTCCTGCTTTAGCTGCCCACTTCCCCCCCCGACAAGTGTTTTTAACAGGCTGATTTTGCCCTTCAGGGCGGGGTGAAATGGGAGGGCAAACCTATCTTTTTTGTAGTACAGAGCAAAGAAGGGCCAAAAACAGGCATATGGTCCAATTCACTCCATAACGAACACGGAATGATGTTGACACGGTCCGAACCCTGTCCTTATTCTGCAAATGTAAAGAGTAGTTCAATCCATTTAGCACTAACCGTTTTTCATGACGGATATAGGCAAGCTTGCAAGGAAAGGCAGGATCGTAGCGTAGTTTGCATTTTCCAGTTTGTTCCGATTTCGGAATTAGCTAAAGCAGACTTTGGTATTTGGTAAACTTTGTATGCTTGGGTGTGTATGCCCCTGAAAGGAGATGTGCTTATGAAAAATGCTTTTAAAAACGATGCTTTTCTATTTTCTGGCACGTTCTCCCGTTCGGTGGGAGGCTTGCTTTCACGGCCTGCCGCCAAGCCGGTTGATCACCTTGTTATGCCATATGCCGCACAGGATGCCTCGCCACGGAATGGATGTGAGAACACACCCTGCTTCCTGCTAGTCCATCAGTAAACAAGAGAGGCAGATCATGCTTGTGGCTGGTTATGATAAAGAAGAACTGACATGACAAATGAGCTTGAACAGCAAAAGAAGAAAGCTCAGCGGTATGATCTGGAGGTCGGCACTGCTGTTGTAGTTGGCGCTTTTGTTGCTGTTCTTTTACTGCACATTCTTGGCGTGTGGGGGCTGATCAGTGGAATGGGGAAGGGGGAGAGTGCTCCACCACCACCCAAGCCGCCCATTCAGACGCGCGTTCTGCCGCCACCCCCGCCACCGCCGCCACCTCCGCCGCCACCACCACCGCCGCCGGTCATGACGGTGCCGCCGCCGCCGTTTATTCCGCCGCCAAAGATTGAGGTGCCACCGCCACCCAAGCCACCCATGAAGCACGTGGCCCGCACGCCGCCCAAGCAGCCATCGGCCCCGCCGACCCAGACTGCCAAGGCGCCCCCTGCGGATACGCCGCCCAATGACTCGCCGGATACAACAGCAGGCACCTCGCCGCTGAACAATGTCCGCCCCGTCTATCCGCCAGAAATGGAGGAAGACAACATTGAAGGTCGCGTAACAGTTGTGTGTGATGTGGAAACAACCGGCATGACCAGCAACTGCCGTGTGCAGTCCGTAACCGGTGGCCAGGCATTTGCCCAATCCGCGCTGGATTACGTGCAGCAAGGCCCGTTACCAGGCCCGCAACCCGCAACGGGGTGCCTGTGCGGGAGCTGAACAAGACGTATGTCATCAGGTTCCGGCTGGATGACTGACGCAGAATAGACGGGCCGGCTTGATGCCGGACCACCATGGGATAACGCACTAACGGACCGCCCGGTCCACCCCCGTTAGAGGTTGAGACCGGGCCATTTTGATGAGGATCTTGAGTAAAATGACCAGACTGTCCCGTTCTTTTGTGTCAGGTCTTGCCGCCCCGGCTCTGGCGTTGCTGATGAGCACGGCCGCCCCGGTTGCCGCTTTTGCGCAGGATGCAGCAGCTCCGGTCGCCACGGCTCCGGCTGATGGTGCGGTTGCCCCGGCCCCCGGCCCGGCTACCCCCGCCGCCCCGGACACCGCCACCACCCCGGTGCCGACCGATGGCACAACCGCGCCAGCCCCAGCGGCTGAAGCCCCGGCTCCCGCTTCGGCACCGGAAGCCAAGGATGAAGCCAACCCGTATGGCCTGTCGGCCCTGTGGTCCAATGGTGACATCATCGCCCGCGGCGTGCTGCTGATTATGCTCGTCATGTCCCTTGGCACATGGTTCATCATGATCACCAAGTTCATCGAGCAGGGCCGTCTGTTTGCCGCCAGCAAAGACGCTACCAAAAACTTCTGGACCAAACACAGCATTCAGGAAGGGGCGTCCGCTCTCGCCTCCACCTCTCCGTTCCGCTACATCGCCGATACGGGTATTACCGCTGCTGAACATCATGAAGGCACGATGCAGGAAGCCATTGACCTGCATAGCTGGACCTCTATGTCCATCCAGCGTGCGGTCAACAACATCCAGAACAGCCTGCAGAAGGGTCTGGCCTTCCTTGGCACCGTGGGCTCCACCTCCCCGTTCATCGGGCTGTTTGGCACGGTGTGGGGCATCTACCACGCGCTGACCGCCATCGGCATTGCCGGTCAGGCTTCCATCGACAAGGTTGCCGGTCCTGTGGGTGAATCCCTGATCATGACCGCCATTGGTCTGGCTACGGCTGTGCCTGCGGTGCTGGGTTACAACCTGCTGGTCCGTCGCAACAAGGGTGCCATGGATCAGGTGCGTGACTTTGCCGATGACCTGCAGTCCATCCTCATCGGTGGCGTGCGCCACGGTGCAGTAGCAGAAGCGGTGCGGGTGAACAGCGATAACTCCCCGACCACAGTCACAACTTCCAACCGGGTGGGCTGAACCATGGGTATGCAGGTTGGCAACGAGGGGGGGGACGACGAAGTCGTCTCCGCCATCAACACGACCCCTCTGGTGGATGTGATGCTGGTTCTGCTGATCATCTTCCTGATCACCATTCCGGTCGCTACCCACACGGTCAAGGTCAACCTGCCGCGTGATATGAACCAGCCCACGCAGACCAGCATGAGCAACGTGGTGCTGGCGGTAACGGCGGACGGGACGGCCTTTTGGGATGAAACACAGCTAAAGGACCAGGCGGACCTGCTGGAGCATCTGGAAAAAGTGGCTGTGCTAAAACCGCAGCCGCAGATCCAGATCCGTGGGGACATGAAGGCCCGGTATGAGACTGTGGGCAAAATGGTGGCCGCGTGCCAGCAGGCCGGCATCTATCATATCGACTTCATTACTGAGAAGCCGAAGACGAACTGATAACGGCGGGCTGCGGCCCCCGTCCCCCGCGCTACAGAGCGCGGGCGGCAGGAGTGAAGAGAGTAACTGATCATGGGCATGAATGTCGGGTCGGATAGCACAACGGAAGACGAAGGCATTGTAGACATCAACACCACGCCATTGATTGACGTGATGCTGGTTCTGCTGATCATGCTGATCATCACCATTCCGTTGCAGACACAATCCGTTGCCATTGACCTGCCGCAGGGCAATCCACCTCCCTCGACGGAGGAGGTTCCGGTGGTTACCCTTGTGGTGGACTTTGATAATTCGATTACGTGGAACGGGCAGCCGGTCAACGGTGAGGACGAGCTTCAGGCGCACCTGCGTGAGATTGCAGCCGCACAGCCCAAGCCGGAATTCCACATCCAGCCCAACAGGCTGGCTGACTACAAGACTGTCATCCATGTCATGGCCGATGCACAGCGCCTCGGTGTGACACAGATGGGCATCGTCGGGCAGGAACAGTTCGTCGATCAGTAAAAGGGGATAGACCCCGAGTGTAAAAAAGCGGGCGGCCGAAAGGCTGGCCCGTTTTTTTATGCGCGGACCAGAACCGAGGGAACTGGCTGCCAGAAATCATAAAAACAACATCATGGGTGGAAAATACGCGGTGTATGGTGCTTCCCGAGGAACCCCAAAGCAGGTCTGGCGTATGGCAGGGCTGGAGAATGGGAGCGTACAAAAGGAGGCTGAAGATTATGCGTTGGTTGTGCGGGGTGCTTATGGCGGCCGTGTTGCTGGCGGAGCACACAAGCTACGCGCATGCTTACCAGCGTACGGTCCATTTTCGGACCAATAGGGGCGAGGCAACCGTTGCTGGCACGGTCGAGGGGGAAGAGGTCGTGCAGTACAAGGTGCCCGCCAGAGCGGGGCAGTTCCTGCTTGTCGGTTGTAACGCCAAAAGTGCGCGCGTTAGCTTCTGGGTCCGGGACCCTGCGGGGGCGGAAGTGTATAACAGCATGGTGCAGAATGCGGCGGCATATGTTGGCAGGCCGGAGCAGGATGGCACCTACGTGGTGGGTGTATTCCTGCGCAAGACCGATGCCGCGCGGGGCCACGCGGCGTTTTTTCGTTTACGGTTCCTGCGTAAATTTCTGCCCGAAGGGTAAAGGGGCGCCGACTGGCTAGGCTATTCTGCGTGTTGTGGAGGGGAAGCACGTATTTGCTCCATGCAGAACAACCGTGCTGCCCGTTGTGGTTGGCGGACAAGGTGATTGCAGTATGTTACAGCGCAGGCAGCATTGCCGGCGGCTTATGCGTGCGCGGCGTAACATAAGAAGAGACACCATGCGGAAACCTGAAACGATTGCTAAGTCCCTTATCGCGCGGATTAACGTGGCCGTTGCGGTAAAAATGACCATGCTGTTTGGCAGCATCTGGTGTGTTTATGCTTTTTTTGTGTTCTCGCTGGTGCCCGTTCTGCTTCCCCAGTGGCAGGATACACTGTTGTACATCAGTAACTGCATTCAGCTAGTGGCGCTGCCCGCTCTGATGGTTGGTAACGCGGTCCTAAGCCAAGGCGCGGACCAGCGTGCATCGGAAGACCATGCCGCTTTGCTGGAAATTCTGTCGGATGTGCGCGAAGAACTGGCCGACCTTAAGGATAAAACAGCCGGTATTGCGCGCGATACCTCTGAGGCGCTGCAACGCCCTGCGGTTACGGATGTTTCCATTTCTGACCAGACGATTGTGCTGGGGGATAAATCCAACGAAGAAGGAAACTAAATCCATTTCATGCGCTAGAGTCCTGCTAGGACAAGGAGCATGAAGGGAAGGTGTGCGCTGGATAAGGGTTGCAAAAAGTATCAGACCATATGGGGCGTATGGGCCTGTTATGGGGTGTCTGCCGTCTTTACTGCCGCATTGGTCACACCCGCGCGGGCGGCGGAGCCTGTGCAGGCAGATAAAACACAGGTTGTAACAGTCCATGCCAACCCGGCGCATTTACCTGCTGGTGGAGGGCTGATCCGCCCTGCCACTGAACCGCAGGCAGAAAGTGTGATCAATGCGGAATATATTGCCCATCAGGCTCCTTCCGCCACAGCGTTTGACCTTGTTGCCCAATTACCGGGTGCAGTCGTAAGCGGGTCAGACCCATTTGGATTTTCGCCCCAGACCAATATTACCGTGCGTGGCATGAATGGGGATGCCATAGGCTATGTGCTTGAAGGGATGCCCCTGAACGACATTGCTTATTACACAGGTTACCCCAGCCAGTTTGCAGATAGTGAAAATTACGAAACCATTGGCCTACAACAGGGGGCTCCCGATCTGGATAGCCCGGTTCTGAATGCTGCGGGCGGGTTGATGAAGCTCCGCTTTAAAACGCCTGCGGACAAGGCCGGCGGCATGTTTGATACGTCTTACGGTTCATACAACACCAACCGCCAGTTCCTGAGGTTGGAAAGTGGTGATGTGGCGCAAACTGGTCTGCGCGGGTTTGTATCCTACTCCCATGCGGCCACGGATAACTGGCGTGGTCCGGGGCGGGATGAGCGGCAGCATGTGGACTTCAAGCTGCTTAAAACATGGGGGCAATATAGCAATGCCGCGCTGCTGGGCTCATGGAATCAGGCGATAGACAGCTATTATCCGCAGGTTACAAAAGACGCTTGGCAAGCCGATGGTGTGCATGGGGCCAACAACCTTGCTGCCCGTTACAATGCGGGGAACGATGTGGGGGGAACGGATTACTGGCGGCTGGCCCGCCAGCCAGAACGTACATTGTATATGGCAGCCCCCGTTAACCTCAACCTGACCCGTGGGTTGGACCTTAAAATTACCCCTTATGCGCAGGGAGCCTATGGCAATGCCCCCGGTGGTATGCAGTTGCCAACAACCGGGTTGTTCAATGGTGTGGAGCCTGTGCAGCTTACGCCAGATATGGCTAATAATCCGAGCGGTATTATGTCAGTACGGACGGATTATACGCAGCGGAGTTATCGGTCGGGGTTTACCGCGGCGCTGGACTGGAAGCGCGGTCCCAATGATCTGGTGCTGGGCTACTGGTACGATTATGGAGATGACACGGAAAAACAGACGTTTTCCACGCTGGATTTATCAGGTTCAGCCGGCTCCATATGGGGCGGGAGCCCGCTACGCAGTGCTGATGGGCAGGAACTGTGGGGAGCCAATAACCACACAATTTCCCAGACCAATGCGCTGTTTGTAGGGGATCGCCTATCCTTGTTGCACGATAGGCTGCTGCTAAGTGCGGGCTTTAAGGAAGTCATGTTTTCCCGCGTGGGGACAAACGCCATGCCCGGCAGCACATACCGTGTTAGCACAAACACGGCAGTTCCCTTGCCGCGTGTGGGCGCCAGATTGCAGATAACGCCGCACCATCAGGTCTTTTTCAACGCAACAACCAATTTCCGCACTCCGGCGGAAACAGCCCTGTATGATGTGTACGATCCGACAAGTGGAGCCGTGGAACAGAAAGGTACCAACAGCCTGAAGAACGAGTATTCCATAGCCGAAGAACTGGGATACCGTTATGCGGATGATATGGTGGTTGGGACATTAACACTGTTCAACTACAATTTTACAAATAGGCAGGTTGCAACGCTTGTTATGCTTAACGGCGCTCCGGTGCAGTCCACCATCAATGCAGGCGGACAGACCACGCGGGGCGTGGATGTGGAGGTGGGGTTAAGGCCGTGGCACCATATCAGCCCCTATGTTTCTGGCGAGTATTTGCATTCCACCATAGATAACGACCTGTATTCCGGCACAGAGGTGTTACCGACCCGTGGTAAAAGGTCCGTGCGGACTCCTACCCTTCAGGCGGCGGCGGGATTGACGTATGATGATGGGCGGTTTTTTGGTGTAATGACTGTCAAATATACCGGACACCAGTACGCGACCTTTATGAATGATGAGCGTATGCCATCCCACGTAACAGGGAACCTCGCTCTTGGTTACCGGATGAAGGACGTATCCGTGCTTCATGCGCCTGAGTTCAGGATGAATTTTATTAATATTACCAATCAGCATTACCTGTCTGGCGTGGCGGACCCAACGCTGAATGCGCATGATACCGTGGGGCGGCATGGGAGTGTGGTTTCGGGTCAGTCTCCTGATTATTATATTGGTGGTGGGTTTGCGGCCCTGTTTACCGCATCCACTGGTTTTTAAGGCGTGAGCACAGGGCCTGTGGCGCAGTTCGGGGTGCTTGGTGTGCAGGGGAAAAGGGATTGGCCCTGCCTGACCTTGGAAGAGTCCACAGAAGTTCTTGAGTTTTTCCAAGGCATTGCGCGACCATGTCATGTGGCGTGGCATAGTATGCGCCCGTTTTCTGCTGTGGCACGCGTTCAGCTTGAAGGGCAGGGGGAATGCCTGCTCAAGCGACATCATGTTACGTTACGTTCAGTCAAATCTCTTGAAAATGAACATAATTTTGTAAAATATCTCTATCATAGAGACCTTGCGGTAAGCCCGCCATTGCGAACGCACGATGGTCATACGGCATTACAAATGGGGGATTGGACCTACGAGGTCTTTTTGCCTGCAAAGGGTGCTGATTTTTACCGGGATGTTATGTCCTGGCGGCCTTATTTTTCGTCTCAACAGGCGTATGGCGCAGGTAAGGCTCTAGGTGCCCTGCATCTGGCTGCGGCAGACTATGCAGGGCCTGCCCGTTGTGAGGAGGAACCGGCTCCTCTGGTTTCTGGTATGCAGGCCATTGGTCAGCCTGAGTTGATACCCGCTTTACGGCAGTGGGTCGCGCGGCAACCGTATATGCTGCCAGCTCTAGTAAATCGGGCATGGGAGCGGGACGTGCAGGACGTGCTGGTGCCGTTCCATCAAGCCTTGCAGCCGCTTTTGCCCCATATTGTGCCAGCATGGGGGCATGGAGACTGGCACGGTTCCAACCTGCTTTGGAATATGGATAGTGTATGCAGCATTCTGGATTTTGGCATGGCAGATCGGACGTGCGCGCCATTTGATCTGGCCGTAGCACTTGAGCGGGCTGTGGTGGATTGGCTGGCTCTGCCGGTCGTTGGTGGCATTGCATGGGAGCAGGCGGAGGCTTTTCTGGCTGGGTATCAGTCCGTCCGGCAGTTGAGTGATGTGGAGTGCAGGCAGGTCGTGGCTTTTCTGCCTCTTGTGCATGTTGAATTCGCCCTTTCCGAAGTTGGGTATTACGCTACTTTGGTGAAGGACCCGGCCTCGGCCGAAGTCGCATATACAGATTACTTGCTAGGGCATGGGCGATGGTTTGCCTATGGCGAGGGCAAAATGCTGTTGGACAAGTTACCCGCCATGCTTCGCCGTACCAGAAGAGGTTGGAGCCAGCATGACGACACTTGAGTGGATGGCGGCTTTAGCGAGTGCTCTGGGTGTCTGGTTAACGGGGCAAAGGCTGGTAGTGTGCTGGCCTGTTCTTATTCTGGCCTCGCTTCTGTATGGCATGGTGTTTATGCAGGCTGCGCTGTATGCGGATGCCGCCTTGCAGGGCGTGTTTGTTGTTTTGTCCGCTTATGGCTGGTGGCAATGGTTCTCCGGCGTACAGGTCTGGGGCAGTGTTCAGGTTGTGGCATACCCTAAGGTCGCTTTGATGTGGCGGGATATGGGTCTTACGGCTATTGCCGGTCTGGCACTGGCTCTAGCGCTGCATGACTGGACGGATGACCCCACGCCCACGGCAGATGCCATGTTGAGTGCATATAGTATTCTGGCACAGTTCTGGAGCGCGCGCCGGTATCGGCAGAACTGGCTGTTATGGATGGCCGTGGATGTTCTTTACACGGTTCTGTTTCTGGAGCGCGCCTTGTGGGTTACGGCGGCCCTTTATGCGGCTTTTGTGGTTCTGGCTGTTAGAGGCTGGCAGAAATGGGGGCAGACTCCACTTCCACCAGTCTCGGGATAAAATTTTGCCGGGGTCAGGAAAAAATAATGGTACGGTGGCCGTTCAGCATGACCCGGTGTTCGGTATGGAGTTTGACCGCGCGGGCCAGAACCTGAGATTCAATACCTCGCCCTGTCGCAATATAATCATCGGGTGAGAGGTTGTGGCTGACACGGGCTGTTTCCTGCTCAATAATCGGCCCTTCATCCAGATCCGCCGTGACGTAGTGAGCGGTTGCGCCAATCAGTTTGACGCCACGGGCATAAGCCTGATGGTAGGGGCGCGCGCCTTTGAAGGACGGCAGAAAAGAGTGATGGATATTGATGATCCGCCCGCTGAACTCAGCACTCAGGCTGTCCGAGAGAACCTGCATATAGCGGGCAAGAACAATCAGGTCTGTTTGTGTGGTGTGCACAAGTGCGCGTAGCTTGTCTTCCTGCTCCGTTTTGTTCTGGGCGTTTACAGGCCAGTAGTAATAGGGAATCCCAGCCTGCCGTGCTGTGGCTTCGCTATCCTGATGGTTGGAAACAATAGCAACAATCTCGGCCCGCAACCAACCAACACGAACCTGATACAGCAGGTTGAGCAAAGCATGGTCAAACCGGGAGACCATAATAATCATACGTGGCAGCACGGCGGCATCATGCAGGCGCATGTTCATGCCAAACTGCTCCGCTACGGGGGCAAGGCAGGTTTTTATGTCCGCCATGCTGGTGTTCTCTGGCGTGGAAAAAGCCAGCCGCATGAAGAGTTGGCCCGTACTGCGGTCGCTGAACTGGTGGGTTTCGGTAATGTCAGCCCCCTGCTGCGCCAGCACAGTGGTTACGCCAGCAACAATGCCTGCTTTGTCCGGGCAGGAAAAAGTAAGAATGAACTGCATGAGGCTCTGTTTGCTCCTCGGGTCTTTAAAAAGTGGTTGCGCGCAGAGTGTGCCAGTCGTGGCCGTATATGCGCAATTGGCAGGCAGCGCATGGGCGAACTCATCTGTCACTTCATGGTAGGCCTGTCGGGCTGTGGATGAATTGCCTCAGACCGACTCGTTGTTGCAATGCGACGTCAAGGGGGGAGGGCGTCATAAAAGCTTAAAAAAGCTACAACCCGCAGGAAACAGACATTTTTTGTACTGTTTTGGGGGGAGGGGCAGCAAGCTTATCCACAAGGAAAGGGGACGGATTGCGGGAAAACCCTGTGGATAGTTTTGTGGAAGGCAGGCAGATGCACATGTTTCATCATCTTTCTGCATTTGTTCCTTCTTCCACGTTGTCAGGGTATGTGAGGGAGGGAGTGGGTTCGCATTTTATAAAAACCATGCCAGTTAGGCTGCGTTAGAGATAGATTCTGTTTATCTCGGCCTTGTGTATCAACCTGCCATTCATAGCCCGCTGGAGCAGATTTTTTTCTATGCGTCTGACTTTGTACACCGACTACGCGTTACGCACTCTTTTGTATCTGGCCGTACATACGGACAGGCGTGTTTCTATACGTGAGGTGGCTCAGACGTATGGGATTTCCGAAAATCATCTGGTCAAGATCATTCATCACCTTGGACGTGGAGGTTTTGTGCATACACAAAGAGGCCGCGGTGGCGGGCTGACACTGGGGCGCGCGGCTGAGGACATATGTGTGGGGGATGTGGTACGCCATACGGAAGAGGACATGGCGCTGGTAAGCTGCATGGCGCGCCCTGTGCAGGAGAATGCGGTGACCTGCCTGCTGTCGGGCGGCTGCCACCTACGCAGTGTGCTGGGTACCGCGCTAGAGGCATTCATGGGGGTGTTGGACAAGGTCACACTCGCAGACCTGTTGCAGCCGTATGAACGTCGGACATTAATGCAGCCGGAAAATCCAATACTTCCATAATTCTGGCAAGGATGGGGATAGATCAATGGCACAAAAAGGCAAAATTGCGCTGGTTACAGGGGCCACGGCCGGGTTTGGGCACGCCATAGCTCTGCGCCTTGTGCGTGAAGGCTACCGTGTGGTGGCGACCGGGCGCAGGCAGGAACGGCTTGAGGCATTGGCTGGGCAGGTGGATACCGGGCGTATTATGCCATTCCGGCTGGATATGACCGACCTGAGCGCCGTAAGAGCGTTGCCAGAGAGTTTGCCCGAAGGGTGGCGGGAGATTGACGTGCTCGTCAATAACGCCGGTCTGGCGCTTGGGCTGGAAAAAGCATGGCAGACCAACCCGCTGGACTGGGAAAAAATGATTTCCACCAACGTTACAGGGCTGGTGGAAATAACACGTGCTTTGCTGCCGGGAATGGTCGCCCGTAACAGCGGGCATGTTCTCTCCCTCGGCAGTACGGCTGGCACATACCCTTACCCTGGGGCCAATGTTTATGGCGCCACAAAAGCATTTGTAGACCAGTTTATGCGGAATTTGCGTAGCGATCTGCTGGGTAAGCAGGTCAGGGCCACCACCATTGCGCCGGGCCTGTGTGGGGGGAGCGAGTTTAGTCAGGTGCGGCTGGGGGATAAAAGCAAAGCGGATGCTGTTTACCAAGGCACTGCACCGTTGTTGCCAGAGGATATAGCCGAAACAGTGGCATGGGTACTTGGCCTGCCCGCGCATGTTAACATCAACCATGTGGAAATGATGCCGACCTGTCAGGCTTCTGCCGGTCTGGCTGTGGACCGGACTATGCTGGGTTAGGCTTCAGATACTGCCCCGAAAAAACACCAGTGTGCTTTTCGGGGCAGCATAAAACCGAATAAAACGGATTATTCGGGCACTTTACAGGCAATGCACAGCTTGTTGCCGTCCGGGTCACGCAGGTAGGCAAGGTACAGCGGCCCAACGGGGGATTGGCGAACACCGGGTGGGTTTTCTATGGCTTTGCCGCCGTTTTCCACGCCAGCTTTGTGCCACGCATCCGCCATGGCGGGTGTTTCGGCTTCAAAACCGATTGTGCCACCATTGGCATGGGTGGCGGGTTTGCCATCCAGTGGAGGTGTCACAATAAAACGCATCCCATGCTTGGCATAGGTAATGCGGCCCTTGGCATTAATTTCTGCCGGAGGGATGTTCATGGCAGCAAAAATTGCATCGTAGAATTTTTTGGAGCGGGCAATATCGTTACTACCCACCATGATGTGCGTGAACATGGTTTATCTGTTCTCCAGCGGTTGGAACGCCCAGAGGATGGCGCGCCAGACCGCGTGCGGCAAGCCCCGCTCAGCTTATGCCCGCAATGCGCGCAAACCGTTGCTGGCGTTTGAAAAACAGTTTTTCCGAAATTTTGAATGCAACCGACTGTAACCAGCTATGAGGGGGCAGGCCGGTAATCTTGAACACCATGGTTGTTACGCGGCGCAGGTGCTGGGGCCGGTAGTTCCGCATGGCCCGCGCCATGTAGGCTGCAATGCAGTGCGTGTGGTCGTAAGGCTGGTCCGCTGGTTCGTTGGTTGTGTAGTAGGCGGAGGCCAGTTCATCATCCTCGGTTTCCGTCACGCGGCCCAGAGCAATGCGGACCCGTTGGAAAAGGCCAATGTTCTCGCGCTTCAGGTAACGGCGCATATGGTCATAGAAGAGTTTGAAGTGCCGGAATTCATCCGCCGCAATCTGTTTGCACAGGGCTTTTAGCACGGGTTCATCCGTGGCATCTGCCAGAGCGGAATAAAAGGAAGAGGTGCCGGTTTCCACCATACAGCGGGCAATCAGTTCTCCTGTGCGGGAGCCGCGAACAGACTGGTCCACGTTTAGCGGAATTTTGTAAAAGTCGCGGTAGCGGAGGAAGGCGGCTTTGTAATCCCATGTGGGGTCAGCCAGCATGGCCCAACGGCCCAGCGCATCCCCGTGCTGGATTTCCTCTTCCGCCCAATGGTCGGCAGCAGTGCAGAAGTCCGGGTCGCTCCGAAAAACGTTATTAAGGTATAGCGCATAATCCACGCTGTTGCGCTCCACAACAGCGGCCGCCTTAATGGCGGGAATCAGTTCCGGGTCAACTTTGGAGGGATCAAACCTGTCCCATGGCAGTTGATCAATCTGCCAGTGCTTCATGTGCCGGACCTCCTGCTATGCCAAATCTGTTGCGTCCCTGCATGGGGTGTTCTGGGCGGATATGCACAGAACACCCCATGCAGGACATGCTGGCGGATTTTTTAAACCATATGACGTGTTGGCAAAATGGTGCGCGACAAAAAACCACACCTGTTTTGAGCGCGCCACATGTCTTGCATCGGTTGGTTCCAATGCAAGCTCAGGCGGCGCTGCTGTGTATATGGCATGGGTGGCGGTCTGCTGGAACAGGGAATTTTATGGTGGGGGCACGTCTGCGCTGTGTGTCAGGCGTTTTCGCAGTTGGTGGCGGGGAGTGTGTCTTCCTCGGGAGGAAGAGGCCGGGGGCGGCGTTTCTCATCCAGCGCAACAAAAATGAACTCACCTTCCGTCACCTTGGAGGTGATGTGGGTGTGCCTTGCCCTGCGCCATGTCTCCACATGAATAGTCAGGGAGGTGCGCCCGGCCCGAATGATTTTTGTGTAGATGCTGACCTCATCCCCCACGACCACGGGTTCAAGAAAGACAAGGCTGTTGATCGCAACGGTAACGCAACGGCCATTGGCCCGGAAGGCTGCGGTTGTACCCGCTGCAAGATCCATCTGTGAGACAATCCAACCGCCAAAAACATCTCCGGCCGGGTTGGTATCGGTCGGCATGGCCACAACACGGATGGTCGGCACACCTGGCGGTAGATCGGAGCTGGATGAACGTGGCATCGCAAGTATGTCCTTAAAATCTCTCTGGGCCGCCTGGAGCGGCATAAGCTGGTTTACCAGATAAGCAGACTTGGCCCGGAGATGCCTCCTCAGTTTTATGTGATCTGCATGTCGCCCCCGCACATCTGCTGTCAGAAACAGGCCAGAGCGCGGGCAAAGTGGCAGCTTAATTGCGGATCAGGATATAGTTCACCGTGACATCGAAGTTGATATACTTGTCTTTCATATCCGGTGGTACGGGCGGTAGCTGCGCCCCTTGGAACATGCCAATGGTTGACGCGTCCAATGCCTCTGTTGATGAACCGGTTTCGAACACTTTGAACACATGGCCCGACCGGTCCAGAATGACGTGCACAGACGTGCTGCCTTCCTCACCGCGTGCGGCGGCATCTGGTGGGTAGTAAAGGTGCCGCTGGATCCACGCATCAATTTCCGCACCATAATCACTGCTAACACCGTGCACGCTTGTGCGTGACGCGTAGTGTGCGTTCAACTGCCCGTTTTCCACCATGGGGCCAATGGAGAGGTCAAGCGGGGCGGAAGAACCGCCCGGACGCCCACGGAGGGTACGGCGCGGGGCAGGTGCTTCGTTAAACGAGTAATCCATTGGGTGCTGGAGCAGGGATTGCAGGTTTTTGGGGAGTTGCTGGGTTGCACGCGGGTGCTGCACAGCATGGTTGGATTGCTTTGCCGTAGGCTTGTGCTCAGTTGGCCGTGTTTTCTGGGGCGTGGGGCGGGGCTTTGGCAGGCCATCATCCGACTGGGGCAGGGGCGGCACATCTGGTGCGGCTTCGCTGGGTTCGGGGGGAGCTGTCTGGGTATCAGGCTGCTGTTCCGCCGGTGGGGGCGGAGCGGCCTGTGGCGCAGCGTTGCCACCGCCTGCATCGGGCGAATGAGGACCAACCATCCCTGTGGAAGGGATTGGTTGAGAGAAAACCATTTCCACAGAGGAGGACTGGCTGGCCTGAGGGGACCCGGTCTGCCCATGATGGGTGGCCTGATACAGAAGAGCCGCTAGCAGAATAAAATGCGCCAGCGCCGAGGCGGTAAAGACCGGCCCTAGCGTGGGGTCTGCATAAACATCCTTGCGGATGAGCGGTGTGGACGTGCCGCGTACCGCACCCCCCGGTGGTTTGGGCACAGGGCTGAATGGGAACAGCCGTAGCCGTTGCTGGCCTGCGGCGTCCTCGCTCCCAGCAGAGGGGGCGGCGTTGGGAGTTGGCCGTGTGGGCCTGAGGCGAGGCTCCTGCCTGTTGGGCAGGGGGGCATTCTGGCCTGTGGAAGAACTGCGCTTATCGACCATGAACCGCCCGAGTTCTCCCTTGCCCTGCATGAGTAATGGTGTGTGTGGGTGTATAGCCCATTTGTAGGCTATTTTGCCATCGCTCATGCCCCGGTGCCAGAGAGAACTTTACAGGGGCAGAACGTATGCGTGTTATAAAAAATCACTCATGGCTTAGTCCTGTATGGCAGGATGGCCTGCCATACGGGGCTGGACAGTTTTACCAGATTTTAACGCGCTGTTGCGGGGAGAGGTAAAGCTTGTCCCCCGGCTGCACGGTCCACGCATCGTACCATGCGTCAATATTATGCATGGGCAGGTTTACGCGGGCTTCTGGGGGGGAGTGGGGGTCCGTTACCACAAGCCGACGGATGGTTTCCTCCCGCAGCTTTTCGCGCCAGACCTGCGCCCAGCCCAAAAAGACCCGCTGATCCCCACTTAGACCATCAACCACTGGAGCGGGTTTACCATCGAGCGAGGCATGATAGGCGTCCAGTGCGAGTGTTAGCCCACCCAGATCGGCAATGTTCTCGCCCATGGTCAGTTTGCCGTTTACGTGGATGCCGGGCAGCACTTCAAACGCGTCATACTGTGCGCCAAGACGATCGGCCAGTTTCTGGAACCTTTCGGCGTCGTCCTTTGTCCACCAGTCGCGCAGGCGGCCATGCTCATCAAACTGGCGGCCTTCATCATCGAATGAATGGGTCATTTCGTGGCCGATGACACCACCAATGGCGCCATAGTTAACCGCTGGGTCCGCCTTGATATTGAAAAACGGTGGTTGAAGAATGGCGGCGGGGAACACAACCTGATCAAAAAGCGGGTTGTTGTAGGCGTTGACCGTCTGGGGAGTCATGTCCCACTCGTTCCGGTCCACAGGTTTGTCCAGCCGCTCCAGCCAGTAGTGCCATTCAAACGCAACCCCATTGCGGGCGTTGCCATACACATCGCCTTTTTTAACAGCAAGGGTTGAATAATCGCGCCACCTGTTGGGGTAGCCAACCTGAATTTCAAAGTTTTCCAGTTTGCGGAGGGCGGCTTCCTTGGTGGCGGCGCTCATCCAGCTATTGTTCTGTAGGCGGACTCTAAAGGCGTTTTTCAGGTCGGTGGTCAGTTTCTGCATAACCACGCGGTTCTCCGCGGGGAAGTAGCGCTGCACATACACCTTGCCCAGCGCCATGCCCATGGCGGCGCTGGTGGCCTGCACACCACGCTTCCACCGTGCGGTCAGTGTTGGCTGCCCGGTCAGGGCTTTTGTGAACACAAAGCGAGCCTGTTCAAAGCTGTCAGGCAAGTAGGTTGTGGCGTTTTCCACCAGATGGAAGGCCAGCCATGCACGTAATGTGTCCATATCCGTTGCGGCCAGCACCCGGGCTTCTCCCGTAATGGCGGAAGGTTCGCCAACAATCAGGAGGCGCTTATCCAAGTCCTGTGTGGGGAGTTCGGACGCACCCAACCATGCGGCCCAGTCAAACCCCGGGGCTTTGGTGTTCAGCTCTGCCAGAGTCATGGGGTTGTAGGTTTTTTGCGGGTCACGCAGGTCCGCACGCGCCCAGTGCACTTCGGCCAGTTTGCTCTCAAAAATAACAATGGCGGCAGCGGCTTTGGTCGGTTCGGGCCAGCCTGCCAGCGTGAGTGCCTTTTCAATATAGGACTGGTAGGCGGCTTTTTTTGCGGCGAATGTGGGCTTCAGGTAGTAGTCCCGGTCCGGCAGCCCCAGCCCGGCCTGATCCAGCGTAAGCGCGTAACGCGTGGGGTCTTTGGCATCTGGGTTGATCCCAAGGGAGAAGGGGCCAAACTGGAATGACCCGACGGCCGTACCAGTTAGGGCCGCAAACCCGGCCATGTCCTTTATGGCCTTGATGGCGTCCATATCCTGCTGGAGTGGCTGCGTGCCAAGGCGCTCCACTTCTGCCGCATCCATGTAGGACGCATAGAAGGTTCCAAGCTTTTCTTCCGTGCTACGGGGGTTGGTGACCGGGTGGGCGGAAAGGTCATTCAGAATACTCTGCACCCGCGTGCGGGAGAGTTCGGCCAGCGCGTTAAACGGCCCGTAGCTGGTCATGTCCGCAGGAATAGTCAGATGGTCCAGATAGGTGCCATTGGCGTAGCGGAAAAAATTGTTCCCCGGAGATACGCTCAGGTCGCGCCCAGCAAGGTCAACGCCCCATGCACCAAAGCTACTTTCCGCCGTTTGGGGGGCGGTCTGGGAGGCTGCATGGGACTGCCCCGCCAGGCTGCCAGCGCCAATAACGGCAGAAAGCATGAGGGCATGGCGGAAAATGGCACGCAAGGACAGATCTGGCACAGGTAAGCTCCGGTTCTTTATTATATGTGTTGGCGACACTACGGATTGCTGGCCGTGTTTTGCTCACAAAACACAAGGTGAACTCACCTTAACCAGCTTGTTCCTGACTGCCTACCCTCTGGCGGGAAGAGGTTTTCTTAAAAAAAACCTTACAGTTGGTGACGGCATTATTACACAGTAATCTGCATGAATAGCGCTCTCATTTCCTAAAAAATAAGAGGGATAGGGCGGAACAGCCTTGCGTAGGGGGGGCTGTTTCCGTCATGAGAGAGCCAGCCCTGTTGAGGGAGCATGGCTTGCCTGCCAGACGAGGCAGCGCATTGGTGGCGGAGGATACAGACTATTTTGGGGCAGCAGGAATACGGCTTTCCTCCGGTTGCGCGGACCCGGGTTCGGGGACAGAGGCGCTGGCAGCTTATGGTCTGCTGTGCGGGTCTGGCATCGTTGGGTCTGTTTGCAACTCCCGCCGTCAAGGCGGAGACTGGCGAGGCAGGGGAGGGCACGCTCAGCCGCCAGCCCAAAAGCTCCGTGGCGGCAAAGGCGGCCGTTCCGGCAAAACATGGCCCGGTCGCGGCCCACGCAGTAACGCATGTGGATGTGGGCGGCCACCGGTATGACTTTGCCTTTCCGGCCGCTCAGCACGAGCCGGATGCCACAACCCGCCTGAGTGCCGAATTGCTGCGGGACAGGGATGTGACAACCCTGCGTGGGCTGGAGCGTGTTGCCCCTAACCTGACCATGCAAAGCATCAACGGTACGGCATCGACCAATTTTTACCTGCGTGGCGCAGGGTTTAACGATTTTACGCAGAATAACATGCCTCCCGTTCTGACGTATATGGATGACGTGGCGTATCCTTATGCCGCCATGAGCAACGGTTTGCTGTTCGATCTGGCGGATGCCGCGGTGGACCCGGGGCCTGTGGGCACAAAACATGGCCAGTCCACAACAGGGGGAGAGGTGCGCCTGCGCACAAACGACCCCACCTCAACATGGCATTACGGTGCTATGGAAGATATTGCCTCCTATGCCCGCAGCCGGAGTGAGGCTTATGTTTCCGGCCCTTTGGCAAAGGGATGGAGCTTTCGGCTTGCAGGGCAGACGCGGCAGGGCGGTGGGTGGCAGTATAACCCGACCAACGGCGCACATCTGGGGGACGCCGATCTGTGGGCGCTGCGTGGCAAGCTGCGCTGGCAGCCCAATGACCGTACGACCATTCAGTTAGGTGGCCATTTTGTGCAGGATAACAGTCAGGTGGTTACGGCTGTTCCTGTTTACAGGCTGATCGGCTCACAGGCTTTGCCGGGTTTTGGCATGGGGCGGCAGGCCGAGTGGTCCTCGCGCCCGGAATTTGCCAACCTTGTTGGGCGGGGTTCAAGCCTTAAACCCAGCGAACATAACCAGTATTGGGGAGCGGACCTACGGATCATTCATGATTTTGGCCCTGCTACCTTTACCGCCATTAGTGCTTTTGAGACCGAACGGCAGGGCGAATATACGGATCAGGACGGGACGGCCCTTGCGCAGGCAGATACGTACCGCACCATAGATGCCAACGTGTTTACGCAGGAAGCGCGGCTGAATGGTGCCGCCCTGCATGGTCGGCTGAACTGGGTTGTGGGGGCGTACTACCAGCGTAGCCGCATGAACCAGCGGTTTTTCTTTGATTATACGGACTACACCGCCCGTGGTTACATGATGGCCACAAGCTTTGGCATGAATCAGGAAAGTGTTTCCGAATTCGGGAATGTCAGCTACCGCCTGCCGCATAATGTTACAATCTGGGCAGGACTGCTGCATGAGTTGGATGACCGGGGCATAACAGGGCTGACCTCCCAGATCTTTGGCGGCACAACCAGAACCTTTACGCCAGAGAGCACGGCAGCCAACCAGTTTGCTGGGCAGGTTGGGGTTTCGTGGCAGTTTCTGCCTCAGGCTTTGCTGTATTATAAGATGAGCAAAGGTTTTAAACCCGGTGGGTTTACAGCCAACAATACTCAGGTGCAGGCCCAGCTTGACCCGTTTAAGCCAGAAACGGTGCTGACCTATGAGCTGGGGCTTAAATCCGACCCCATTCCCGGTCGGTTACGCCTGAATGGCGCTGCATTTTACAACGATTTTCATAACCAGCAGGTTGTTGGAACTGTTCTGATCCCCAACTATGGGCCGTTAAGCGAAATTACCAATGCGCCCAAATCCCAGAGCTGGGGGTTTGAGGCTACACTGGAGGCCCATCCGTTTGGGCATTTGTATCTGTTACAGAACATTGGTTGGCAGCGTGGAGATTTTCAGAATTTTCCCAACGTGGACCGTGCCGCGACCAATGCCTATTACAAGGCACATAATGAGTGGAAAGCCATAGAGCGGAATTTTGATGGGGTGGATAATGGCTCTCCCAAACTAACCCTGAATGGGGAGGCCACATGGCGGCAGCCTTTGCCTACAGGTTACAGGCTGGATTTTGGACCGGACTGGCAATACCGGGGTAGTCAGGCCATTGCTGTGGGGGGAACGGGTTTTTACCGTCTGCCGCCTTATTTTCTGCTGGGCGCGCACGCAACCCTACATTCTCCGTCCCAACTGTGGGATGTTACGGTTTATGCCCGTAATATTCTGGACCGGCACTACGCGGAAAGTGGCGGTATGGCCACAACCACGTACTTTTATATTCCCGGTGAACCGCGTTTTATTGGCGGGCGGATTGCCTGCCATTTCTAGCAGGTTAAAGCCGTAGTCTGGCCCCTTAGGTGCAAAAGGGGCATGATGGCAGCATGATAAAACAGGATGTACAGACAGAAACCTTCCTGCTCCGGCTGGGAGGGCAGGCGGTGCATGTCCGTCAGATGGGTGCTGGGGCAGGTTTGCCACTTGTGCTGGTGCATGGTTTTGGCGGCAGCCTGACCAACTGGCAGCTCACCCAGCATGTATTGGCCACCAGCCGACGGGTTATCGCATTTGACCTGCCAGGGCATGGCAAGTCTTCCGCCTTAGCTACGACGCCAACACTGGCGCATTTTGCAGATGTTGCCAGCCGTGTTTTGGCAGGTCTGGGAGTGGGTAAAGCCCATATTCTGGGGCACTCTCTGGGCGGTGGCATTGCCATGTCCATGCTCAAGACATACCCGCAGCAGGTGGCAAGCCTGTCTCTGCTGGCCCCGGCCGGGTTGGGTCGGGATGTGAATATGGCGTTTATTACCGGCTTTATAGAGGCTAACACCGTAGCAGACATGAGTGCTGCCATGGCTATGGCTGTGTATAATCCAAAGTTGATAGGGCGGAAGGTTGCCGAGTTTCTGGTAGAAGCCCGCGCTGTGCCCGGTGCGCGTGAGGCCCTGCGCACCGTTGCCCAGACCTGTTTCCCACATGGGGAGCAGGCCAATAATTTACGTCCGGTTCTACAAAGCCCATCATGCCCCGTTCATATTATATGGGGGCAGGAAGATCGGGTTCTGCCAGTTACGCAGGCGCAGGGGGTGCCAGCGCATGTGCCCTGCCGTTTTTTGCAGGGCACTGGCCACCTTCCCCATATCGAGCAGGCGGATGTGGTCCACGCTGCGGTAAAAGATTTTTTGCGAGTGTGTGAAAAAACCTGATCGTGTCAGTTATTTTTATTATGCCTCCCCCGTTTTTATTCGGGGGAGGAGGGGGTCAGTCCATTCTGACTGGTGGGCGCACAAAGCCATCCAGCCAGTCTGTAAAGCAGGCAATGGCGCCACGGACAGGTCCGTAAAGTTCAAACTGGTGCTGGCGGTACAGGGCCATGTGCCCAAGGCGGGCGCTTAGGCCGTGCAAAAAGCCGCCGCCAAAGGTTTTGCCATCGGCAAATGCACCCCAGCCATTATAGTCCCCAAGGGCAACAATGGCGCCTTTGTTACGAAAGCGGAAGTCTGGAACAGGTTTTTTGTTAAAGATGTAACCCGGAAGGTAGCGTGCCAGATGGTGCGCCTGCTGGCGGGCAACCTGCGCCGTGGGGGCCAGTGGTGCATCTTTGATAAAGGAGCAGTCACCCACAGCAAAAATATGCTCATCCACCGTGCTTTGCAGGTTGGGCTGAACGGTGAGCTGCCCCCCACGCTGGCATTCCAGCCCATCCATATTGCGTGTGACATCAGGCGCCTTCACACCAGCCGCCCAGACCCGGAACTGGGCATTAACACGCGTACCATCCTTGAGGATAAAGCCCTGCTCATCCGCGCCGCTGACCATGGTGCTGGTACGGACCTGAATGTTCAGTTCTTCAAGCTGCTTCTGCGCTGCCTGCGATACATTTTCGGGGAATGCGGGCAGAATACGGGGACCGGCTTCCAGCAGGGTTACGCGCATTTCTGGCGTAACGGGGGTAAAATTGTACAAGGACCCGATATCAAGCGCTTTGTGCAGCTCGGCTGCCAACTGCACACCGGTTGCTCCCCCGCCAACAATGGCAATATCCAGTGGAGTGCCACGCCCGTAAGCCTGAATAATGGCATGGCGGAAGCGTTCGTTAAAATTGTTGGCCTCAACCACGTTGTCCAGGAACATGCAGTGTTCCACCACGCCAGGGGTGCCAAAGTCATTGGCGCGGCTGCCAATGGCAAAGACCACAGCATCATAATCCAGATGCCGTTCCTCCAGCAGAAGTTGGTTGTTTTCCTCCGTCAGTGGCGCCAGCGTTATGCGTCGGTTGGCACGGTCAAGTTGCGCAATTTCGCCGTAGCAAAAGCGGAAGCCGTGGGCCGCTGCGTGGGAGACAAACGTAATCCGGTCGTTTTCGTTCCGGGCAGTTCCAGCGGCAAAGCAGTGGAGCATGGGCTTCCATACATGGCTGAAACCCTTGTCCACGAGCGTGATTTCCAGTTTGCCAGAGCGGCCGAGCGTGTTGCCCAGACGGGTTGCCAGGGCCAGACCGGCAACACCTCCACCAATAATCACGAGCCGGAACCTGTTCGTCATATCATTCCTGTCCTTTACCTTCCGCTTCTTGGCCTGAAGGGGGAGGTTCTGTTTTGCACTATGCAATGATCCCCCGCCACGACCAGCATACAGGCCATGACGGGGGAGGAAAGTGGGGCAGCTAATGCCTGTATGGTTAGGCTGTTGCCGCCAGATCAAGCAGTCCGATAACCCCATCTTCCGTGCCAAAGCCCAGCGTGCAGCCATCCGGACTATAGGCCAGAGCCGTAATGGCCCCTGCATGTCCTAATGATACAGGAAGAACACGCTGGGTCGCGGGTTCCATCATCACAACCGTGCCATTGGCAAAGCCCGCCGCCACAACTTCCTGCGAGGGGTGAAAAGCAACACGGGTGCACAGTGCGCCCCCGGCACCGGGTAGTTCCGCTGGGGGTTTGCCCATGGGGCCACCACCAAAAAACGGCCACATGACCACAACATCCGCCCCACTGGTGGCAAGCCATTTGCCATTGCTGGAAAAAGACATGGAGCGCACTTTGGTCGGGTAGCCGCTCATGCGGATATTGTGGCCGTCCGCCAGCCGCCAGCCGTGCAGGTCATTTTCCTGCATGGCGGTAATAACGGCTTCGCCTCCCGGGTGCATGGCCACACCAAGGTGGCTGCCTTTCCATTCCAGCACGCGTGCGCTGCCATCTTTGGACTGGGTAAACCAGAGCGACACGCCATTGTAATGCGATGCAGCAAGGCGTTTACCTTTGGGGTCAAACGCAATGCCGCCTACGGTTGTGGGGTGCTCAAAAGTGCGGATAACAGTGCGGCCCGTGGCGTCGCGCAGTTCCACATTTTTGCCCGAAGCCGCAGCAATCAGAGCAGATTTGTCACTAACAAAAGTGGAAATATGTTCCACCCAGCGTCGGGTTTTGCCCAGTTCCTCAATTTCTCCCGTAGGGTCAAGGCGGCACAGGCGGCCATCGTCCCCACCGGTCAGAAAGCTGTCTGCCAGTGTATCGGGCGAGAGAGAGAGGACCGGACCATCATGCACAGCGTAGGTTGCCCATGCCTGTGGCGCCATAAGGTCCTGCCGGTGGGCGACAACTACATCGCCTTCGCCAGTGGTAAAGGCAAAGCGGCTGGAATCGCGCGAGGCGGTGCAGCCTGTAATTTCGCCTTCCACCTGCCGGTGGGATCCACGCTTTTCAATCAGCCCGCGCAGAAGGGTTTCTTTGGTCTCGCTCATGCCGCAATGCAGCTTTCAAGCCCACGGCGGAGCTGTGGTCTGTTCAGGTTACGGCCAATAAAGACCAGACGGCTCTCACGCGGTTCATTTTCTTTCCACGGGCCAATGGCATTGCCATCCGCCATCATATGCACTGCCTGAAAGGCAAAACGGTCAGGCTGGCCTGCAAAGTCCAGAATACCCTTGGTGCGCAGCATGTCCCCGCCTTTTTCTTGCAACAGAGCGCTGATCCATGCCTGAAAGCGCCCGGCATCCAGTGGCTGTTTGACTGTGAGGGAGACGCTGGAAATGTCTTCCTCATGGTGGTGTTCAGCATGTTCAAGAAATTCGGGTGTGGTTTCCAGCACGCGGGCCAGATCAAACCCGCCACGGTCCAGCACGTCGGTCAGTTGCACATTGCCCTTTTTGGCATGGTGAATAGGGGCCACGGCGTTGATCTTGCGAATGGCAGCCTCAATCTGGCTAATCTGTGCTGCGTCCACCAGATCGGTTTTGTTCAGGATAATCACATCGGCAAAGGCCACCTGCTCGCGCGCTTCGGGGCTTTCTGCCAGTGTGGTCAGGAAGTTAAAGGCGTCCACAACCGTAACCACAGCGTCCAGCTTGGCTTTTTCGCGCACATCTTCATCGGCAAAAAAGGTCTGGGCAACGGGGGCGGGGTCGGCAAGGCCTGTGGTTTCCACAATGACACCGTCAAATTTGCCGCGCCGCTTCATCAGCCCGTTCAGAATACGGATCAGATCACCACGGACGGTGCAGCAGATGCAGCCATTGTTCATTTCGAACACTTCTTCATCCGCATCCACGACCAGATCGTTATCCACGCCCAGCTCGCCAAATTCGTTAATGACCACGGCGTATTTGCGTCCGTGTTCGGCGGTCAGGATATGGTTGAGCAGCGTGGTTTTGCCCGCGCCCAGAAAGCCGGTCAGCACCGTAACGGGCACACGGGCATCTGGTGCGCTTGTGGCAGCATTTTCCGGCGCGAGGGATGCGTCAGACATAAGGTAAGCCTCCAAATCAACAATCGTGTTTCTCATATAGGACGCCAGATTATGAGAAACCAGAGAGGCGCGGTCCTATTACGCCAGAACCACTGGTCTGCGGGAGCGGAAAAGCTCAGGTTCTGAGCGTGTCCGTGGCGGTCATGAGCTTCTGGGGTTTTTGTTTGGGTGCGGCAGAGCGCAGGAAGCGCACCGCCAGTGCGCCATACAGCGCGTGGCTGCACAAGGCGCGGGACACGCCAAAGGCAAGGAATGCGCTGGCCAGCAGTGCCAGAGTGATCTGCTGGTTGTCACACATTTCCA
Source organism: Acetobacter ghanensis (assembly GCF_001499675.1). NCBI lineage: Bacteria > Pseudomonadati > Pseudomonadota > Alphaproteobacteria > Acetobacterales > Acetobacteraceae > Acetobacter > Acetobacter ghanensis. Next base: position 1,040,625 of record NZ_LN609302.1, read on the forward strand.
TCACAATAACAGTTGCCGTCAGGGGGGACTGGGTCACGGCGGAAAAGTAGGCCACCGTGCCAAGCAGCACGACGGCCCCCGGCGTGGTGTGGGGCAGGAAATGCGCAATCCACCCCCCCATGCCAGCCCCAACCGAGAGCGAGGGCGCAAACAGCCCACCGGGAATGCCCGAACAGTAGGAAATGAGTGTTGCGAGCAGTTTGAACAGAAAAAACGAAACCGGATACTGGTCAGAGCCCATAATGATGTCGCGGGCCTGCGTGTAGCCCGTGCCATATGTCATGCCGCCAGAAAGCAGGCCGATTATGGCGAGTGCGACCCCGCACAGTGCTGCAAACAGAATGGGACGCTGGCTGACAAACCGGCCGAACTTGCCCGGAATCCCGCGGGAAATACGCACCAGCAGGGCAGAAAATGTGCCCCCACTTATTCCTCCCAGCACCCCGCACACCACCACGGCCAGCCAGCTTGCGCCAACAGGAACGGCAGAATATGTGTGGCCGAAATAGGTGTAGTTGCCGACCAGAGCAATAGCGGTTACGCCGGAAATAACAACACAGGTCAGCATGGTGCCGCTGGTGCGCTGCTCAAAGGAGTGGGCCAGCTCCTCAATGCCAAACACAATGCCGGCAAGGGGGGTGTTAAAGGCCGCCGCGACCCCGGCAGCTCCACCGGCTTTGATAAGGGCGCGCTGTTTGGTCACATCAGTCAGGCCAGCGAGGCGGCCAACAGTATGCATGATGGAAGCACCCACCTGCACGGTTGGCCCTTCACGCCCGATGGAAGCACCAGATAACAGGCCAAGGCAGGTCAGGCAGATTTTGGCCAAAGCAATGCGTAAAGCCAGAACTTTGTCCACAATGGTCATGTCATGCAGGTGCATACACGCAATGGCCTGCGGAATCCCGCTGCCCTGTGCACCACGGAACCATGTGCGTGTCAGCCAGGTAGAGAGCGCCAGCCCGAGCGGAGTGACCAGAAGCATGAGCCAAGGGTTAATGTGGACAAGAGCCGTGCGCACATGGGCTGCTGCATCTGCCAGTTCGGCAAAAGCCACGGCAACCATGCCAACCAGAGCTGCACCCGACCAGTACATAAGTTTACGGCGCCAGCTTACTGTACCAGCCTTGGCGTGTTCACGCAGATGGCGCAGGGACTCTGCTGTGGGGATCACGCTCGCAGGCATGAGGCATCTCTTGATCAAAAAAAGAAGGATGCGGCACAGTTTAACATTTCATGCAGCAGAAGAAAGACATTCTAGGCTTTTATTATGATTTTCTGTCTATTTTTCTGCTGAAGAACCAGAATTGGCGGTGGATGCCACTGTCGGTGGGATGGGCAGGACCGAGCCATCACGCTTGGCAAATGTTTCTGGCTCCACATGAATATGGACAAGTGTGCTGCCCATATGCACGCGCAGGGCGTGTTCTATCCGGTCGCAGATGTCATGCGCGTCATGCACGCTCATGGTGCCGGGCACAACCAGATGAAATTCAAGGAATGTCATGGCGCCCACAATGCGGGTGCGTATGTCGTGCGCCTGAATGGCTCCGTGCCCATTGGCGGTAATAATCTGGCGGATTTCGCCCAGAGTTTCCGTATCCGGGGCTTCATCCATCAGGCCTGCAATGGAGTCCCGCATGACTTCCCAGCCCACGCGTAGTACGTTTATGGCCACCAGTCCGGCCAGTATGGCATCCAACTGCGGCCAGCCCAGAAGAGGAATTAACGCCACCCCAGCGACAAGTGCCACCCCGGTCCATACATCGGACAAAACATGCTGCCCTCCAGCTATGAGCGCTGGAGAATGGCGGGCCTGCCCCGTTCTGAGCATGACCAGCCCCCAGCCGAGGTTAACGCAGGTTGCCGCCGCGTTTAGCAGCAGCCCATTCCACGGAGCCAGAGCCGGGTGAGGGTGTAACCAGCCTTCCACAGCCTCGCGGCCGATAATGAAGGCGGTAATAACAACCAGCGTCCCTTCGGCCACGGCGGAAAGGTACTCTGCCTTGTAATGCCCGTAGGTGTGGTTGTGGTCGGCCGGGCGTTCCGCAACGCTTAACGCCCATAGCCCGCCAGCAGCCGCCACAACATTAATAATAGTTTCTATGGCGTCGGCATGGAGGGCAACGCTGCCGCTTACGGCAAAGGCGGCATATTTCAGTCCCAGCGCCACAAGGCTGACAAACAGACTGACAATGGCAATGCCCTTGTTACTTTTGGGGAGGGGGAGATCGGGCATAGGCTCTTGTTATCTGGGGGTTAGACGGTGTGCGGGTCGGACAGGTGGCAGGTGGGGCCGTATTCCTGTGTTTCCATCTGCAACGTGGGGTGGGCAATGCCAAACTGTTTGCGCAGGGTGGTTACAAGAGTGTCCAGCAGTCTGGCGTCATTCTCACCATCCATCTGGCCGGCACTGCGGACCAGATGAACGGTCAGGGCGGTTTCGGTCGTGCTGATGGGCCAAATGTGCAGGTCATGCAGGTCGGCCACGCCCGGTGTGCCGCGCAAGAAGCGTTCCACGGCTCCGGGGTCCACCTCACGCGGAACGGCATCCAGCGCCATATCCAGCGAGTCCCGCAGTAGGGACCACGTGCTCAGCACGACAATAACGGAAATGGCAAGGCTAATGGCGGGGTCTATCCATTCGATATGGGTCAGCAGGACCAGTCCCCCCGCCACAACCACGGCAAGGGAGGTCAGGGCATCAGCCATAAGGTGCAAAAACGCGCCGCGGATGTTGAGATCCCCTTTCTGCCCTGCGGCAAACAGCATGGCAGACGCGCCGTTGACCAGAATACCAATTCCGGCAACCACCATCATAGTTGTTCCGGCAACTGGGGTCGGGGCTATAAGGCGATGGATGGCCTCCCACGCAACACCTCCGGTTACCAGCATAAGGATAATGGCATTGGCCAGCGCCGCCAGAATGGAAGAACGGCGCAACCCATAGGTGAACCGCGCTGTGGGGCTCCTGCGGGAAAGGTGCTCCGCCAGCCATGCCGCCGCCAGTGCCAGCACGTCGGAGAGGTTGTGCCCTGCATCGGCAATGAGCGAGAGTGAATGGGCATAAACACCCCAGACAGCCTCCGCCGCCAGATAGAGGGTGTTAACTGCAATGCCTATGGCAAAGGCTGTGTCAAAGGAGGCGGGCGTATGCACATGGTGGTGCCCGAACCCATGTTTGTGCCCGCAGGAAGCACCATTACCGTCATGCTCATGCTCATGCTCATGCTCATGCTCATGGGTGCAGGGCGAGGCATGTGCGTGGCCGTTGTCACAACCAGAATGGCCTGCGTGGTCATGCATATGCTCGTCCGGGTTTGGCATGGTGCTGGCTGCTTTCATGAACAGGAGGGCCGTAGGGCGCTGCATCTCAGATTCTGAGGTTCTGCCCTTATGTAAGGTGGCGGGTGGCGGAATTGAAGTGAATATTCATGTATGGATTACGCAGCAGACATTGCACGTTCAAGGGGTTCCAGAATAGGGAAGGAGCCAGATTGACCGTTTTGCTGTTTTTGTAACGAATACTGGATGAACACGCCCCATGCTCCGTCTGACTGAACTGCGGCTGCCGCTGGACCACCCGCCCGAAGCTCTCCGGCAGGCAGTCTGTGACCGGCTCGGTATAAGTATGGATGCGCTCGACCATGTGACCGTGTTCAAACGCGGGCATGATGCACGCCGTCGCTCCGCCATCTGGCTTGTGTACACGGTAGATTGCGCTGTGCGGGATGAAGACGCAGTGCTGGCCCGGTATCAGGCCGCGCATCCGGGTAACACGCGTGTGCTGCCTGCGCCGGATATGGCATGGCACGCGCCCATAACCAATGGCGCGGCACTTGCGGCGGCTCCGGGGTATAAGCGGCCTGTGGTTATTGGGGCTGGTCCATGTGGGTTTATGGCAGCCCTTATGCTGGCCCGCATGGGGCTGCGTCCGCTTTTGCTGGAACGCGGTAAAATTGTGCGTGAGCGTACGGTGGATACCTTTGCCCTGTGGCGGCGCTCAATTTTGACGCCTGAGAGCAATGTGCAGTTTGGCGAGGGTGGCGCAGGCACTTTTTCCGATGGCAAATTGTATAGTCAGGTGCGGGACCCGCGCTTTTTGGGGCGCAAGGTGTTGGAGGAGTTTGTCAAAGCTGGCGCTCCAGAGGATATTCTGTATCTGGCCCACCCGCATATTGGCACGTTCCGGCTTGTCTCTATGGTGGAGCATATCCGTCAGGAAGTGGAGCAGGCGGGAGGGGAATACCGCTTTGAATCACGGGTGGAGGAACTGCTGCTGGACCCCGCAACCCGGAGGGTGCAGGGCGTTCGCCTTGCCACGGGTGAGGTTATTGAGGCGGACCACGTGGTGCTGGCCGTAGGGCACAGCGCGCGGGACACCTTTGCCATGCTGCACGAGCAGGGTGTGCAGATGCAGGCCAAACCTTTTTCCATGGGTGTGCGGATCGAGCATCCACAGTCGGTTATTGATATTGCCCAGTTCGGCCCCAGCGCAGGCAACGAGCAGTTGGGCGCAGCCGAATATCGTCTGGTGCACCATGCCTCTAATGGCCGGGGTGTTTATTCCTTCTGCATGTGTCCTGGCGGCACGGTGGTGGCGGCAACCTCAGAAGAAGGGCGTGTGGTGACCAATGGCATGAGCCAGTATTCCCGCGCGGAGCGTAACGCCAATGCGGGTATGGTGGTGGAACTGCGCCCCGGTGAGGATTACCCGGACGACCCTCTGGCGGGTATGGCGTTCCAGCGCCACTGGGAGCGGCAGGCTTTTCTGGCCGGAGGAGGAGATTACAAGGCCCCTGCCCAGCGGGTGGGTGATTTTCTGGCTGGTCGTCCCTCTACTGCGTTAGGGGACGTTGTGCCCTCCTACAAACCGGGGGTGACACCAACAGACCTGTCCACCTGTCTGCCGGGGTTTGTTGTGGAGGCTCTGCGGGAAGCGTTGCCTCGCTTTGAACGTAAGATCAAAGGGTTTGCCATGGATGATGCGGTCATGACCGGGGTGGAAACCCGCACATCCTCCCCCCTCCGTATTCCACGGGGGGAAGATGGCCAGTCGGTCAATACCCCCGGTCTTTACCCGGCGGGGGAAGGTGCAGGGTATGCAGGGGGTATTCTGTCCGCCGCCATGGATGGTATTCGCATGGCCGAGGCCGTAGCACAGGATATGGCTGGTTTGCCGGTAACACTGTCCTGACCGTCCGATATTCCCACGGGGTGTGGTTTTTTTTAGGAACCGCCACCCTTTAGGGGATGTCGGCCAGAAATTCCTCTACCAGTTCGGTAAAGCGGCGGGGTGCATCGGCATGGACCCAGTGGCCCGCGCCATGAATGCTTTCCAGCCTGTGGTTGGGAAAAAGTGCCTGCATGACCGGGTAGTTTTTCGGGCTGATATAGGGTGAGTTTTCCCCCCGGATAAACAGGGTTGGACCATCATACCGCAAGCCCGGAGCCAGTTGTGGCCAGCCCATAATATCGGGCATGGCGGCCAGAATTTCTGGCAGGCCAATGGCCCAGCCGGGGTTATCCCCCTGCCTGATGTTCTGCGCCATAAGTTGGCGCACCGCATCGTTGGCAATAAATGGACGGAGCAGGTCGTTGGTGCCGTGCAGGTCCAGATGGGCAGGGAACTGTATTTTGTCCAGATTTTCGGGTAGGTCCAGCCGGTCAAACCCGCCCTGTGCTGGGGCTATGTCCACCACAATCAGGGCGCGCACGGCGCTGGGGTGAGTGAGGGCGAGCATCATAGCTGTTTTGCCCCCCATGGAGTGGCCCAGCACAATAGCAGGGCAGGCGTGGTTATGCGCCATTGTATCCAGCACATCCTGCGCCATGGCCGGGTAGCTCATGGGGCCGTGGGGGCTGTTGCCATGGTTGCGCAGGTCCATGGCAAGTGTGCGCCGGGTTGTTGCCAGTTTACGCTGCACAAAACCCAGATTACGCGCCCGCCCGAACAGACCGTGCAGCAGCACAACAGGCAGCGCATCTGCCGGGGTTGGATGGTCGGGGCCGCGCTCGCTCACGTTTAGCAACACTGTTCTGCTCTTTCCTCTGCTGTGGCGCGCAAGGGGCGCGCATGGCGGAGTTTTGCCCAGCTTTGCCTACGAATGCGAGAGGAGGAGAGCTGTTTTTTCTTCACCTTCCAGAGAGAGGGCATGTGTGCAACAGTCTGCTGCGTATGTATGGTATAAGGAGAGTTGGTGGATGCAACGGTGCCTTGTTATTCTCAACCAGTTGGACCAGACCGAGGTTCTGCTTGGCATGGCGGCGCAGACCCTCTCCCGTATCCGGGGGATGCGACGGATTGATGTTCTGGCCGCGCGGGAGCCGCCGGATCAAGGACTGGGGCGTATTAGCTTTTCCGATGCACAGGCTCAGACCCTGCGCACCAACCAGTTGGAATGGGCGGATGCCCTCCATGCACGTTTTCAGCACTGGTTGGCGCAGGAATATGGCTCCCCGGCCGACCGGCTGGGCAAGGTGGAAGTCAACTGGCTGGACCCCGAAATTACGGTGGACCGCATTATTGCAGGCTATGGCAAGGATGCGGACCTGCTGATTCTGGGGTTTCCTGACAGCCGGGATAGTCCGCAGAAACATCTGGCAACCCGCTCCGCTATTTTTGAATCCGGACGCCCTGTTCTGTTTGTGCCCCCCTTTTGGGACCAGACCAGTGGAGACAGGGTTTTTATGGCGTGGAAAGATACGCCAGCCTGCCGCCGGGCGTTTTTTGCCGCACGCTCTTTAATCGGGTCTGCAAAGGCGGTGGAAGTTGCCGTGTCGGCCAATGATCCGCTGCCAATGGATATTTTGCCCGGTATTACGGCAACCCAGAAGCCACTGGCAGATACGCGTAACGCCGGACAGGCATTGCTGGATATGGCTAACACGTTTCATGCCGATATGCTGGTCATGGGTGGGTACCAGCATAATATGCTTTACAGCCGCCTTGTGGGTAGTGTGACCGATTATATTTTGGCCAACCCCCGCGTGCCCGTGCTGTTGCAGCATTAGCCCCGACGGCAGACAGAACGAGTCAGGACGGCTGGAGCGTTCTACGCGCGAACGTCCAGCACAAGGCCGCAAAGGCCACAGCACCCAGAATATTGGGGAGGCCCACAGGTAGCCACGAGGCGACGGAAAAAGCGTTGTCCTGCCCCGTCGCGCCAGAAAGAACGGCCAGCAGCACCCCGGTCAGGCTTTCCCCCACAATAAAGCCGGATGCCAGCATGGTGCCAATGGGGCCGTCCTCTTGGGCTGTGTGTTCCGCCGTGTTGGCTGCTTTCTTGTTCCGTGTGTGTCGGACCCGTTTGAGGGCCCAGCCCAGCATGGCGCCCCCCGCCAGCGTAAGGCTGACAGATGCGGGTAAGTACAGCCCCACGGCCACTCCCAGAGGGGGCAGCGCAAGACTGCGGCAGCGCAAAAACAGGTCCAGCGCCACCAATCCCACTCCCAGCGCCATGCCGGCCGAGAGCATGTTCCAGTCAAGCGAGTGGGTAAAAATGCCTTTGGCAATTAGTGTAATCAGCGCGGGCTGCGGGGCAGAAAGAGCATGGCTGGGGTCCATGCCGGGGCGAGGCATGGCGCCAGAAAAACCATATGCCTGATAAAGCAGGTTCAGAACCGGAGGGATAACCGCAGCCCCCACAAGGCACCCGGCAATAAGGGCGACTTCCTGCTTCCACGGGGTGGCGCCTACAAGCTGGCCAGTTTTGAGGTCTTGCAGATTATCGTTGGAAATGGCGACGGTGGCCGTAATGGCGGACAGCAGCAGAATGGTAAAAGCTGTTGCTAGTTTTTGCCCATCCGCCATCATGGCGTCCGGGGTCAGGCCCAGTGCCTCCAGCGCCAGAATCATCAGTGCGCACAGAACCGCGCCAATAATGATGATGCCCGATATGGGGGAGGACGAGGAACCCACAATACCGGCCATGTAGCCGCACGCCGCAGCCATAATAAACCCGAATACAATGCAAAACAGCACTGCCGCCATTACGACCGGCCCTACCCCGTGGGCCACGGGGGACAGAAATGCCGTAAAAAATACAGCCAGCAGCAGGGTGGAAAACAAAAGCAGCACGCCCATGGCGCGGGCCGAAAGGTCTTTGTCTGTTGTGGCGGTCAGGCCTGTGGAGCGTTGCAGCATGGTGCGTATGCCGCGCAGAACCGGCGGCATGAGTTCGATCAATGTCCACAAAGAGGCCACAGCAATAGCCCCGGCTCCAACAAAGCGGACTTTATGCAGCCATACGTCCTGCGCGAACTGTGCGGCAGGTAAATGCTGGGGGTTGGGGAGTATGCCAGTCAGCCACGGCACACCAATGCCCCATGCCAGAATACAGCCTGCCAGCATGGCCAGCCCACCCGTTAGCCCAACCAGATAGCCAGCGCCGATCAGGGCGGGGGAAAAAGCAGCAGTCAGTTGGAAAACGGCACTTCCGGCTGTGGTCGTAAGGCTTAACCCATCGCTCAGCAAACGCAGGCCGCTGCTGCAAAAGGAAAAGAGGGAGGCCAAAATGCTACCGCTTATCAGCGCCTTCAGTCCACGCTGGTTCCCTTTATCTGCCCCCGCACGCAGAATTTCCGCCGCAGCTACGCCCTCGGGGTAGGGGAGGCTGCTTTGGGTAACCAGTGCCCGCCGGAGCGGAATGGTAAACAGTACCCCCAGCACACCACCGGCAAAAGACAGCGCAGCCGTCTGCCAGAAAGGGAAGTGTGTCCAGAACCCGGCTATAATCAGCCCCGGAAATGTGGCGAATACGCAGGACAGGGTGCCTGCGGCAGAAGCCTGACTTTGCACCATGTTGTTTTCCAGCAGTGTTCCGCCGCCCATAAGGCGCAGTACGGCCATGGAAATAACAGCAGCCGGAATGGAGGAGGCAAAGGTCAGCCCTATCCGCAGGCCAAGGTAAACGTTGGATGCGGTAAAGACGATGGTAATAAGCGCACCAAGTATAAGGCCGCGGAATGTCAGTTCCCGGGGGGGATTCGGGCTGGCCATGCGTCCTTTTTCTCCCAGACGGTCATGGAGGGTGCGCCATCAATGAGGGGAGTGGTCAGGCGCTACCTCTCAGGCAATAAAGGGCAGAGGCCGGGCCGGTGTGCCGCGACCGTCTGCTCTTTTGTGCACATACGATGCCCAAAGGTATTTGTCTGCACCAAAGCGGCCTAGAAAGTCAGTTCAATGTTGCTTTGCACAAAAGCACCGGAGGACGCACCAGCATGAATCATGCTCCGGGAGGCAAAAATATATTCCCCATCAATGCCCAGTGTAATGTGGCGGGTGGCGCGCCACGTAAAGCTGGCCTGCGGAATGGTGGCAGTATAGGTGCCATGTGGACGGTAGGCGTAAAAGGCGGTGCCGTTGGCGTAAACAGCATCCTCGCGGTTGTTCCGCCATACGGCTGGCACCTTGAGCAGCAGGGTGGTGTTGGAGGTAGGGGTAATGGTTGCAATGGGGCCTACGTCAATCAGGTTTGACTGTCCAAGGTAGGTGCTCATGTCCAGGTAATAGGCGCTGGGCACGAAGGGGGAGAGAAAGCTGCCCCACGTGCTGGTCTGGCTTTTGTTCATGTTCCCGCCGGATACGTCATCCACCTGTATGCCAATAGCCGGGTGGCCGGGCCATTTGGCAAAGCGCCAAGAGAGTGTGGCATCAATGGCGTAGGCGGAAACCGGGCGTGTTGGCCCGTCTTTGGCGGCACGGAATTCCCCACCCTGCCACATGCCGCCAATGGAAAATTCAAGCGGCCCGGCATTGCCCCATATGCGCATCCCCGGTGTATCTCGGTGCGTGGACCCGGCAATGGAGCCGCCCGCCATGGTGGGGAGGGAACTGCTGGAGAGCAGAATGCCCAGATAGAACGTATCCACAAAAATCTGACTGTTCCGCCCCATGAACTTGAAGCTGGGAACCGCGTAGGATGTGTAGGCTCCAAAAAGGCGGGAATTCCAGCCAACCTGGTCGTGGAATGGCGTTACAGGGGCATTGTTGGTCAGGGTCAGGTAAAACCCGTCTATACGAAAATTCTTCCAGAACGCGTATCCGCGCAGGCCATTCCATGAGTAGGGGAGGGAGGGGTAAACGCTGCCAGCAGTCACGTAAGGGGGCGCATCCAGAAACGTCATGCGGCCAGCCATGCCGCCAACGGTTGCGCCCAGCACTTTGCCGCGCACTTCCACAAAGGCCTGCTGGGCATCCAGCTTGCTGCGCCAGCGCCCTCCGGCATAGCCATAATAATTGACCCCGGCAGCCTGCCCGCTCATCAGCTCTCCATAAAAACGGACATGCTCGCCCAGATGCAGGTCTCCCCCCAGATTCCAACGAAAGTTGTTGCGGTAGGCGGGGTCTTTTTTGGTCGCACCAAAGCCGGCCCGCTGGTCATAAAAATTATGCTGCCGGAAGTTGCCGCTCAGTGTGAGGTAAATGTCTCCCTTGGTGTTGAAAGGAATGTATTTAAGGGCGTCCATGGCATCCAGCCGGTTGCGTTTGTCACGCAGGCTGGACCAGTCCTCCGCCCAGCGAGACACGGCATAATACCCCACGGTGCCAAACCCGGCTGCTGCTCCGGTATTGGCGTTGAAGACGCCCCACGGCCCCTGATGCATGAGTGCTGTAGGCAGTGGTTTGAGTTCCAGCGCCTGCGGCTGGCCGTAGGCTTCGGGGCGGCTGGTCAAGGGAGGGAGCAGGCGGTTGCCATCCCAGAATCCGGGGTGCGGTGTTCTGGATGTGGCTGGCGCAGGCGTGGGGGTTATGATGCGTGACCCCGTAACCTCTTCTGGGGTGGTGGAAGTTTGTGGTGCGTTGGGTTGTGTGTGTGGCAAATGCAGGTACGCAGCATTGGGGGCGGTTTCCGCCAAAGCAGGCATTGCCCATAGACAGAACAGAATGGTGCTTCCGGCCAGCACGCCTGCTGTCAGGCGGACGGCATAATACTGTGGAGCAGGTAAGGTGCGCAGGGGGGCAATTGCCAACCCTGCGCGGAAGTCTGTGGTGATTACGGTCATTGGCCGAGGTCACTTCTTGTTATTTTTTGATTCCAGTCATTCATTCGTTAAGTGAATGACTTATATTAATGTTATTACAGCAAATGTTTGTATGTCATATCGCATTTGCGTGTGCTGCATTCCTTATAAAGGAAGTAACGCCCCGCTTCGATAAAAAAATGAGAAATAATGTTTTGAGTAAATGTATTTTTTAAAGACGTTAGTAAAAATATAACTCAGGCACCATGCACTCGGTTCTGAAGTGTATGCAGGCAGATCTGTGTGCGTGTAGCTAGGTGGATGTCATGCACTGTGGTTACGGCCTGTTCTGCTTGCTTGCGCCATGTGGCGGACATGCCAACAGGGGAGCACACGTTTTTGGTGCTGCCTGCTACCTGCGCTTTTGGCTCTGTTGCGCTCAGCACAGTGGCTGGCTGGCGGGGGAGCAGGGTTTGCATGGTGTGCTCAAGCGTTCTGGCCGTGCGGGTATCAGTCTCGGGGAGTAGTGTTGCCACAATACGGGCCGCTTCCGGCCTGCCTTGCGCCAGTGCGTGCATGACCCCATCCCATCCATGATGGTGGGAGAGTGCGGCGGCCGTCTGCGCGATACCATCATGCGTAGCCATATACAGCACGTGGCTTGTTTTGTCGGTCTGTGCATCTGGTGGCAACGGTTTGTTCTGTGCCGCCATTACGCACAGTCCGGCAGACAGGCACACAAGTAAAGCCGACAGAAGAGGGCGCAGTGGTCGCACGGTATGGTGGTCTCCCTTGGTGAGAAAGACAGTTGCAGGGGAGAAAATGGCGCGGACATGGCAAGGGCGTGGCACGGGTGGGAAAGGTTGCGGCGGCGGAGCGGGATGGCCTATAGGGTGCGGAACAGATCGGAAGGCGCGCGCGCCGGGTTCTTGGTCGCCTGCTGCTTACGGGGTGATCTGGTGGTCCCCGTGTACCGTTTTTCCTGATGCGTGATTTGGCTCGACTAAGGAATGAATGACATGAGCGCTTCTCTTTCTGCTCCAGAGATTACCCGCCTCCAGACTGCGTTGCGCCGCCTGCTTGGCTCGCCTGATCTGACGGTCAACCCCGCTCCGCGTGCAGGCATGTCGGTTGAACTGGCTGTAAAAGGCGAGGTGATTGGCACCGTCCATCGTGATGATGAAGATGGGGACGTCAGCTACGCCGTAAACATGGTCGTGCTGGAAGAAGACCTGCCTCCGGCCTGAGCGCAGGACTAAAATGGAAAAGCCAGTCTTCCTTGCCGGAGGACTGGCTTTTTTATTATGGACCGTTGCGTTGTCTCAGGCGTTGGACGGTGTGGCCGCTGCCTGCATAATTGGCTCGCGCCGCATGGGCAGTTCCACATTATTAATTTTCCAGTGCCAGCCCTGAATCCGCAGTTCAACCCGCAAGGGTGTTTCACGCTCATGGCCGGGGAGTGGCAGCTCCATAACAAACTGGTCCAGCCGGTTGAAGTGGACAGACGCCCGCGTTGCCAGCGATGCAAAAGAGGGCGCCGCCTGTGCCGCAGTGGGCGTTGCAGGCATGGCTTCATCTATCAGCGTGCCAAGGTTGGCCTGTGTCACTGTTGTATCCACAGCATTGGATACAGCGGTGGAAGCAAAAGAGGACCCGAATTCGGGCAGTTCGTCCGCTGCGGGCTGCATGTTCAGGTGCAGACCGGCAAGTGTCTGCCGTTTAAGGGAGGCATCCAGTGCGGCCCAGTTGATCATCCGCCCCAGTGCCGTGGCATCGTGGTGTTGCAGGTCTATGGCCGCAGACCACAGCGTAACAAAAGGGGATGCCAGATAAAGGCCGAATGACGCGGCTGCCGTGGCAACACACACCCGGCGCGCGGTCTGGCGCCGGGGCAGACTGGCTGGCCGGATTGTCGGTCCGGGCTGGGTGGAGGTTGTCATGGTACACATTCCTCGTATGCGCTTGTTGCAATTCTTATATAACAGATACCATCTTCTAACCACATAATAATGTGCATGGTTCCATGCGTTATTACAAAAATATGACCTTTGTTACACGGTGTTAGGTTGCTCATAACGTATGTTGCAGCCCCGTCGGCTCACCGAATGTTCAGGAGCGGGTAAAAGAGACCAATGAAGCTTGACCTCAGCGAAAATGAAATCCAGCGCTATTCTCGCCACATTTTGTTGCCCGAGGTCGGCGGCATCGGTCAGGCCGCGTTAAAGAACGCATCCGTGCTTGTGGTGGGGGCCGGTGGGCTGGGTGCGCCAGCGGCTTTGTATCTGGCTGCCGCAGGCGTAGGCCGAATCGGTCTGGTGGATGACGATGTGGTGGAACTGTCCAACCTCCAGCGGCAGGTGCTGCACACCACGCCCTCCGTAGGGCAGAAAAAGGTGGAGTCCGCACATGAACGGCTGACAGCCCTGAACCCGGAAATTGTGGTCGAGACATGGGATGCCCGGCTGGATGGGCAGAGTGCGCAGGACCTCGTATCCCGGTATGATCTGGTGTGCGATGGATGCGACAACTTTGCCACGCGCTACGCGGTTAACGCAGCGTGCGTGCGGGCGGGCAAGGTGTTGGTCTCTGCTGCGGTGCAACGGTTTGAAGGGCAACTGGCAACATTCAGCCCAGAACGCGGCGGTGGGTGTTACAACTGCCTCTACCCTGCAACCGATGGAGAGGCATCGGGCCTGAGCTGTGGCGAGGCCGGCGTGCTGGGCGCGGTTACAGGGGTTATGGGCACCTTGCAGGCCACGCAGGCCCTGAAGGAAATTCTGGGGATAGGCGAGTCCGATGTGGGGCAGTTGCTCATGTGGGATGCGTTACGCATGAAGTTTACAACCATGGCCCTCAGTGCGGACCCGGCCTGCCCGGTCTGTGGCGGAGGGCGGCAACATGGTTGATGCTCTGGCCAAACCGTTTGATCTGGCATTGGTGATTGTGGAAGCCCGGTACGAGCGCCTGCACGCGGCTTATATGTTGGCTGCCACGGCTGCGGCGATGGGGCAGAATGTTCTGCTTTTTGGCATGGGTGCAGGCGTATGCGCCTTTAGCCGGGACTGGCATGGTCTGGAAGATGGAGCCGCCGCGCAAAAGCGGGAGCAGGCCGGTGTGGCCGGGCTGGACGTGCTGCGTGAGGCGATGGTGGATATGGGAGCCACCTTTATGGTTTGCGACTCCGGTGTAAAAACGATGGGTCTTGTTGCGCAGGATCTGCTGCCAGAGGTTGAAACCGTGGGCTTGCCCAGTTTTTTTGATCGGGCCGGTGCAGCCAGACAACTGGTATTTTAAATGGTGCATAGCAGGGTGCAGGCAGGTTTGAACCGGGTTGTGGCGTCTGCCTGTTCTGCTGTGCGACGTAAAGCGGTGAGCGAAGTTTGCGGAGCCTCTTGCTCCCGCGCCGCTCTCTTGGCAGGGATGCAGGCATGATGTGCATTTGCTCTTCTTTCCGGTTTCGTCTGCTTGCCTGTGTGGCGGGCTGTATGGCAGCTTTTTCTGGCATTACGGCGTCTGTCGGTGCGGCGACCACGACAACAACAACGCCTCCTGCCGACAAGCATCATAAACATGCGACTGCGGCCACACATGCCACAACGGCACACAAGGCTGGCAGCAGCAAGGCGGCAGCCAAGAGTGGTGTGGCTGCGGCCAGTAGCGGCAAGAAAACAAAGCATCACAAAAAACATGCGCAGGGTCATACAGCGGCACAGGCTGGCGCCCATGCTCCCGCACGGCCTCATACGGCAGCGGTTGCCGCAGGGGCCGCGGCAACAGGCGCTGCGGTGGGAGCCGCCAGTGCCGCGGCATCGCCCGATATGGCAGCACCAGATGCTGGCGTGCAGACTGACCCGGCAAAAGGGAGCGTAACGGGCCTGCCGTTGCCGCGTTATGCCGCCCTGCGTTCGGATGAGGTGAATATGCGGGCCGGGCCGGGGCAGCGCTTCCCTATTCTCTGGGTCTATCATCGCCGGGGAATGCCAGTACGGATTGAACGGGAATTTGATGTCTGGCGGCTGGTGGAAGACCAGACCGGGCAGAAAGGCTGGATGCAGCAGGCCACATTGGCAGGCGGGCGCGATTTTCTGGTGCCGGGGGAACCTCCGGGGGACGAGACGCCTATTCCGTCCCAGACGGGGAAGGATGGAGAGAAAGTCTTGCCTTCCGGCCATATGGATGCTCGGGTGCTGGCAAGTGTTGGCACGGCTGAGGAAGCCAGAAAAATGCCGGGTGTGGTGCTAATGCGCGCCAGCGCCAGTGAGGATGCCAGCATTGTTGCCGTGTTGCGGCCGGGTACGGTTGGTTCCATCAAGGAATGTGCGGCAGGCGTTGCCTGGTGCAAGGTCTCGGTCAAGCAATATAACGGATGGGTGCCTCGCCGGGCCATCTGGGGTGTTGATGCAGAGGACGCCATCAACCCGTCATAATTTTTCCGGCGAATGGGTAAGGAGAAGCAGAGCCATGTCTCTAGTCACAACGCCGGATTCCAAAAAAACAGAGGCCGCCATCTGTCGTACCAAAATTGTTGCGACACTGGGGCCCGCCTCCTCCGATTACGCAACCATCCGCGACCTTGCGCTGGCAGGGGCCGATGTGTTCCGCTTCAACTTCTCTCACGGAACACATGCCGACCACGCCAGTCGTCATGCTCTTGTCAGGCAGATTGAGCAGGAACTGGGGCGGCCTATTGGTATTCTGGCCGATATGCAGGGGCCAAAGCTCCGGGTTGGTCGCTTCAAGGATGGCAAAGTTACGCTGGCACCCGGAGCCACCTTTCGCTTTGACCTGTCGGATCAACTAGGGGATGGCACGCGTGTGCAGTTGCCCCATCCCGAAATCATTAAGGTGGCACATCCGGGCAGTCGGTTGCTGATGGATGATGGCAAGCTGGCGGTTGTGGTCGAAAAGGCCGGGCCGGACTGGCTGGAAACGCGGGTGGAAACGGGTGGCCCGCTCTCCGACCATAAAGGTGTGAATGTTCCTGATGTCGCTCTGCCTATTCCGGCTCTGACGGAAAAGGACAAAAGTGATCTGGCCTACGCACTGGAGCTGGGGGTGGATTATATTGCCCTTTCCTTTGTGCAGCGCCCGGAGGACCTTATTCAGGCGCGGGCCCTTGTAGGCGAACGGGCTGCGCTGCTGGCCAAGCTGGAAAAACCGCAGGCGGTGGATAATCTGGCCGCAATTCTGGAACTGAGCGATGCGGTTATGGTCGCGCGCGGTGATCTGGGGGTGGAACTCCCGCCAGAAAGTGTACCGCTTGTTCAGAAGCGGATTATCCGTGAGGCCCGGCGGCTGGGTAAGCCGGTTGTGGTGGCAACCCAGATGCTGGAAAGCATGATTGCCGCCCCAACGCCCACGCGGGCCGAGGCATCGGATGTGGCGGCGGCGGTGTTTGATGGTGCCGATGCGGTCATGCTCTCGGCGGAATCGGCAGCCGGGCAATACCCGCGTGAGGCTGTGCAGATTATGAACCGCATCTTATGGCGGGTGGAGCAGGATGCAGGGTGGCAGGCCCATATGGCCGCAGCCCGTCTGGCGCCGGAAGATTACGTTGCAGATGCCATAGCCAGCGCCGCCCAGCAGGTTGCAGCAACGCTCCATTCGCCCGCCATTGTGGCTTACACACATCGCGGAGCAACGGCCCTGCGTATTGCGCGTGAACGGCCGACTTGCCCGGTGCTGGGGGTTACGCCAACAGCGCAGGCCGCGCGCCGTTTGGCGCTTGTCTGGGGGGTGCACGCATTTGTCAGCCCACCGCATACAATGTCTACCACCGTGGAGCAGATGGTAGCGGACGCGCTGGATGTTGTCGGGCGTGCGCAGGTTGGTTCTACAGGGGACTCGGTGGTTATCGCTGCGGGTGTTCCATTTGGGGTTAGTGGCTCCACCAACCTGCTCAGGGTTGCCAAAATTCCCTGAGGTGACAGCTCCCCTGCGGCACGGTATGTGCGGGGGTCGGAACCGGGCGATGGCCGCATTGTCGGCGCATCGGTACGTTAAGGCACAAGGGGCGCAAATGGTAACCTCAGTAAGCAACAGGTTGGTCAGACGGAAGGTGCTCAAGGGGTTGTCCGGCCTGTCTGCCGGGCTGGTGCTTCCACAGGCAGGGCTGTTTAAAACAGCATCAGCTGCGGACGCGGACACGGCCAGCAAGGCCTTTTTGCCAGATGTGACCACCCATCCCCCACGGCAGTGGGGGCCAGATGCCCCGCCATCCTACGCACCGGACCCGGACGTGGTGGTGATCGACCGTTCCTTCCGGGACCTGGTGAGCGGTAACGCGACTATCCACCGTGTGTGGGATAAGGGCGTGTGGATAGAAGGCCCGGCCTGGTCGGCTGAAGGACGCTACCTTCTGTTCAGTGATACGGTAACAAGCCGACAGTACCGCTACCTGTGGGAAACAGGGGACGTAACGGTTTTTCGTCCAGAGGCGTACCATTGCAACGGAACAACGTTTGACTACGTGGGCCGCCAGATTTCATGCGAGCATTTTTTGCGCCGCGTTGTGCGGTGGGAGCACGATGGGGCCGTGCATGTGGTGGCCGACCATTTTGAGGGCAAACCTCTGAACTCCCCCAATGATGTGATTGCCCACCCCGATGGCAGCATATGGTTCACCGATCCGGGGTACGGAGATAGCATTGCCGAAGGGCACGCCGATGCAGCGGGAGGGGAGGCTAACCCCGATGGTCGCATCCGCTGGCGGATTGGCGAGGAGCTGATAGGGGCTGTGGGAGGGATGCACAAACAGCCCGACCACACATTCCGGGTTGACCCTTCGGGTCGGATAGATGTGGTACTGACGCAGGAGCAGTTACCCAACCCCAATGGCCTTTGCTTTTCTCCCGATTTTTCGCGCCTGTATGTTATTTCCACAGGGCGGCAGAGCGGACCGGGTGGGCATGATGGGGATATGTCCGTGCATGTGTTTGACCTGCACAAACAGGAACTCCCCTTATCTAACCCACGCCTTTTGACCAACATGCGCTTTGAAGGCGTGCAGATGATCCCCGACGGTCTGAAGGCCGATATTTACGGGAACCTCTGGTGTGGGGTGAGTGGGCCGCTAGGGTTGTGCGGCGTGTTTGTGTTTAACCCGGATGGGCATCTTATAGGCCGCATCCGTCTGCCGCATGGTGTTTCCAACCTGACATTTGGCGGTCCCAAGCGGGATTGGCTGTTTATGTGTGCGGGGGAATCGCTCTATCGGTTGCAGGTCAACACGCAGGGTGCCGGTCCGGCCTAAGGCTGCCTTGCACGGTTTGTGAGCAGCCCGGTCGGGCGGGGGTTAGACGCTTTTTTTCAAAAGCAGGGGAAGCAGCGCAAACAGGCCACAGAGCGTTGCGGCAAAAAGGGCCAGTCCATGTGGGCTGGCCTGCATGGCGGCCGCACTTATGGCAGGGCCGGTAAAGCTGCCTATGCCCCATGCCAGAGAGCACAGTGCGTAAATGGCAATCAGGTCTCCATCCCGGTAACGGTTGCCTGCTGCGGCCATGGCAACGGAATACAGGCTGGCAAATGCGCCATCCCAGACAAATAGTAACGGATAGGCGAGGGCTGGCTGGCGAATGGCCATTGGCCAGAGCAGCGCGCCACCACAGGCCATAAGGGCCAGAATAATCAGCAGGTAACGGCGGTTTGTGCGGTCTCCTACCCAGCCAATAGGCACCTGCATAACAGTTGCGCCAAGCAGCATGACACTCAGCAACAGGGTCGCAGCCCGCTCACTCCAGCCAGACTGAATGGCATAAAGTGCCAGAAAAGATGTGGCTGCCCCATCCAGCATGGCAATGAGCAACGTGGCGGTAATGGCGATGGGGGCCAGCCACAGGTAGCGCAGCAGTTTGTGCTGTGTAGGGGCTGCGGGAGGGGGCGTGACCATCCACGGGGGGAGAGTTGCCGCCGCTGCCACAAGCAGAATGGCCGCAGTGCCCCAAAAAGGCAGATTACCCTGCCGGCCGGTTACGCTGAGTAGCGCAGGCCCAATGGCAATGCCAACGGAGAGCAGGGTGCTGTACAACCCCATGACGCGGCCTCGGGCGTGGTTATCTGTTATCTGGTTCAGCCAGCTTTCGGACAGGACCAGAATAATCTCGCAAAACGCGCCCAGCAGGATGCGCAGTGGGAACCAGGGCCATATTGAGCTGCTCAGTGGAAACAGCAGAAGTGTTACGCTGCCCCCCACCAATGCCAGAAAAATGGCCCGCCTTGGCCCCAGCCGTGTTGCCAGCAGGGGCATGAAAGGGGCCATGGCCAGTGCGCCCAAGGCGTGCATCATGCTGTTGGCGGCCACCATGCCCGCGCCGTAGCCCCGGTCTGTCAGGTCCAGCGTAAAAAGTGGCGCGCCCAACCCCATGACCAGCCCAAAAACAAGCCCCATGAGTATAAGAGTTGCAGTGGGCAAAAATTGGATGCGCGTATTCGGCTGTGTCACGTAGCCCGACATGCGGTCCTTTCGGGGAGGTGGACAAAGGAGGCGTAAAACAAAAAAGAACAGGTAGAGTCGGCAGCGGTTCTGCTTTGCCCGCAGGTACGGACCCTCTGTTATGTTGCTCTGGTTCTGACGCGCGAATGGCTGAGGTCAACCCCCATGTGGCAGGGACATAAGAATTTTACGTGCATTCTGGTGCCGGGAAGGCTATTTGTGCGGCCACGCAAACACCACAGCGATCGCTGACCGCCCTTTCAAGCACGAAGGAGGCGGTAAGGCGCGCAGGAGCAATCAGGCCGACTTCATGGATATCCGCAATATCGCCATCATTGCACACGTCGATCATGGCAAGACCACTCTCGTTGATGAACTGCTGAAACAGTCTGGCTCTTTCCATGAGCATCAGCACGTTGCTGAACGTGCCATGGACAGCAATGATCTGGAACGTGAGCGTGGTATTACCATTCTGGCGAAATGCACCTCTGTTGTGTGGAAAAATACCCGCATCAACATTATCGACACCCCCGGACACGCCGACTTTGGCGGGGAAGTGGAACGTATTCTGAGCATGGTGGACGGCGCGGTTGTGCTGGTCGACTCTGCAGAAGGCGCTCTGCCCCAGACCAAGTTCGTTGTGGGCAAGGCTCTGGCCCGTGGGCTGAAGCCGATCGTGGTTGTGAACAAGATCGACCGTGGCGATGCCCGCCCGGACGAAGTTCATAACGAAGTGTTCGACCTGTTCGCAGCTCTGGGTGCGAATGACGAACAGCTCGACTTCCCCATGCTGTATGCTTCTGGCCGTCAAGGCTGGGCCGACACGGAGCTGGAAGGGCCGCGCAAGGACCTGAGCCCCATGTTTGACCTGATCCTCAAGCATGTTCCCGCGCCTTCGCTGGACAAGGAAAAGCCGTTCGCCATGACGGCTACAATCCTTGAGAATGACAACTTCCTTGGTCGCGTGCTGACCGGGCGTGTGGAGCAGGGCCGTGCCCGTGTGAACATGCCGGTTAAGGTGCTGCGTGCCGATGGTTCCGTGGTGGAAACGGGTCGTCTGACCAAGCTGCTCTCCTTCCGTGGTCTTGACCGCGTTGCGGTTGAAGAAGTGGAAGCAGGGGACATTGTGGCCGTGGCCGGTCTGTCCGAAGCTACCATCCCGGACACGATTGCTGCACCTGAAGTTGCAGAGCCGCTGGAAGCCATTCCGGTTGATCCGCCGACCCTGTCCATGACCTTCCGCCTGAACGATGGCCCTCTGGGTGGCCGTGAAGGCAAAAAGGTTACGTCCCGCCAGATTCGTGACCGTCTGTTCAAGGAAACCGAAAGCAACATTGCTATTCGTGTGACCGACAGCCCGGAAAGCGAAGCGTTTGAAGTGGCCGGTCGCGGCGAACTTCAGCTCGGCGTACTGATCGAAACCATGCGTCGTGAAGGGTTCGAACTGACCATCGGTCGTCCGCGCGTGCTGTTCCGCACGAACGAAGAAACCGGTGAACGTGAAGAACCGTACGAAGAAGTCACCATTGACGTGGACGAACCCTATTCCGGCGTGGTCGTGGAGAAGATGTCTCTGCGTAAAGGCCAGATGCAGGACATGCGTCCCTCCGGTGGCGACAAGGTTCGTCTGACCTTCATCATCCCCTCACGCGGGCTGATCGGTTACCACGGCGAATTCCTGACCGACACGCGCGGCACGGGGATCATGAACCGTCTGTTCCATGGTTATCAGCCGTATGCTGGCAGCATTGAAGGACGCCGCAATGGCTCCCTGATCTCTGCTGAAGATGGCAACACCACAACGTACTCCCTGTTCTCCCTGCAGGAACGTGGGACGCTGTTTGTGGATGCTGGCGAAAAAGTTTACGTCGGCATGATCATTGGTGAGCATTCCCGTGAAAACGATCTGGAAGTGAACCCGGTTCGTGAAAAGAAGCTGACCAACATGCGTGCATCCGGCAAGGACGAAGCTCTGATGCTGACCCCGCCGCGCCGTATGTCTTTGGAACAGGCTATTGCTTACATTGAAGATGATGAACTGGTTGAGGTAACGCCCTCCGCCATTCGTCTGCGTAAGCGCTACCTTGATCCGAACGAGCGTAAGAAGCGTTCCAAGAGCCGCGAAGGTTGATTGGGCAGGGGCCACACAGTTAGTGTGGCCCCTACTTTTTTGCCTCTAGATCAGTCAGCACTATGTGGCGCAGGTGAGTTTTTTTGTGGCGCAATTCTGGCCAGAAAACACGGTAATCCTGACCACATATGAGGAAAACTGCCCTTGATGGGCAGTTTTTTGTTTGTGCTTTACTTGAATGTGGCAAAACTATGGCGCTAGTGCGTTACGCACATAATATGTGCAAATATTGCACAAATTTTAAACGCAGACGACCTGTTTATGCCGTGATATGCATGTAATCAGAAACCGGTTGGGTTCTACGCACGGTTAGCCGCCGTAGAATCTGAGGCGTTTTGGCCGGTTGTATTGGAGATTTAAGACATGATTTCTCGTCGTCTGCTCGCAGCTCTTTCCACTGTTGCCCTGATGGGCGCTGCTGTTCCTTCTTTCGCTCAGGAAGCTGCTGCTCCTGCTGCACCGGTAGCTGCTCCGGCCGCTTCTGAACCTGCTGCTCCTGCCGCTGCTGAAGAAGGCAAGAAAGCCGAAAAGCACGCTGGCAAGCACGGCAAGCATGGTGGCAAGCACCACGGTAAGCACGGTGCCAAGAAAGCTGCTGAAGGTGAAGCTGCTCCGGCTGCTGAATCCGCTCAGTAATTCTTCCACTCTGGTCGGGTGGGCGGTGTAAGCCGGCCCACCTACAGAATGGAGGCGTGAGTGCCTTTAAACAAAAGGGCCAGAGAGGGTTACTCTCTGGCCCTTTTGTTATGGTCAGCCGTAACGGTTCAAAGCCAGATCAAGCGCTGGAATGTCGGTTTTCCGGCCATCAATCATATCGGCTATCAGGCGGCCGGACCCACAGGCCATTGTCCAGCCCAATGTGCCGTGACCGGTGTTGAGCCACAGATTACGAAACGGGGCGGCCGGGCCAATAACTGGTGTGCCATCTGGCGTGCAGGGGCGTAGGCCGGTCCAATAAGTGGCGGCGCTCAGATCCCCGCCGCCGTAAAGCTCGGAAAAAGACAGTTCCAGTGTTTCCCGCCGGTCGGGGCTGAGCTTGAGGTTATAGCCTGTTAACTCGGCTGTACCGCCCACCCGTATTCTGTTGCCCAGCCTTGTGATGGAAACCTTGTAGGCTGCATCATTTACCGTAGCGGCCGGGGCGTGGCTCTCATCCGTCAGGGGGAGGGTAAGGGAATAGCCTTTAACGGGGTACACAGGCAGCCGCAGGCCAAGCGGGCGCAGCAGGCGGGGGCTGTAACTCCCTAGCGCCATAATATAGGCATCCGCGTGCAGATGTCCCGCACTGGTGCGGATAGATACCACCTTGTCTGCCGTAGCATCCAACCCCTGTATGGTGGTTTGATAAAGAAAGCGCACACCCTTTGCTTCTGCCATGCGGGCCAGACGTTGGGTAAAGGTATGCGCATCCCCGGACTGGTCATTGGGGAGGAACAGCCCCCCTTTGAGCAGATGAGCGGAATGGAGAAGTCCCGGTTCGTGCTCCAGAATTTCGTCCACAGCCAGTAACTGGTGCGGAATCCCGCTTTCGGTCAGCAGGCGCATGTCGCGCTGGGCTTTGCTGATCTGTTTATCTGTCCGAAAAAGCTGGATCAGCCCTTGTTGCCGGTCATCATAGGTAATGCCGGTTTCCTCACGCAGGGCGTCAAGGCAGTCGCGGCTATATTCTGCCACACGTAACATGCGGCTTTTGTTAAGCGCATAGGACTGGGCATTACAGTTTTTGAGCAGTTGCTGGATCCAGCGCAGCATGGCCATATCCAGCCGTTTGCGAATAACCAGTGGGCTATGGCGTGGGTGCAGCATCCATTTCATGGCCTGCCAGGGCAGACCTGGGGCAGCCCACGGGGAAGAATAACCGGGGGACACCTGCCCCGCATTGGCAAAGGATGTTTCCTGAGCAGGGGCTGACTGGCGGTCAATAACAGTTACGTCATGCCCCAGAGCGTTCAGGTACCAGGCAGACGTAACGCCTACAACACCTGCACCAAGAATAATGACTTGCACGGCTTCATCCTTATGAGAGGATGGGAGGGACTCTCCTCCCGCCTGTATGGAACTGGGGCCTGCTGGCTCCTTGCCCGTTATGACTTACCCCGCAAAGGGGGTGGTATTATGGCAAATTGCCAGACAGGCTGAGGTGGAGGTTTACGCCGCAGGCACGCCCTTGCTGGTCGAATATTCGAAGTGCAAGGCCTGCTCGGGGTAAATTATGGGATGAATGGCGTGGGCCGCCATGGCTGCCTCGCTAAAGCCTTGCAGGATCAGCTTGAGTTTGCCCGGATAGGTCGCCACGTCCCCAATGGCAAAAACGCCCGGCAGACTGGTCTCGCAATTGGACGGGGTGACGGGGATGGTGGAACGCTGGGTGTCCATACCCCACCGTGCAACGGGGCCAAGGTCTGTTGCCAGACCAAAGAATGGGAGCAGTATATCTGCATCCAGCGTGCGGGTTGCGCCATCCATATCAATCACATCCACGCCGCTGAGCGCACCGTTGTCTCCCCGCAGGGCATGAAGTTGGTAGGGCACGACTTTTTCAATCTGCCCGGCCGCGACGGCCTCTTCCAGTTGGCGCAGGCTTTCCGGCGCACCACGGAAGCGGTCACGACGGTGCACCAGATACAGTTTTGCGGCTAGGTCCTTGAGGGAGAGCGCCCAGTCCAGCGCGGAATCTCCTCCACCTGCAATGACAATGCGTTTGTTCTGAAAGTCAGCCTTGCGCCGTACATAATATTGGACTGCACCGCTTTCTTCAAAATCGGTCAGGCCATCCAGTGGTGGGCGGTTGGGACCAAAAGCGCCAGCTCCTGCCGCAATGATAACCGCCTTGGCGCGCAGGTTGGTCCCCTTATCGGTGGTGAGGGAGAAGTCCCCGCGCTGGCCACTCAGGCTTTCCACCCGCTGCTTGAGCATACGGGGCACATTAAAAGGTGCAATCTGGCGTTCCAGATTGGCAATCAGTTCCGCACCTTCCACGGCTGGGCAGGCGGGAATGTCGTAAATCGGTTTTTCGGGGTACAGGGCTGCGCACTGGCCACCCACTTCGGGGAGGACATCAATCAGCACGCAACGCAGGCGCAGCATGGCGCATTGGAAAGCGGCAAACAGCCCGGCCGGGCCAGCGCCGATAATGGCAACGTCTGTTTCTGCGGGTATGTCTGACATACGCAGGTTCCTGCTCTTAAGGTTATGCTAAGATTCAATGCCCTGTTTTGCGTCAGCACTGGTCTGGACGCAATGGCAAATGGCGTGTTTCCAAGCATATTTGGCAGGCAGAATGAGCTGTTGCGGATAAGATTGCAGGTCCGCAACAAACGGACCTGCAACAATACGGGGTATCAGGCTTTTGCCAGTTCTTTTTTAAGCCGTTCGTCAAGCACATCCAGAAACGGCTGGGTATCAAGCCACTGGGTGTTTTTGCCGACGAGCTGCGCCAGATCCTTGGTCATCTGACCACCTTCCACCGTCTCGATGCACACTTTTTCCAGCGTGTTGGCAAAGTGCACAACATCGGGCGTGTTATCGAACCGGCCGCGGTAAGCTAACCCGCGAGTCCATGCAAAAATAGATGCAATAGGGTTGGTGCTGGTGGGGTTGCCCTTCTGATGTTCGCGGTAGTGGCGGGTGACCGTGCCGTGGGCGGCCTCGGCCTCCACTACATCTCCCGATGGGCTGAGCAGAACAGAGGTCATCAGGCCAAGGCTGCCAAAACCCTGCGCAACAATATCGCTTTCCACATCCCCATCGTAGTTTTTGCAGGCCCACACATAGCCACCCGGCCATTTGAGAGCACAGGCTACCATGTCATCAATCAGGCGGTGTTCGTAGGTTAGGCCCAGTTTTTCGAACTCGGCTTTGAACTCCTGTTCGTACACCTGTGCGAACACATCCTTGAACATGCCGTCATAGGCTTTGAGAATGGTGTTCTTGGTGGACAGGTAAACAGGCAGTTTGCGGTCCCGACCGTAGGAGAGGGAGGCCCGTGCAAAACCTTCTATGGAGGCGCGGGTATTATGCATACCCAACGTTACGCCGGGGCCTTTGAAGTCATGCACATCCAGCATAATGGGTTCGCCCCCATCATCGGGCACGTAGTTCAGCGTTACCTTGCCGGGGCCGGGTATTCTGGTTTCCGCTGCCCGGTAAATATCACCGTAGGCATGGCGGCCAATAACAATCGGCTTGGTCCAGTGGGGCACCAGACGGGGCACGTTGGAGCAGATAATGGGCTCGCGGAAAATGGTGCCATCCAGAATGTTGCGAATGGTGCCATTGGGGGAGCGGTACATTTTTTTTAGACCGAACTCGGCCACGCGAGCTTCATCCGGGGTGATCGTGGCGCATTTGACCGCAACCCCGTAGCGTTTAGTGGCTTCGGCCGCATCAACCGTTACCTGATCTTGCGTGGCGTCACGGTGTTCAATACCCAGATCGTAGTATTTGAGGTCAATATCCAGATAGGGCAGGATCAACCGCTCGCGGATGAAGTGCCAGATAATGCGGGTCATTTCATCCCCGTCCATTTCCACAACCGGGTTTTTGACCTTGATTTTAGCCATGATTACCAATCCATTTCCGACATGGTTTTCTTGTTGTTCTCATTGAGCGCTGCGCAATGTGTATGAGCGTCATGCATCTTATGGATTGAACAGCTTATCGTAGCCGTAAACCGCCGGGGCCATCACGTTCCGGACAGAAATGGTCGGATTTTGGAGGGTATCGGGCAGAAAAGCCCGGTTTTATGGCGCTATGGCCGCTGTTATCACATTCTGGTCATGGGGCAGGGGCCGGTCCCGCATTGTTGTGGTGTGGGCGAGCGGGGCGTCTGCTCGTATTAAGGATTGGCGGGTACGGGCTGCAAAATCGGGTCAAGCGGTGCGTTCATCTGGGCTTTTTTTTGCAGGATTGCGGAGTTTTCCTGCTCCTGAATAAGTCCGATTTCGCTCCCAAACTGGTCAGGGGTGTAAAGCCCCTCATGCAGATACTGGGCTGCCTCCACCCCTTTGGATGCCCCTTCCATATAAATGGGAGCGTAAGGGCCATAAGCCTGTCGTCCGTATTTTTGTGTGGCTTTGGCAAGGCACTTCATCAGTTTGCCCATATTGCTTTCCGCCACTTGTCCCGGCTGTGTCTGGTAGGTGTTCAGGCAGACGCGTTTGGCCTGATACAACGAGGATTCAGCCGGTGGCGTATTGGGCGGGGGGACAGGCGTTGCGCAGGCCGGAAGCATGAACAGCGCGAACAGACTGATGCGGGGAAACATGCTTTGCATGACGTCTTCTTATGCCATTGCCGGAGTGTTGGAAAACACATCATAGCGGGATTCTGGCCTGAGCAAGGCAGTTATCAGCCTTAAGGCACAGCAGGGCAGTGCTGTGTTCAATAGGCACATGCAGGAAGGCCCAGACGTATCTGGTTCAATTCAAGCACAAATTTTAAGGGAATATAAAAGCTGGGGCGAACGACGGGGCTTGAACCCGCGACCACCGGTACCACAAACCGGCGCTCTACCAGCTGAGCTACGTCCGCCGCACAGCAAGCGGACGTTTAGAGAAAAGAGCGTGGTTCGTCAATTAGATAATTGCACAATACACGGAAAAAACCATTTTACCGGTTTTTCCATGCTTTCAGACGGTTCAGGGCTTCTATCAACACCTCCGGGCGTTTGCAAAAAGCAAAGCGGATGAGGTTGCGCGGTGGGTTGTCATCATAAAAAGCAGAAGCGGGGATGGCCGTAACACGGGCCTGTTCCGTAAGCAGGCGCGTAAAGGCCACATCATCCAGCCCATGAGCCAGCGGTGTAATATCCGCCATAACAAAGTAGCTGCCCTGATAAGGGAGCACCTCAAACCCCAGACGTTGCAGGCCGGATGCAAGGATGGTCCCCTGTGTGGCCATGTTTTGTGCCAGGGCGGTAAAATAGTCTGCCTCCTTGCGGAGGCCAAAGGCTACCGCGCGTTGCAGGTTGGGGGGCGTGGCAAACACAAGGTTCTGATGGGCTTTGGCAACCACAGCCGCCAGTGGTGCAGGGGCCGTGACGTAGCCCACCTTCCAGCCGGTTAGGGAAAAGCTTTTGCCCGCACTGCCTATGCGCAGGCAACGCTCGCGCATACCGGGCAAGGACATGAGCGAGATATGCTGCGTGTTGAAGACGAGGTGCTCATACACCTCATCGCAAATGGCAAAGCAGTCGTGCTGCTGAACGAGCGAGGCAATAAAGGCCAGTTCGTCAGCCGTGAACACCTTCCCGGTCGGGTTCATGGGCGAGTTGAGAATAATGGCCTTAGTCCGGGTGGAAAACGCATTGGCCAACGCCTGCCTTGGCAGTGCCCAGTCTGGCGCTTCCAGCCGGACAATGTGGGGGATGCCGCCCAACTGGCGCACAACAGGCAGGTAAGTGTCGTACAATGGCTCCATCAGGACGATTTCATCCCCCGGCTCGATCAGCGCCATAAGGGATGCAGCCAGTGCCTCCGTAGCGCCGGATGTGACCACTATTTCCGAATCGGCATCGACCGTAATGCCCTGAAAACGCAGATTGGCCTCCGCTACGGCAGCGCGGAGGTCGGGCAGTCCTGTTAAGGGTGCATACTGGTTCTGCCCGTCAAGCAGGGCATCCGCGGCAAGGCGAATCATGTCCTGCGGGCCCTCCTGATCAGGAAAACCCTGCCCAAGATTGATGGCGTCGTGCTGGCGGGCCAGTGCGGACATGACCGTAAAGATTGTAACGGGAAGGTCAGAAAGTTGTCTGTTAAATGCTTTTGTCATTGCAAATTCCCTTGCCCGGAAGACGGAAAAGAAGAAAGAAGGAGGCGAAGCCGAAGCGGTCTGGCTGAAAGTTCTGTTTAATGCTTTATCGATACAAATCCGCATCTACCCGATTGCCCGACGGTTCAAGCCGTGCAAGTGTGTCCGGGTCTGATGCCTGAGGTTTGTAACGGGTCAGATCGTATAACAAGAGAGTACAGGCCCCTTGGGGGTCCAGCAATGGTGTGTTGACGACGCGAGATGAAAAAGATCGAGGCCATTATAAAGCCCTTCAAGCTTGATGAGGTGAAGGAAGCCCTTCACGAGCTCGGGCTACAGGGTATTACCGTGATCGAAGCCAAAGGCTTCGGACGCCAGAAAGGTCATACAGAGCTTTATCGCGGCGCGGAGTACATCGTTGACTTTCTTCCAAAGATGAAAATCGAGGTTGTCTGTCCCGCTTCCATGGTGGAGCGCGCAGTGGAAGCCATTTCCACGGCAGCGCGCACCGGACGGATTGGTGATGGCAAAATTTTCGTGATTCCTGTGGATGACGTAGTCCGAATCCGCACGGGTGAGCGAGGGGAAGACGCGATCTGATGTCTGCTGCACGCAGCAGATGCAGGCAGGGGCGCGCTCCATAATTCCACAGCATGTTTCCGCAGGGTGCGGAACATAACAGGCTTTTTAGGTGAAGAGAGCATGGTGAAGAAAACAGCTTCGGCGGGCGACAGCAAGGCTGCTGCAATTGCCAAGGTTTTTGACCTGATTCAGGAACATTCGGTCGAACTGGTTGACCTGCGTTTTACGGATACGCACGGCAAGTGGCAGCATACGTGCCAGCACGTCAGCACCATTGAGGAAGACAGCTTTACCGACGGCTTCATGTTCGACGGGTCTTCCATCGCAGGCTGGAAAGCCATTAACGAAAGCGACATGGTTCTGCTGCCCGACGCCACGTCCGCGGTTATGGACCCGTTTTCTGCCCGTCCGCAGCTCATCCTGTTCTGCGATATTATCGAGCCGTCCACCGGGCAGCCCTATAACCGCGACCCGCGCTCCACAGCTAAGCTGGCCGAACAGTACCTCAAGTCCTCCGGTCTGGGTGACACGGCCTTCTTTGGTCCCGAAGCCGAGTTCTTCATTTTCGATAACGTCCAGTTTGGCACCGGCCCGAACTACGGCAAGTACCAGCTCGACAGCATCGAAGGCCCCGATGCCTCCCTTAAGGACTACCCCGAAGGCAACATGGGCCATCGCCCAGGTGTAAAGGGTGGTTACTTCCCGGTTGCTCCGGTTGACAGCGAAAGCGACCTGCGCGCTGAAATGCTGGCAACAATGGGCGAAATGGGTCTGGCCATTGAAAAGCACCACCATGAAGTGGCGCAGTCCCAGCATGAACTTGGCACCAAGTTTGAAACGCTGGTCCGCTCTGCCGATTTCATGCAGATTTACAAATACTGTGTGCACAATGTCGCCCATTCCTACGGCAAGACGGCTACGTTCATGCCGAAGCCGATTTTCGGCGATAACGGCTCGGGCATGCACGTTCACCAGTCCATCTGGAAAGACGGCAAGTCTACCTTTGCTGGTAATGGTTACGCAGACCTGTCCGATACGGCCCTGTACTACATCGGCGGTATCATCAAGCATGCCAAGGCGCTGAACGCCTTCACCAACCCGTCCACCAACTCCTACAAGCGTCTGATTCCGGGCTTTGAAGCACCCGTGCTGCTGGCTTACTCCGCCCGCAACCGCTCCGCTTCCTGCCGTATTCCGTACGCAACCAGCCCCAAAGCCAAGCGCGTGGAAGTCCGCTTCCCCGATCCGACGGCAAACCCCTATCTGGCATTCTCCGCAATGCTGATGGCTGGTCTGGACGGCATTAAAAACAAGATCCATCCGGGCGATGCCATGGACAAGGATCTGTACGATCTGCCGCCCGAAGAACTGAAGCAGATCCCGACGGTTGCAGGCTCCCTGCGTGAAGCGCTGGAAGCTCTGACTGCTGATCACGAGTTCCTGCTGGCTGGTGGCGTGTTCACCAAAGACCAGATTGAAAGCTACATCGCTCTCAAGTGGAACGATGTGTACCGTTTTGAACACACACCGCACCCGGTTGAGTTCGAAATGTACTACTCCGTCTGATAATCCTTTATTAAAGGGTCTTATTTCAGACTATAAAAGCGCGGTTCCCGTAAGGGGGCCGCGTTTTTTTTTGTGCGTTACGCCGTAGAATGGAAATTTATTCATTTTTTGGCTGTAACATGTTATATTTCTTCGAAAATAATATTGATTAATCCAGAGCAACCGTTCTGCCCGATGCGGATGGTGGTCTGTAACGCTAGGAGAGTGTCGGTCATGCAAGGCGGCCGTTCCCATATTCTGTCAAAAATCACAGCATTAATATGCGTTGTACTTGGTGTTGTTCTGACGGGTGGCGGTGGCTGGCTGGCCATACTGGGTGGCTCAGGTTTTTATGTTGTGTGCGGTCTGGCGCTGGTGGTCACTGGCGCCCTGTTGTGGAAGGAGCGGCGCGAGGCGCTTTGGCTCTATGCCGCTATAGCCGCAGGCACGCTGTTCTGGTCCGTAGCGGAAGCGGGGTTTGACTTCTGGGCTCTGGCGCCAAGGGGGGACGTTGTGCTGCCTCTGGGGCTGTGGTTGCTGCTGCCTTTTGTTTCTGGCGCGTTGCGGCCGGCCTCAATCTGGAACCGTATTCCCCTTCTGGCTGTTATTCTGGTTGCGATTGGCGTATATGGCTACGCGCTTACGCAGGACCCGCAGGATACGGCTGGCGTGCTGCCACGCGCGCAGGTTGCCCATAACGATGCGCAGCTTCCCGGAGACGCGGCCGCAGTGCCTGCGCAGGACTGGCCCTCATATGGGCGTACACAGGCGGGGGACCGCTATTCCCCCCTTAGCCAGATCACGACAGAGAATGTGAATAAGCTTCAGGTTGCCTGGACTTTCAGAACCCATGACCTGCGCGGACCGGATGATCCGGGGGAAATGACGGACGAGGCAACCCCCATCAAAGTCGGGAATACGCTTTATCTTTGCTCGCCCCACCAGCTTGTGTTTGCGCTGGATGCAGCAACCGGCAAGCAAATCTGGCGCTTTGACCCCAAACTGGTCGTCAATCCGAGTTTCCAGCATCTGACCTGCCGTGGTGTGTCTTATGCGGCGACGCCAGCATTGACCCCGACGGATGGCGAGCAGGCTAGTGCGGATATAGCGGCCTCCTGTGCGGAACGTATATTCCTGCCAACCAACGATGGGCGGCTGATAGCACTGGATGCCCGCACCGGTCTGGTGTGCCCGGCATTTGGGAATAATGGCGTGGTGGACCTCACCGACGGTATGCCCATGCGGATCCTTGGGTTTTATGAACCAACTTCCCCGCCGATTGTGACGGATAAGGTGGTGATTATCTCCGGCGCGGTGACGGATAATTACTCCACGCATGAACCTTCTGGTGTTACGCGGGCGTATGATCTGTACAGCGGCAAGCTGGTCTGGGCGTTTGACCCGGGCAATCCGGACCCCAACCAGTTGCCCTCGGCCACGCATCTCTACACCCCCAATTCACCCAATTCGTGGATTGTGTCCGCGTATGATGCCAAGCTGAATCTCATCTACATCCCCACGGGTGTTGCAACTCCAGACATATGGGGTGGTAAACGCACGGATGTGCAGGAGCGTTACGCATCGGGTATTCTCGCGCTGGATGCGTCAACCGGTCATAAAGTCTGGTTTTATCAGACAGTGCATCATGACCTGTGGGATATGGACGTGCCAGCCCAGCCCAGCCTGATCGACTTCCGGCAGGCAGATGGTACGGTTGTGCCTGCGCTGTATGCGCCAGCCAAAACAGGCAATATCTTTGTGCTGGACCGGCGGAACGGGCAGCTTCTGGTGCCTGCGCCAGAGCAGGCAGTGCCTCAGGGTGCTGCGGAAGGGGACCATGTTTCCCCTACCCAGCCGTTCTCTCAGCTTACCTTCCGTCCCAAAAACAAACTGACGGATGGCGATATGTGGGGGGCCACCATGCTGGACCAGTTGGTGTGCCGGATCATGTTCAAGAAGCTGCGTTACGAGGGGCCATTTACGCCGCCTTCCGTGCAGGGCACGCTGGTTTTCCCCGGTAATCTGGGCATGTTCGAATGGGGGGGGCTGGCTGTGGACCCGGTGCGGCAGGTGGCGTTTGCCAACCCCATTGCCATTCCGTTTGTCTCCCGCCTTGTGCCGCGGCAGACGGATAATCAGGTGGTGCCGCCAACAGTGCATGACCCTGCTGCCGCAGGGGGAGAAAACGGGCTGCAACCACAGTACGGCACCCCGTTCGGTGTGGAGCTTAATCCGTTCCTTTCTCCGCTGGGTATCCCGTGCAAACAGCCGGGTTGGGGGTATGTGGCGGGTGTGGATCTGAAGACCAACACCATTACATGGCAGCACCGCAATGGCACCACGCGAGACAGTTCGCCTCTGCCTTTTGGCTTCAAGGTCGGGATTCCGTCCCTTGGTGGCCCGATCATTACGGCAGGAGGTGTTGCGTTCCTGACCTCCACGGCGGATTACTATATTCGCGCGTATGACGTAACGACCGGTAAGGTCATGTGGGAAGACCGTCTGCCCGCCGGTGGTCAATCCACGCCTATGACGTACGAGTCCAATGGACGGCAGTATGTTGTTACGGTGGATGGTGGGCATGGGTCCTTTGGCACCAAGGCGGGCGATTACATTGTAGCGTATGCCCTGCCTCAGACGACTCACTGACAACGGGTGATGTGTAAGTCTTGCAGTTCCGTGCGGGATCGGTGATCCTGCGCGGAATGTGGAACGAGCCTTATCTGGAGACGTGTTGCCGCTCCGCCCTGCACAGGGTTTACCTTGCAGGCCCCGGCGGCCGCCCCTGCGGCGTGAAGGACGATGCGTGCCTTGAGCGTCTTGAGCGCATGGGCTTTGTAAGCCGCAACGGGCAAGGGCGGTTTGTGGCTACGGATGCCGGTTTGGCCCGCCATACGCGTGAGGTGCTGCTGCATGAAGGCACGCTAGCGCCGCCACGTTCATCAGGATCATGATTCCACAATCCCAAACGGTTTGGCAGACTCTGGATATGTTGGCGCGGGAGCGGGGGTTTACGCCCTCGGCTCTGGCGCGGGCTGCGGGGCTGGATGCCACGGCTCTCAACCCATCCCGGCGGGTGTCGGCAGGTGGTGGTATGCGGTGGCCATCCATGCCGACCCTGCTGCGTGTGCTGGATGTTTTGCAGGTGCCGCTGGTTGTGTTCGCTCAGCAGATAACTGGTGCAGAGGTCAACCGGGCTGCACTGTGTGAGGGGGATGGGATGCTACGCGCCCTCCCTTTTTCCATGCTGGGGCAGGACGGAGTGTTTGACCAGAATGGCCTGCCGTATGGCCCGGTGTGGGAAAAAGAAGCCTCTCCCGGCCAATGGTGGACCGAGCCAGATGCCTACGTGGTGCGCGTGGATTGTGACGGGATGGAACCGGTGGTGCGTGATGGCGGGTCTGTCGTTGTGGTGCCATCCCTGCCGCTGCGTGAGGGGGACCGGGTTCTGATGCACGGGCCGGGTCGCTCCCCGGTTATGGGGGTGCTGCTGGAGATGGAGACCGGGCAGACCGTCTGCTCTTTTCGGGGGGCAGATATGCTCGATCTTTCCCGGCAGGAAGCGGCTTTCTGGCTGCACAGGATTGTCATGATGACAGTTTAAGAAAAACTAATTTTAAAGGATATTAGAGTGTTTGATTTTTTAAGTAGAATGTTTTGATGATGTTATCAAATGTCGCTCGATTTTGGCCGGAGTATGCGGTCGTCGTTGGTTTTCTGAAGTAGATTTTTTTAAATGTATTGTTTTTTCAAGCAGTTGAGACGTAGGAAGCGCTTCTAATGATGGTTGTAAGGTGCATTCTTGGCCAGCATAACCTTTGGCTGGTCTTTGTGGCTGCCTTGCTATGCTTTTCTGGTTCATGGGTTACCGCCTCTCTGTTCCGCCATGCGCTTCGTGCCAAAAATAGCCAGTGGTACGCATGGCTGTTTTTAACGGCGCTCTCCAGTGGGGTGGCAATCTGGTGTACCCATTTTGTCGCCATGCTGGGGTATGGGGGCGGGGCATCCGCACGGTTTGACCCTTTGCTAACCAGCATCTCGCTGCTGATTGCCGTGGTGGGCAGCACCATAGGGTTTACATTGGCAACGTGCCGGTTTGCCCGTTTTCTCCCCGAAATTGGGGGTGTTATTGTTGGGCTGTCCATTGTGGCTATGCACTACACGGGCATGTTGGCCTACCGGGTGCAGGGGCAGACCAGTTGGAATGTGCTGTATCTGGCGGTTTCGGTTCTGGCTGCCATTGTGCTGTGCGTTCTGGCCGTGCGGGCTGGTGTGCGGTCCGGACGGTGGGCTAGCACCTGTATGGCGGGCGTGCTGGCGTTGGCTGTGCTGTGTGTCCATTTTATTGGTATGGCGGCATACCATGTGCAGGTCACGCAGTTGCCGGTGGACATAACCGGCCGCCCGGATGACTCCATTGTGCTGGCTGCGGCCATTGCCATCATGTCTTTTCTGATCGTGGGGGGCGGGCTGGTTAGCGGCATGATTGATGACAGTTCGCGTGCGGACTCGGTAGAAAAACTGCGTCGCATGGCCCTGAACGATACGCTGACCGGCCTGCCCAACCGCCTGAATTTTCATCAACGGCTTGATCTTGAGTTGGAATGGGCGCGGGAACATGGTGGCAGGCTGGCGCTTATTGGGATTGACCTGAACCGCTTTAAGGAGATCAACGACCTGCGTGGCCATAAGGCCGGGGACGAGGTGCTGCGTATTCTGGGGCGGCGGTTGCGTGGGCTGTTGCAGGACGATGGCGGCGAGTTCATTGCCCGAACCGGGGGGGGATGAGTTTCAGGCTCTGTGCCGCGTTATCTCCGGGGAGCAGATCAAGAGTTTTCTGCACAGGCTGGAAGAGGTCCTGTTCAAGCCCATCCGTTTTGAGGATTCGGAAGTCCTGCCCGGAGCCAGTCTGGGGGTCGCCATATGGCCGGACCACGCATCGGACAAGGAAGCCCTGATCAACAATGCGGATCTGGCCATGTACCGCGCCAAGGCCGACCCGGGCAGGCACCCCTGTTTTTATGAACCGTCAATGGATGAAAAGGTGCGTACCCGGCGTAAACTGGCTGTGGATCTGCGGCAGGCAGTCAAAGCCGGTCAGCTTGCCGTGTGCTATCAGGTGCAGCGGGTGATCGCTACGGGGGAGATCCGGGGGTACGAGGCGCTTGTGCGGTGGAACCACCCCACGCGTGGCACCATTATGCCTGATGACTTTATTCCATTGGCAGAGGAGAGCGACCTTATCCTTCAAATAGGGGAATGGGTGCTTAGAACCGTATGTTCGGAGGCGGTTCTGTGGCGGCAACCCTACAAGGTGGCGGTCAATCTGTCCGGTATGCAGTTTGTCCATACGGATATTGCGCATGTTGTGTCCACAGTGCTGAAGGAGACAGGGCTGCCGCCAGAACGGCTTGAACTGGAACTGACGGAATCGACCATTATTGCCGATCAGGTTCGTGCTTTGCAGGTGCTTCGGCAGATCAAGGATATGGGCGTCAGTCTGGCGCTGGATGATTTTGGTACGGGTTACTCGTCGCTGGATACGCTCCGCCGCTTTCCCTTTGACCGCATAAAAATTGACCGTTCGTTTTTTGGCGCCAGTCGGGCCAGCCATCAGACTCAGGCCGTTGTCCATGCCGTGCTGGCGCTGGGGAAGGCGTTTGAAATTCCGGTTATGGCGGAAGGCATTGAGACCAAGGACCAACTGACCATGCTTAACGCAGCTGGATGTGACGAGGCGCAGGGCTTTTTGCTGGGGCGGCCTGCACCACTGGCGGACATTGTTAAAAACGGTCAGATCACCATGAATTGCGCGCACTAAAAGGTGTGATTTTGCCTCGGTTTGCAGGGGTGTTGGCAGGGCAATGCTCCTGTGCGCGAAAAAAGTGCGGGAAAGTGGTGCCGGGAGCATAGGAACAGGCTGACTTTTCTCTCCATTTCCCGTAAAGGGGCAGCATGACCGATGTACCCCTTTCGCTCATCCGCAATTTTTCCATCATCGCACATATCGATCATGGAAAGTCCACTCTGGCAGACCGTCTGATTCAGGCGTGTGGTGCCTTGACTGCCCGGGAGATGACCAACCAGGTTCTTGATAACATGGACCTGGAGCGGGAGCGTGGCATTACCATCAAGGCTCAGACCGTTCGGCTGACCTATCCTGCCAAGGATGGTAAAACCTACATCCTGAACCTGATGGACACGCCCGGACATGTTGACTTCGCTTACGAGGTCAGCCGTTCTCTGGCCGCGTGTGAAGGTTCGCTGCTGGTGGTGGATGCCTCGCAGGGGGTGGAAGCCCAGACCCTTGCCAACGTGTATCAGGCCATTGATGCCAACCACGAAATTGTGCCCGTGCTCAACAAGGTGGATCTGCCTGCAGCAGAGCCAGAGCGCGTTAAGGCGCAGATCGAGGAAGTCATTGGTATTCCAGCGGATGATGCTGTGGAAATTTCAGCCAAGACCGGGCTGAATATTGAAGGGGTGCTGGAAGCCGTGGTCACCCGCCTGCCGCCCCCAACAGGGGATGCAGAAAAACCTCTTCAGGCCATGCTGGTGGATAGCTGGTACGACCCGTATCTGGGCGTCATCGTGCTGGTGCGCATCAAGGAAGGGCGTCTGACCAAGGGCATGAAGGTCCGCATGATGTCTTCTGGTGCTGTGCATCAGGTGGATCAGGTGGGTGTGTTTGCTCCCCGGATGACCTCGGTAGACAGCCTTGGGCCGGGCGAGATGGGGTTCATTAACGCCGCTATCAAAACCGTGGCCGACTGTAACGTGGGGGACACGATTACAGATGACCGTCGCCCGGCGGCAACGCCGCTGCCCGGTTTTAAACCCTCCATTCCAGTGGTGTGGTGTGGTCTTTACCCCATTGTGGCTGATGATTTTGAAAAGCTGCGGGACAGTCTTGCCAAGCTGCGCCTGAATGATGCGTCATTCCATTATGAGGCGGAAACATCGGCAGCGCTTGGCTTTGGCTTCCGCTGTGGTTTTCTTGGCTTGCTGCATCTGGAAATTATTCAGGAACGTCTGTCCCGTGAGTTCGATCTGGACCTTATCGCAACGGCGCCTTCCGTTGTGTACAAGGTTTACCGGACCAATGGGGAGATGGAAGAACTTCATAACCCGGCCGATATGCCTGACGGGTCCCTGATTGAAAAAATCGAGGAACCGTGGATCAAGGCAAACATTATGGTCCCGGACGAATATCTGGGTGCGGTGCTGACGTTGTGCACAGAACGCCGTGGTGTGCAGGTGGACCTGACCTATGTTGGAAGCCGGGCCATGGCTGTCTATCGCCTGCCTCTGAACGAGGTGGTGTTTGACTTCTATGACCGCCTCAAGTCGCTCACACGGGGTTACGCCAGCTTTGACTACCAGATGGATGGGTATGAGGAGAGTGACCTCGTCCGTATCTCCATTCTGGTTAATCAGGAGCCGGTGGATGCGCTCTGCTTTATTGCACATCGTTCTGCGGCCGAAGCACGGGGGCGTTCCATTTGCGCCCGCCTCAAGGATCTGATTCCCCGGCAGTTGTTCAAAATTGCCATTCAGGCCGCTATTGGCAGCCGTGTTATTGCGCGAGAAACCATAGGGGCTCTGTCCAAGGATGTGACAGCCAAATGTTATGGTGGTGACATCTCGCGTAAACGCAAACTGCTGGAAAAGCAGAAAGAGGGCAAAAAGCGTATGCGCCAGTTCGGGAAGGTGGAAATTCCACAAAGCGCCTTCCTTGCCGCGCTCAAGATGGAACACTAGGTTATTGCAGCATCGGTTTCTGCCTGACTGTGGCCGGAGGCAGGCCCGGTTGGGTGGTGCCAGTGCCGCCGGGGCCGATACCGGTTTTTGCCCGGCTTGTCCGGGTTGGAGAATGCAACGGTTTTTATGAACAGCACAGCGCCTCTACAGGTTGGTGATCACCCGCATGTCAGCTTCCCCGAAGGGGTGGAACTGGACTGTGGGGTAACCCTTGCGCCTGTTGATATTGCGTATTGTACGTATGGGCGGCTTTCGCCCCAAAAAGACAACGCCATCCTTATCTGCCATGCTTTTACGGGCGACCAGTACGTGGCGGAAACGCATCCGCTTACAGGTAAGCCCGGTTGGTGGGGGCGTATGGTCGGGCCGGGCAAGCCGATTGATACCAACCGTTTTTTTGTTATCTGCTCCAATGTTCTGGGTGGCTGCATGGGCAGCACCGGCCCACGTTCGGTAAGGACGGATGGCCAAGGGGCGCCGGGAGAACTGTGGGGCACCGCGTTCCCGCCCATTACCATCCGCGATATGGTGCGGGCCCAGTACAAGCTGGTGCGTAGTTTGGGCATAGACCGCCTGTTTGCTGTTGTGGGTGGCTCCATGGGGGGGATGCAGGTCCTTGAATGGGCCGTAACCTACCCGCAGATGATGCTGGCTGTCATGCCCATTGCCACGGCACCTTTTCATTCCGCTCAGAACATTGCGTTTAATGAGGTCGGGCGTCAGGCCATTATTGCCGACCCCGATTGGCGCAGCGGGCGGTATTGGGAGGCAGGTGTGGTGCCAGCGCGCGGCTTGGCGGTGGCCCGCATGATGGCGCATATTACTTACCTGTCGGAAGAGGCGCTAACCCGCAAGTTCGGGCGGCGGATGCGCCGTGGGCCTGCCAGCGGGCAGGGGCCAGAGGGGTCGGTCTCCACATTCGGTGATATTTTTGAGGTGGAATCCTACCTGCGGTATCAGGGGTCCACTTTTGTCCGGCGGTTTGATGCCAATTCCTATCTCAGCATTACCCGCGCTATGGACTGGTTTGATATTGCCGCTGACCATGATGGGGAACTGACCAAGGCTTTTGCCGGTACGTCGGTCCGGTTTTGTGTCGTGTCGTTCTCCTCGGACTGGCTGTTCCCAACATCGTCGGCGCGTATTCTGGCACGCGCGCTGAACCGGGCCGCGGCCAACGTTTCGTTCGTCGAGATTGAAACTGACAAAGGGCACGATGCCTTCCTGTTGGATGAACCGGATTTTGACCGGACTGTGCGCGGGTTTCTGTGTGGCGTTGCCGAACATGCGGGATTGTCCTGATGCGTCTTGACCAACGCTTGATTGCGGACATGATCAAACCCCGCACACGTGTGCTGGATATTGGGAGCGGGGATGGCACGCTCATCGGCCATTTATACCGTGCGCGTGGGTGTGATGCCCGTGGCATTGAGCTGAACATGGAGCTGGTTACGCGTTCCGTGGCCCACGGTCTACCCGTGGTCCATGGGGATGCAGACCACGATCTGGCCTATTATCCAGACCATTCGTTTGACTATGTGGTGCTTCAGCGGACCTTGCAGGCAGTTGAGCGCCCAAGGGAAGTGTTGCGGCAGATGTTGCGTATCGGGCGATACGCCATCGTCTCTTTTCCCAATTTCGGTCATTGGCAGCTTCGGCTGCGCCTGCTGCTGGGGGGGCGTATGCCCATGACAGCCGTGTGGCACACACCGTGGTATGAAACGCCAAACATTCATCCGTGCACGATTCGGGATTTTCTCGAACTCTGTCGGCAGGATGGTTACATTGTAGAAAAATGGATGGCTGTGGATGAGGATGGGGAGCGCGCACCGTGGCGGCGTTCCATCCGGCTGGCCAATCTGTTTGGTGAGCAGGCTCTCTTTCTGCTGCGCCGCCGGTAACCTGTTACGGGTTGCCGGGGTTTGCAAACGTGCCGGATATATGAGCCATTATTAACAGGAACCTAAAAAATAAGTTAGAATTGCGTGTGCGTAAATGCGCGAAAAATGAGACCGAAAATTCTGGTATGTGTAAAAATATATTAAAAATACTAGTTATATGATAAGAAACCTGTATATATCGCGTGTCTGATGATTGTGATTCGCAGTTGTTGTAACAGCTGTGCGGCCTACTTATTTTCGGACCAATATGGTACGGAACCCTTGCGGGGCGCTCAGACTGCTTTTATATATTTGTTCCAAGACAGTATGCGCGGGATGCATGATTCCGAAAATTTCTTATTCTGTCTGTAATGTAATAAAATTCATGCTGACCTGTCCGTCCGGTCTAGCTTAGAGACGGTTCTGCTCTGTCATCAATTTTCCTTTGGTAGTGCGTGGCTGAAAATAAGGTGGATGTGACTCGTTTTCAGGTGCATGGAGAGGTTGCCCCTAAATGACTACTTTTTCGGATCTGAAACTAGCTGCACCCCTGTTGCAGGCGCTGACGGATCAAGGGTACGAAATACCTACTCCCATTCAGGCGGGTTCCATTCCGCATCTGTTGGAAGGGCGTGATCTGCTGGGTCTTGCGCAGACGGGAACAGGTAAAACCGCATCTTTTGCGCTGCCTATCCTGCAACATCTGCACAATAATCCCAAGGCAACGGCCCCCAAACAGCCGCGCGCTCTGGTGTTGGCTCCTACGCGTGAACTGGTTGCCCAGATCAGCGATAGCTTCAAAGCCTATGCCCGCTACATGAAGTTTTCTCAGGCCGTAGTGTTTGGCGGTGTGGGGCAGGGGCGTCAGGTTGAAGCCATGCGCCGCGGTGTGGATGTTCTGGTGGCCGCACCCGGTCGTCTGCTTGACCTGATTGGTCAGGGTTACATCGACCTCTCCGGGCTGGAAATTCTGGTGCTGGATGAAGCCGATCGTATGCTCGATATGGGCTTTGTGCGTGATATTCGCCGGATCATGAGCTATGTTCCCGCACAGCGTCAGACCCTTCTGTTCTCGGCAACCATGCCGAAAAGCATTGAAGATCTGGCAGCTTCTCTGCTGAGCAATCCAGCCCGCGTGGAAGTGGCTCCGCCCTCCAGCACGGTGGACCGTATCCAGCAGGCCATCATGTTTGTGAACGGCACAAGCGACAAGCGCGATGCACTGCTCACCATGGTTGAGTCCGACAAGGTTGCCCGTGCTGTTGTGTTCACGCTGATGAAGCATGAAGCCAACAAGGTTGCTGAGTTCCTGAACAAGAACAGCGTGACGGCGGAAGCCATCCACGGCAACAAGTCTCAGGGTGCGCGTGAGCGGGCCATGAAAGGCTTCCGTGCCGGGTCCGTTAAGGTGCTGGTGGCAACCGATATTGCAGCACGCGGTATTGATGTGGATGAAGTCAGCCACGTGTTCAATTACGACCTGCCGAATGTGCCCGAAAGCTACGTGCACCGCATCGGCCGTACCGCTCGTGCTGGGCGTGATGGCTGGGCCGTTTCGTTCTGTGATGCAGAACAGCGTGCATGGCTGAAGGATATTGAAAAACAATCGGGAAGTCCATTCCCGTGGTCCGCGACCATCCTTGGCATTCGGAAGAAGCCGAATTTTCCACGCAGCGTCCGCCTGTTCTGGGCGGTGGTGGCCGTGGTCGCGGTGGTCCGCCGCGCAATGGTGGCGGCGGCCGCGGTGGTCCGCCACGCCGTTCCGGTGGTGGGCGTTCCGGTTCCTACAGGGCCGGTGCTCAGGCCTAATTGGAATAACGTATGAGAAAAGGCCGCTACGGTTTTCGTAGCGGCCTTTTTTATGGCGTATGCTTTTGCGGTAGCCTCAATGTTATGGAAACCGGGCAGTGGTCGCTCAGGGTTTGTGCGCCATTCTGCGGGATAGTCATAATGCGCAGGGAACCGGGGTCTTTCCACTTTTCGGCAGCGCCCCCCAGTAGGATGTGGTCAATAAAGTAACTGCCATTCAGGCAGGGGCTTGCGTGTCCGGCAGTGACCAGATCCAGCGGTGTAATCTGGTTCAGGGACAGAAAAAGAGGGTCCGTGCGTGTCATGCGTCGGTTAAAGTCCCCAATAATAGCAAAGGCTTCCCCGGTTTTTGCTCTGTCGGCCAACCAGTTCTGCAAGGCGTGGAATTGCTGGACCAGAATGGGGCAGGCGTGGTGTTTTTCCGAAGGTGGATTATCCCAGCACCCGGTTTTAAGATGAATAACCAGCACCCGGAGTGTTGTGTCATCAACCCTGAGGGTCATATCCAAGCCGCTGCGTAAGGGGTGGTGTGGCCCAGTTGAACTGAGCGCCAACGCGGTTACATCGGGGTTGCGCTGCACCACCAGCCCTTGCCGTACTGCTATGGCTGTATGTTGTGGAATATTATCGTCAGACAGAAAAAGTTGGTAATCCTGCAAAGGAAACAGGTGCGCTAGTGTTGCTGTATCCCCCACTTCTTGCAGGCCGATCAGGTCAGAGTGCAGGCGTGTGGCATAGGTTGCCAGAGCGGCTAGGTCGTCTGTGGCTCTATGGGGAATGTCGGTGGGGATAAAGGGGGCGTGCTGTGTCTGGCTATCCAGCAGCCAGTCCATGTTCCAGGTACTTATTTTTAGGGTCTGCACAGGGGTAGCCCAACTGGCATTTGCCCAAAAAAAACCGGCCCCCATTGCGGCCATCAGGCCAGAACGGAGAGCCGGCATACAAAAAGCGGTTTTGTTATGCAGTTTCTTGTTCGGTCTGTTCCTGCAGTTTTTCAATAACACCACTGATTGGCACGCTCTTGCGGGTCTGTTCATCCAGCACCGAAATTTCTCCGGTGCCTATGTCATAAAACCACCCTTGCAGGAAGAGCGTGTTGCGCGCCAGTCCCGCTGCCACAGCCGGATGTGTGCGCAGGTGGGCCAGCTGGAGTAGGACGTTTTGTTCCGCAAGGCAGCGCACTGTTGCAGGCCCCGCATCTTCCGAGCGGAACGTGTTGAGTGCTGCAGCCCGCGCGGCTTCCGCATTGCGGAGCCAACGCCGGACCGTGGGCATTTTATCCAGACCGTTCTTTTCCGGTTCCAGCAGCGCCTTCATGGCGCCGCAGTCGGAGTGACCGCAGACGATAATGGAAGAAACACCAAGCCCGAGCACTGCATATTCGATGGCGGAGGAAACACCCCCCAGCATTTCGCCATATGCAGGAACCAGATTGCCGATGTTACGCAGAATAAACAGATCCCCAGGTTCGGTCTGGGTAATCAGGTTCGGATTGATGCGGCTATCGGCGCAGGCAATAAACAGCGCGCCGGGAGCCTGCCCTTTGGCCAGACTGGCAAACAGGGCTTCCTTTGCGGGGAAAATTTCGGTGTTGAAATGTTCAGCACCGCGCAACAGGGAGAGCAGGTTGCTTCTGGCTTCGGAACATGTCGGCATCGGTTAACTCCAGAAAACCTTTACGTTTGGCCTGAGGGCAGGTCAGGAACCTGCAATGGGCTGTGTTAAGCCAAACGTATGAGGAACAGATACGTTCTGTGAAATAAAGCAAAAATCTGTTTTGTAACATTCCGCTCTGTTTAGCTTAGCGGGTCATCCTCAGGTTCGCTCAGCTGGTCAGCCGGGTGGCGGACCGGAGCAGGATTTGTGCGCGGGCGGTTGGGTTCGGTCTGGCGGCGGGTAAAGTTGGCCCCCAGAGACGCCAGTTCAAGGAACTGGTCTGCCTGCCTGCGCAGGTCATCACCAATTAATGGCGGGGAGGAGCGCATGGAGGACACAACGGAGACGCGGGTCCCCTGCCTTTGCACGGCTTCCACAACCCGACGGAAATCTGAATCCCCGCTAAACAGAATGGCGTGGTCTATATGTGGCGCCATTTCCATCATGTCCACGGCAATTTCGATGTCCATATTGCCTTTAACGCGGCGTTTCCCGGTCGAATCCGTAAACTCACGCGCAGGCTTGGTCACCAGGAAATAGCC
This sequence comes from Acetobacter ghanensis, assembly GCF_001499675.1. Taxonomy (NCBI): domain Bacteria; kingdom Pseudomonadati; phylum Pseudomonadota; class Alphaproteobacteria; order Acetobacterales; family Acetobacteraceae; genus Acetobacter; species Acetobacter ghanensis. The sequence goes on from NZ_LN609302.1 coordinate 1,084,677, forward strand.
GTTGTAGGAGAGCCAGTCCGTAAGTGGCTTCAGCGGCGAGTAGTCCTCGGTGTCCAGAATGGCAGCGTAATAATAGGCGCGGATCACGTGTGTTTTTGCCGCAAAAAACTCAAGCAGCTTTTTGTAATCAACATCAAAACCGAGGCTGCGGGATGTTGAATACAGGCTGGATCCGTCAATGAAAAGACAGGTTTTTTCGTCTTTCTTCAGGTTCATGAGTGTAGTCCTCTAAATAAATTCAAAGTTGTTTCTTTAGGGTTTTGATTATGTGGAAATGAAATTTTTCTCATGCGGTACAGAATAAAGGCCCCTTTGGTTGTTTGTTTGTTGGGCGTTCTTATAAAAGAAGCGCGCAGCGCGTTCAAAACAAGATATCCCACTCATGTGTGAGGCATTACATGGCGGAAGAGCAAAATCATACCAGAACGGTCCTGATAGCAATAGGTGCAAATCTTCCCCGCGGTGGGCAAAGTGCGCAGGCAAGCTGCGAACAGGCCGTCGAGGCGCTGCGCCGTATTCCGGGTCTGACCGTAGAGGCGGTCTCCCGCTGGTATGAGAGTGCTCCTGTGCCGCCATCGGGACAGCCCCCTTACGTAAATGGTGTTGTGCGTGGTGTGGCGAGTCTGCCTCCTCTGGCCTTGCTGGATGCTCTTCAGGGCATAGAAACGCATCAGGGGCGCGTGCGTTCCGTGCCTAATGCCGCGCGCACGCTTGATTTGGATATTATTGATATGGACGGTGTGGTGCAGGATACGCAGCGCCTGACCCTACCGCACCCCCGTGCGCATGAGCGTGCATTTGTGCTGCTGCCGCTGCGCGATGTGCTGCCTGATTGGGTGCATCCTCGGACGCGGCAGGGGCTGGAGCAGATGCTCCAAGCCGTGCAAGGGCAGGAAATCCGGGTAATCCGGTAATAAACCTTTCCTGCCGGAGGCGGATGCGGTAAAGTCCCCTTTCTATCTTTTTATTGTATTTCTGTGCTGAACTGTCTGGAGGCTCTTCGTAATGGCCCGCGTCACCGTCGAAGACTGCGTTGAAAAGGTTCCAAACCGCTTTGAACTGGTGGTGTACGCCGCGCAGCGCGCCCGCAACATCTCCCGTGGCGAGGAGCTGACCATTGACCGCGATAACGACAAGAACCCCGTCGTTGCGCTGCGTGAAATTGCGGACGAAACCGTTCAACTTCCCGCACTGCGGAATGATCTGATCCGTTCTCAGGCCCGTGAGCCCGAGCCCGAACCTGTGGAAGAAGAAGTGCAGGATCTGGTGCCGACCGAACAGAACATTTTCGGTCTGCAGGAAGTCTCAGCGGAAGAAGAAGCTGCTGATGATGTGCGTGCCATTGAGGCAGCTCTGACCGGTCGCGCACGGCGGTAAAAGGCGCGTGGACCAACCGGGCGGCGATATTCCCGTTCACACCTCCTCCCCCAAGCGGGAGGGGGATTCCCCGGTTCAGGTATCGGCTTCGCCTGTCCTCCCTTCGGGGCGTGGGGGCGAAATCAACTGTGAACGGCTGGTTAACAAGGTTCTCAGTTACGCCCCGAAGGCGGATGTACAGTCCATCCGGCGGGCGTTTGATGTGGCTAACAAGGCGCATCAGGACCAAAGGCGCGATAACGGCGACCCCTACATAACCCACCCTCTTGCTGTTGCCATGATTCTGGCGCGCTTTAGGCTGGATGTGCAGTCCATCTGCACGGCGCTGCTGCATGATACCATTGAAGATACGGGCGTAACGTACGATACGCTAAAGTCTGATTTTGGCCCGGTTGTGGCCGATCTGGTGGATGGTGTCACCAAGCTTACACGGCTGGAACTTCAATCCGACCGGACCAAGCAGGCGGAAAATTTCCGTAAGCTTGTGCTGGCTATGTCCAAGGATATTCGCGTCCTTCTGGTCAAGCTGGCAGACCGGCTGCACAACATGCGGACCCTCCATTTTGTGGAACGGCAGGACCGCAGGCAGCGCATTGCGCGTGAGACGCTCGATATTTACGCGCCGCTGGCCGAGCGTATTGGTATGGACCGGGTCAAGACCGAGCTCCAGAACCTCTCCTTTGCTCAGCTTGAGCCGGATGCAGACACAACCATCCGTACGCGCCTGAATTACCTGCGCGGGCAGGGGGCGGATGTTATTGAGGATGTGCGGCGTGAACTGCTGCGCCTGTGTCATGAGGCCGGGCTAAAGAACGTTCAGGTCTCGGGGCGGGAAAAGTCGCCTTATTCCATTTGGGAAAAAATGCAGCGCCGGAATGTGGCGTTCGAGCAGTTGTCCGACATTATGGCATTCCGCATGATCGTGGACACGCGCGAGGACTGCTATATGGCGCTGGGTGCCGTGCACGCGGCGTACCCCATGATCGCAGGGCGGTTTAAGGACTACATCTCTACCCCCAAGGCCAACGGTTACCAAAGTCTGCATACAGGCGTTACGCTGCGCTCCCCCCGCAACCAGAAAATTGAGGTGCAGATCCGCACACAGGCCATGCACGATGTGGCTGAAAACGGGGTGGCTGCGCACTGGTTGTATAAGGAAGGTGGCTCCAGCACGGATGACGGCGACTTTGGTGGTGTTCGCCGCCCGCGCTGGGTGCAGGATCTGCTGGAAATTCTGGAGGCCTCATCCGCGCCAGACGAGTTTTTGGAAAACACCAAGCTCGAACTTTATCAGGATCAGGTTTTTTGCTTCTCACCTAAAGGGCAGCTTATTTCGCTCCCTCGTGGTGCTACGCCGGTTGACTTTGCCTATGCAGTGCATAGCCAGATTGGGGATACCTGCGTAGGCGCCAAAGTCAATGGTCGCCTCATGCCGCTGCGGCATGAGTTGGAAAACGGCGATCAGGTTGAGATTATGACGGCCCGTGGTGGTGCGCCGTCGCCATCATGGGAGCGGTTTGTTGTTACGGGTAAGGCGCGCGCACGTATCCGCCGTTATGTGGCGCAACAGCAGCGTCAGGTTTCGCTGGATAATGGGCGTGCAGCACTGGCCAAGGCCTTCCGTCAGGAAGGTGTCGATGGTTCCGAAAAAATCATGGAGACCACGCTCAAGGCGCTCAAGCAGAGTTCCTTGCAGGATCTGTATGTAACCGTTGGTACCGGGAACCTGAACGCACGGGATGTGGTGCACGCGGCCTACCCGGAATTGCGGCGTGTGCAGCGTGTGCCCCGTATGCTGGCCGGACTTCCGGGTGTGTTGGGCACTGCGGGACCACGGCCCAGAGGCACATCCACCATACGCAGGCCTTCTGGCGGTGCTGTGCCGCTCGTGGGGCTGGGGGCCGGTGTGGCCGTGCATTATGCCGCGTGTTGTCACCCCTTGCCGGGGGACCGGATTGTGGGTGTGGTGGCAACGGGCAAGGGTGTGACCGTACACACCCGCACCTGCCAGACGCTGGAAAGCTTTGCCGCAACGCCAGAGCGTTTTCTGGACGTTGACTGGGATTACGATGCCATGGCCCGCGCTGGGGGCACAGGGCAGATGCGGGTTGGCCGCATCAGTATCGTTGCGGAAAACGAAGGGTCCGTTCTGGCCTCCATTACCAATACGATTTCCAAGTGCGATGCGGCCATGGTTAACCTCAAGATCGTGAACCGCCAGTTCGACTTTACGGAAATTCTGCTGGATGTGGAGGTGCGCGACTTGCGTCACCTGTCCTCTGTTATTGCGGGGTTGCGCGCGGTTTCGGGCATTACTCAGGCAGACAGGGCCAAGTCATGACCCTGCTGGCAACAGGGGTGGACCTGTGCGACATGCGGCGGATTGCCCGCACCATGGAGCGGTTTGGGGATCGGTTTTTAGAGCGGGTGTTTACGCCCTATGAGCGAAGCAAGGCCGAACGTCGGACAGGGGATGCCCGCATAGGAACCTACGCCAAACGCTGGGCCGCCAAGGAGGCCTGCGCAAAAGCGCTGGGGACCGGTTTTGCCCACGGTGTGACGCAAAGCCAGATCGGGGTAGAGAACCTCAGTTCGGGTCAACCCGTTCTGGTGCTGACGGGCGCGGCCGCACTAAGGCTGGCGCAGCTTGTGCCCGCAGGGTATGAGCCGGAGCTGATGCTGAGCATGACGGATGAACCACCTTATGCGTTTGCACAGGTGTTTATCTCGGCCCGTGCGGGTTGACATCACACCGGCTGCACGGCTTGATCCAGCGGATTTATTTTTCTGGCATGATTATGGGAGCAGATGGGGCAGCGCATGAGTAAACCGGAGACTTCTCCTACTGGAGCGCAGCACCCTGCCACCATAAGGCACGCTGTGGTGGAATATATACGGACAATTCTGACGGTGGTGCTCGTCGTCGTTGTTGTGCGCACATTTCTGTTTGAATCCTTTGTGATCCCATCAGGGTCCATGATCCCGACCCTGCAGGTGGGGGATTACATCTGGGTTTCCAAATACAGCTACGGCTATTCCCGGTTTTCTCTACCATTTTCTCCCGATCTGTTTAGCGGGCGTGTATGGGGCGGGCAGCCGCATCGGGGAGATGTGGCCGTCTTCCGCTTCACCAAGGATACCTCGATCGACTACATCAAACGGGTGATCGGCCTGCCGGGGGACCGCATTCAGGTTATTGGTGGCCAGTTGTACCTCAATGGTACGCGTGTCCCCTGCGTGCAGCCGCACCCTTATGTGGCTGAAGACGAAACGCGTATGCCCATGGAGGGCGAGGCCTGCACGGAAGAATTGCCGCTGCGGGATGATAAGGCGGTTATTCGGCACGATATTCTCAAGCTGACCAATGATGGTCCGCAGAATGACACGCCGGAATACGTGGTGCCGCCGGGCTACTTCTTTGCCATGGGTGATAACCGCGATGATAGTGCGGATAGCCGCTTTATGGGGGATGGGCCCAAGGATCTGGGTTTTGTGCCCATGGAAAATCTGGTGGGTAAGGCGCAGCGCATTTTCTTCTCGGTGGAGGCCGCGCACCCCGTCTGGCAGGTCTGGTACTGGCCGACGGAAATTCGCTGGGCTCGCCTGCTGAAGGGCGTGATGTAATGAGTGAGGCTCACCATACGCCGCAGTATCAGGCATCCATGGCGTTGCAGGAGCGTCTGGGCTACCGCTTTGTTAAGCCAGCCCTGTTGCAGGAGGCCCTGACCCACCGCTCCGCCGCGCATCAGAAAGCAGGCGGCCGCCGGCGGAACAAGGCCAAAGGGGTTGGCTCTAACGAACGTTTGGAATTCATAGGGGATCGCGTTCTGGGCCTACTTATGGCGGAATTGCTGCTGGAGCGGTATCCGGGCGAGCAGGAAGGGGCGCTGGGGTCCCGGCTTGCGCATCTGGTTTCACGTGCAACTCTGGCTGATATTGCCGAGCAGTTGGGGCTGGCTGAAGCGCTGTCAGTTGCTGAGCATGAGGCCCGTGCAGGCGTGCAGACCGCTGCCAATGTGGTGGCTGACGGGCTTGAAGCCGTACTGGGTGCCGTGTTTTTGGATGGCGGGCTGGCTCCGGCACGGCGTATTGTCAGAACATGCTGGAAGCATGTGCTGGATGCGCAGGCCCTCCCGCCCAAAGACCCCAAAACAGCCTTGCAGGAATGGGTTTTGGGGCGCGGGCAGGGTTTGCCCTTTTATGAAACAATAGGGGCCGATGGCCCATCGCACGCGCCATTGTTTGTCGTGCGTGTGAGTGCTGGCGGCTATTCCGCAGAAGGGTGTGCGGGAAGCAAGCGGGCGGCGGAAAGTTCTGCTGCGGCAACCCTTCTGGAAAAACTTGGAGGCAGCCATCAGGGCTGAGGCAACAGGCATGACAGAAACAACACGTTGTGGCTTTGCTGCGCTGGTGGGTGCACCAAACGCGGGCAAATCAACACTTCTTAACCGTATGGCGGGTGCCAAACTCTCCATCGTCTCGCCCAAGGCGCAAACAACGCGTTTTAGGGTTCTGGGTATTCTCATGCGTGGGACCAGCCAGATTCTGCTGGTGGATACGCCGGGAATTTTCCGGCCTCGTCGTAAGCTGGATCGTGCCATGGTGGCCGCAGCATGGAACGGGTCCGATGATGCAGATATTACCCTGCTGCTGGTGGATGCCCGCACGGGTCTGACTGAAGCTGTGCAGGAAATTATTGCCCGTCTTGGGCAGACAGGGCGCAAAACATGGCTGGTGCTGAACAAGACTGATCTTGTTCCCGCTTCTGCTCTGTTGCCGCTGACTGCCGCTATTACGGAAAAACTGCCCGTTGAACATGTGTTCATGGTTAGTGCCCGCACAGGTGGTGGGGTGGACGACTTGTTGGACAAGCTGGCATCCAGCCTGCCGGAAGGGCCATACCTGTATCCTGAGGACGATCTGACCGATCTGCCAGACCGGCTTCTGGCGGCCGAACTGGTACGTGAGCAGATTTTTATGCAGACGCATGAGGAAGTGCCCTATGGCACGACTGCCGAGACGGAGAGTTTTCAGGAACGTCCCGATGGCTCCGTCCGGATTGAAGTCACCATTTACGTTGGCCGCACAGGGCACAAAGCCATTCTCATCGGGAATGGGGGGCAGAAAATCAAGCAGATTGGTGAGCGGGCGCGCAAGCAGCTTTCCGGCCTGCTGGAACGCCCATGCCACCTCTTTTTGAACGTCAAGGAACGTTCCGGCTGGGATGAGGAACGGGCCCGCCTGCGCGCAATTGGACTGGATGACGTGCCATAAAGCATGGCTAGGCGCTTGTGGCCGTGCGTCATGGAGGATAAGAGGGAGCGATCTTACACGCTGCGCGCTTGCGTGGCGGAGGTCTGTTTTTTTCGGACTTTTGCATGATTGAGGGCCTATGACTGCTTCTGTCGCTGAAACGCCAAGTCGTAAACGTGTATTGCTCAAGGTGTCAGGCGAAGCCCTGATGGGCGACGGCGCCTTTGGAGTAGAGCAGAAGACGGTCGAGCGGATTGCCAAGGATGTTGCCGAAGTCGTTCGGAACGGCACGGAAGTGTGCCTTGTTGTGGGCGGCGGCAATATTTTCCGTGGGGTGGCTGCTGCTGCCAAGGGGATGGACCGTGCGCAGGGCGACTATGCCGGTATGCTGGCAACTGTCATTAATGCGCTGCTGCTCCAGAATGCGCTTGAGCGTGAGCAGATTACAACACGCGTTATGTCCGCCATCCACATGTCTTCCGTTGCGGAACCCTATATTCGGCGTCGGGCGGTAAGACACATGGAAAAAGGGCGGGTGGTCATTTTTGCCGCCGGTACCGGCAACCCCTTCTTTACGACCGATACCGCAGCCGCCCTGCGCGCGGCGGAAATGGAATGCGATATCCTACTCAAGGGTACGCAGGTTGATGGCGTGTATTCGGCTGATCCCAAGCAGGACCCCTCAGCAACCCGTTATGATGAGCTGACATACATGACGGTCCTTGCCAACCAGTTGAACGTCATGGACGCTGCGGCCATCAGCCTTGCGCGGGAAAACAAGCTGCCGATCATCGTATTCAATATTGGTGAGGAAGGCTCCTTTGGTCGCGTTATGCGCGGCGAAGGCGCATTTACGCGGATTATTGAAGCTGCCTGACACCATAGAAAACTGCTGCCGGTTAAGGTGGCGCGCGGAATGAACTAGACTGGGGTGCAACATACTGCCTCCGAGACAAAACGGGAGAAACCGCCGTGTCTGACTTGAATGCCCTGCTTGATGACCTCAAGCGCCGTATGGATGGTGCGCTGGAAAGCCTGCGTCGTGACTTTTCCGGTCTGCGCTCCGGGCGTGCCAGCCCGGCTCTGCTCGAACCTGTGCGTGTGGAAGCCTATGGGGGCGAAGTGCCGCTGACGCAGGTTGCCTCCATTGCGGTGCCAGAAGCCCGTATGATTACCGTGCAGGTTTGGGACCGTGCTCTGGCAGGTGCGGTGGAACGTGCCATTCGTGACGCCGGGCTGGGCCTGAACCCGGCCGGCGAGGGGCAGACCATCCGCGTGCCAATTCCGCAGTTGACCGAAGAACGCCGTAATGAACTGGCAAAAGCCGCTGCGCGTTATGCGGAAGGTGCCAAAATTGCCGTGCGCGGTGTTCGGCGTGATGGCATGGACAAAACCAAGGGTTTTGAAAAGAAAGGCGAAATCAGTCAGGATGACGTGAAGACATGGTCTGACGCCATTCAGAAAGTGACTGATCAGTATGTCAAAAAAGTTGATGACATGCTTGCCGAAAAAGAGAAGGAAATCAAGCAGGTCTAAGGGTGCGCCGTGGCGCGTCCGGTCTTGTCCCGCTGAACTGAAACGGTGGATTTTTCCCTGCTATGTCTTCCCTGCTAGCCGACAAAAAAGCGGCGGTACCTTCGCATGTCGCCATTATTATGGACGGCAATGGACGCTGGGCGAGTGAGCGGGGGCTCCCGCGTCTGGCTGGGCACCGCGCTGGGGCAGATGCTGTTGCGCGGTGCATAAAAGCCGCTATCCAGCGGGGCGTTTCCTACCTGACGCTCTATGCGTTTTCATCCGAAAACTGGATGCGTGGCCCCAAGGAGGTCTCAGACCTGACCGGTCTGCTGCGCTATTACCTGCGGCATAAGGTCAAGGAACTGCACGCAGAAGGGGTGCGCCTTCGGTTTATTGGCGATCTGGGGCGGTTTGATACGTCCTTGAGGGATGAACTGGCTCGGGCGGAAGCGCTGACGCGCAATAACGGGCGGTTGGTTCTGCTGCTTGCCCTGTCCTATGGTGGGCGGGGAGACATTATGCAGGCCGTGCGGCGTGTTGCGCAGGAAGTGCGTGATGGCTGGCTGACACCGGACCAGATTAGTGAAGAACTGTTTACCAACCACCTATGGACTGCGGGTGTGCCTGATCCGGATGTGGTGGTGCGTACAAGTGGCGAATACCGGCTTTCCAACTTTCTGCTCTGGCAGAGCGCCTACGCCGAGCTTGTTTTTCTCGATGTCTTCTGGCCGGATTTTAACGAAGGACATTTTGCAACAGTGCTGGACCAGTACGCCCGCCGTGAGCGGCGCTTTGGCGCTAGGCCATCGGCATCAGCATGACGGCTGCCAAACAACCTTCCGCATGGCGTGACCTGCGACCGCGTGTTCTGTCTGCCATTGTGATGGTGGTTGTGGCCGGGGCCTGCATTGGGGGCGGCGGTATTGCCTATACGCTGATGGTGCTGCTGGCTATGGGAGGCATGGCGACCGAGGCGTCGCAGCTTTTTAGGCAACCTGTTCGTAGCTGGCGTGGCGGGCTTTATGTGCTGTGGGCTGTTTGCGCGGGTCTTTCTGCTGCCTATGGGCATTGGAGCTACTTTGTTCTGTTCTGCATCAGCGCGTGTGTGTTTGGTGCGCCGCTCTGTGCGGTTATGTGCGTCATCATTATGGCCGGAACAGCGTTGTTGTGGCTCAGGCAGGTCAGTTTCTGGCCTGTTCTGTTTGTGGTTGCCGTGGTGGTGGCCAGCGATACATCGGCTTACATGGCGGGGCGTCTGATTGGTGGCCCCAAGTTGGCTCCGCGCATCTCGCCCGGCAAAACGCGCTCTGGTGCCGCAGGTGGTTTTGTAGGGGCCGTGCTTATGGGGGGCGGTATAGCCCTGCTGTCCGGGCTGGGGGGGGCTGGTACGGCACTCGTGTGGGGTGGCGTGCTGGGAGTCTCTGCCCAGATTGGAGATCTGGCGGAAAGCGCCATGAAGCGGGCTTTGGGCGTCAAGGATTCAGGCACATTGCTGCCGGGGCATGGCGGTCTGCTGGACCGGTTTGATGGTCTGGTCATTGCTGCTCCCGTTGCGGCTGCTGTTTCTCAGGTTGTGCCTGCTGCGCCGTTCTGGACTGCAGGTCTGCATGACCTTGTTCGTGTTATTGTTGCTGGGGTGCCGGGCTAGTCCAGCTGTTGCCGTCCGGCCAACTGGTCGGGGTGTTTCTTATTTTTCGGGTGTGGAAGAAAAGCATGAGAACCGTAACCGTTCTGGGTACTACAGGCAGCATTGGCTGCTCCACTGTGGATCTGCTTGAGCAGGCGCGTGACCAGTTTCGGGTGCGGGCGCTTGTGGGTGGTAAAAACGCGACCAAATTGGCCGAGCAGGCCCGTAGCCTGAAAGCCGAACTGGCCGTTCTGGCGGATGAGAGTGCCTACGCTGAGCTCAAGGAGCTTCTGGCTGGTAGCGGCGTGGAAATTGCCTGTGGCCGCAATGCGGTCATAGAGGCGGCGGCTCTGCCTGCGGACTGGACAATGGCCGCCATTACAGGGGCTGCCGGGCTGGAGCCTACTCTGGCCGCAGTTAAAAATGGCAACAGCATTGCCTTGGCCAACAAGGAAGCGCTGGTCTGCGCGGGCGATGTTATGCTGCGTGCGGTGCAGGATGCGGGGGCAACGCTTCTGCCTGTCGATTCTGAACATAATGCAGTCTTCCAGTCCATGGCGGACCGGCAGGCTGATCAGGTTGAAAAAATTATTCTTACGGCATCTGGTGGTCCTTTCCGCAATGCCTCGCTTGATGTCATGCGTGCTGCCACGCCAGCACAGGCGCTCAAGCACCCGACATGGAGCATGGGGGCCAAGATCAGCATCGATTCCGCCACCATGTTCAACAAGGGGCTGGAGGTTATTGAGGCTGCCCGTATTTTTGGCCTGACCGAAGACCGGATTGATGTGCTGGTTCACCCCCAGTCCGTGGTGCATGGCATGGTGCAGTACACGGATGGGAGCCTGATTGCGCAGATGGGGTCGGCCGATATGCGTATTCCTATCGCGCACACGCTGGCATGGCCCAAGCGTATGGCAACCACTTCCAGCCGTCTTGACCTAGCGGCATTTGGCACACTGGAGTTTATTGCTCCAGACGAGGTGCGTTTTCCGGCGTTGCGTCTGGCGCGTCAGGCCCTGCGGCAGGGCAAGGCTGTACCGGCCATTCTGTCTGCAGCCAATGAAATTGCAGTTGAGGCTTTTCTGAAAGAACAGATAGGCTTCCTGGATATTGCGCGCGTAGTGGAAGATACCATGGGCGAACTGGGCGCCCCCCCGGCTGATACGCTGGATGCCGTGCTGCATTGGGATGCCGAGGCCCGACGGGTCGCAACCAACCAGATTTCTGCCGTGGTTGCTTGAGAAGACCGCCACTAGTCCCGATATCGGAGGAATGATGATACACGATTATCTGCGCACCCTGATTTCCTTCGTCTTTGTGCTGGGCGTTTTGGTAACTTTTCACGAGCTCGGGCATTACCTTGCAGCCCGCTGGCGCGGTGTGCATGTGGAGGTTTTCTCGCTCGGCTTCGGTCCCGCCCTGTTTAAGTGGCGGGATAAAAGCGGGACGGAATGGCGTGTCTGCCCGATTCCCCTAGGTGGCTACGTGCGGCCTCATGGGTTTGATGACCCGGAGGACGCAACGGAAGAGCAGAAGGCCGCGTGGATTCCGGGGCGGACATTCCACGATAAATCCGTCTGGTCCCGGGCTATTGTCATTCTGGCCGGGCCTGTCTTCAATTTTATTTTGGCCTTTGTCCTGTTCGTGCTGCTGTTTGCGACCGCAGGCCAGCCGCATGTGCGCAATGAGGTCGCTTCCGTTATGCCCGGTAGTGCCGCACAGGGGGCGGCGTTGCAGAAGGGGGATGTTATCCTCCGTATCGGCACGCATGACGTTGCTGGGGTGGAGGACGCACAGGCCGCGGTGTCTCAGGCTCCGGGGCAAAAAACGACACTGGTGGTGCAGCGTAGCGGCCAGCGGGTGGAACTGCCCATTACCATTGGCTCCACGCAGGATTCGCACGGCGGGGCAGCGCATGGTCTGCTCGGCGTGGTGTTTGCGGTTGAAGAGGGTAAGCCCCTGCCTTTATCGCAGGCTGTGGTGGCTGGGGGTAAGGCAACGTGGAGAACCACCGTGCAGACGCTGGATGGGGTCTGGCAGATCTTCAGTGGTCAGCATACAGCGCGGGATCTGGGTGGTCCGCTCAAGATTGCACAGCTGTCCGGGCAGGTTGCACAATACGGCTTTGCCAGCCTGCTTTCCTTCATGGCATTGCTGTCCGTTAACCTCGGTCTTATCAATCTCTTTCCCGTTCCACTTCTTGATGGTGGACGTCTTGTTTTTTATGCCATAGAGGCAATAAGAGGACGCCCGGTTTCCAAGCGGGTGCAAGAGGTTAGTTTTCAGACCGGGTTTGCTTTACTGGCAGGTCTGTTTTTGTTTTCGACGTTCAACGACCTGTCCAGCTTCGGGTTGTTCAGGTGGATTGCATCGCTTGCTGGATGATAGTGAACTGGACGGGAAGGGAAGGCTTGCGTGACAAGGGTAAATTCGGATACGTCCCTTGCGGGCGAGACAAGAACGGAGGGTGGGCTTCCGTGCTGAACCGACCCGGATGGAGGGAGGCAGATCTTGACGGGTAAACGTTCGGCCCTGTTCGTTTCTGTCTGCATGTTGCCTTTTTTCATGATCGAGGGACGGGGGGCTATGGCCGCCCAGAACCCGGACACGCAGGCACCAGCAGCTGTTGTTGCATCGCCCGAGGGCGATTCCGAGAATGCCGGACAGCAGCCGGAGAATCTGCCCTCACAGCCAGCCGCTGTGGGTGTGATTGATGACATCCGTGTCTCAGGCAATACCCGTATCGAAACCAATACGGTCCTCTCCTATATGGTTGTCCGTGTTGGTGATCCGTTTACGCAGGATGACCTCGATCGTTCCCTGAAGACCCTGTACGCGACCGGGTTGTTCAAGGATGTGACGCTGCGGCGCGAGGGCAATACGCTGCTCGTGAAGCTGAAGGAAAATCCGATCGTCAATCGGATTGTCTTTGAAGGGAATCACGCAGCCAAGGATGAAGACCTGCGTAAGGTTCTCTCCCTACGCCCACGTGCAGTGTTCTCGGCGGAAACAACGGCGGATGACCGGCAGCGCATTCTGGAAGTCTATGCCCAGAAATCCCGTTTTGCAGCGGTCGTCACTCCCCAGATCGTGCGTCTGGCGCATAACCGTGTGGACGTGATCTTCCAGATTAACGAGGGGCCGAATACCAAGATCCGCAAGATCGCGTTTGTTGGGAACAAGGCTTACAGCGAAGCCGAACTGGCTGGCGTTGTCTCCTCCAAGGAAACAGCCTGGTACCACTTCTTGGGGTCATCCGACGAATACAACCCCGAACGGGTGAAGTATGATGGCGAACTGCTCCGTCGTTTTTACCTGCACAACGGGTATGTGGATTTCCAGATCAAGGACGTAAAGGGTGAACTCTCGCCCGATCGGAAGTCCTTTTACATCACCATCACAATGGATGAAGGCATCCGTTATCGCTTGGGTAAGGTCGATATCCGCTCAAGCCTGCGGCATGTTCCCGCTAAGTCCTTGCGTAAGTATGTCGAGCTGTTCCCCCACCAGTGGTACGATGGCAAGGCCGTGCAGGACAATGCGACCGACATGGAGGAACTGCTCCAGTCGGAAGGGCATCCGTTTGCCGTGGTGCGCCCAACCATTGCCCGTAATCCGGAAAAACGGATTGTTAATCTGCTCTTCGACGTAAGCGAAGGCCCGAGGCGTTATATTGAGCGGATTGATATTAACGGGAACACCATTACGCAGGATAACGTTATTCGTCGGCAGTTGCCTTTTGCCGAGGGTGACCCCTACACGACCAGCTACAAGAAGTACGCCAAGGAAGGCGTTCAGGATCTGGGCTACTTCAAAACGGTCAACGTAACAGATGCGCCCGGCTCATCGCCTGACCGTACGAACGTGTCCGTCAATGTTGTGGAAAAACCAACAGGCGAATTCTCACTTGGCGGCGGGTATTCAACGGACGTTGGTATTATTGGTAACGTCGGGCTCAAGCAGCACAACCTGCTGGGTACAGGGGTGGATGCTGGCTTCTCGGGTACGGTTTCGTACTATCAGAAGCAGGCTGATCTTTCTGTAACAGACCCGGTCTTCCTAGGTCGCAATCTGGTTGTTGGGGCGGATATTTTCTTCATCGAAAATAACTACCAGACGTACCAGAACTACTCGGAAGGTCGTTACGGGATCACCCTGCGTATGGGGTATTCGTATAACCGTTATCTTTCCCAGTCGTGGAACTACAGCCTGATCCGCCGTTGGGTTGGGGATATGTGGAGCGAGTCCTCGCCCTATGTTCAGGACCAGAAGGGTAAGTCGCTTCTGTCCCAGATCAGTACAACGGTTATGTATGACAGGCGTGATAACCGTATGCAGCCGCATAGTGGTTATTTCGTATCGGTCGGCGGTGACTTTGCCGGTATCGGCGGGGATGAAAACTACGTTCGTGGCAAGATCAACGGTGGGTACTACATCCCGCTGGATGACCTGACCAACAGCCATAGCTGGACATTGGCCTTCCGTGGTGGTGCTGGTTATCTGGCTGACTGGGGAAGCAACGGCCGTCACGATATCATCGATAACTTCTATCTTGGTGGTAACAACCTGCGCGGCTTCCTTGATGGTGGTGCTGGTCCGCGAAGTGTTGGGAACTATACCCACCAGTCCGAAGATCTTATCGGTGGTCGGTTTATGTACAATGCTTCGGCCCAGTTGAACTTCCCGATCCCGTTCCTGACGGATATGGGTGTGGGTGGTCGTGCATTTGTGGATATGGGGACCGTGGCGGGGCTGCGCGTCAAACGCCTGTACACAAACCCAGCGACCGCAGGTGCGAATTACACGGCAATTTCGGGTGATATGCTGAGCCCGCGTGTAAGTGCCGGTGCAGGCTTTTCCTGGAAAAGTCCGTTTGGTCTGCTGAATATTGACCTTGGTGTGCCGATCAGACGCAGTTATAATGACCGCACACAGCTCCTTCGCTTCGGCTTCGGCCAGCAATTCTGAGGTAATGATGCGTTTCAGTTCAAAAGCCGCCCTGTTAGGGGCTGTTTGCCTTTCTTTTTCTGCAGCTCTCATTCCTGCCGCTCAGGCAGAAGGCGGTAACGGCTGGTTCGTTCCCAAAAGTCAGCCTGCAGCACAGGCTCCGCATCCTGCTGCGCATAACGCAGCACCGGCTCCCGTAGCTCTGCCCGCACCTGCTGCGGATAGTCAGGAAGCAGCCGATCAGGCTCCGCCGGTTCTGCCACTGCCTCCTATTCCCAATGCTCCTGAAATTGCGAAGGAAGCTCCCCCGCCTGCAACCACCATTGGCGTGATCAGCGTCTCCGGGGTTATGCGTCAGAGTTCCGCTGCCATGCAGGTGGAGCGTGTTCTGGGTGGTCGTCGTGATGCGCTTGCGCAGGATCTGCAGCGCGAACAGGCTGGCTGGCGTGATGAGCAGCAGACTTTGCAGGCTCAGGCCAAGTCCCTGACCTCCGACCAGATTCAGACCCGTGAGCGTAGCCTGCAGGCAAAGGTTATGAAGGCGCAGCGGGATTTCCGTAACCGTAACCGCATTATTCAGGAAGCCGCTCAGGTTTCTCTGGGGCAGATCGAGCGTGAGCTTGTGCAGGTTATCCAGAAAGTGGCGTCTGCTCACGGTATGAACCTTGTGCTGCATAGCGAGCAGGTCGCCTTGCATGTGGATGGGCAGGATATTACCAACGAAGTGGCCGTGAACCTGAACAAGGTTCTGCCCAGCGTCTTTATCCCTGAAGCAAATGTAGACCCTGAAGAGCTGGCAAAGTCCGGCAAGATGCCGACAACGGCTGACGCCGACCAGCAGATGGCTGCTTCCGGGCCTACTCCTGTTGTGCCTTCGGCTCCTGCCGGGAAAAAATAAGAATGGGGGATTGCAGGGCTTCTTCTGGCCCGGCTGATCCGCGTTTTTTACGCGTGTCGGACCATTTGATGCGGCAGCACTGGCTGAGGTTGCTGGTGCTGACCTGCGCCCACCCCGTGAGGGGGCGCTTCCGCAGGGTGGTTATGTTGGCATAGCCCCGTTACAGGTGGCTGGCGCGCGGGATGTCAGTTTTCTGGATAATCGCCGGTATGCCCATCTGCTGGAACATACTGGTGCCGGGTTGGTTATTGTTGCGCCAGCCTTTGCGGATAAAGTGCCAGCGCAGAGTGCAGCCCTTGTTACGGCAACACCCTACTTGGCATGGTCTCGTATTGCGCGGCTGTTTCACCCCCGTTCTGTCAGCAAGGGTGGCATCCATCCGTCTGCGGTGGTAGATCCATCCGCTGTTATTCATCCCACGGTGGAAGTGGGGCCATTTGTTGTTATTGGCGCAGCAGTGGAAGTGGGGGCTGGTAGCATTATTGGTTCCCACTCTGTGCTGGGAGACGGCGTGCAGATCGGTGCGGACTGCCGTATTGGTGCTACGGTCACACTTTCTCACACTCTGGTGGGGGATCGCGTTACCATTTTGCCAGGGGCGCGCATTGGGCAGGATGGCTTTGGGTTTGCGGTCGGGCCGGACGGATTTGAGACTGTCCCCCAGCTTGGCCGTGTGATTATTGAGCACGATGTGGAGATTGGCGCCAACAGCACCATTGACCGCGGTTCGGTTAATGACACGGTTATAGGTGCCGGTTCCCGGCTCGATAATCTGGTGCAGATCGGGCATAATGCCCGGTTGGGGCGTTGCTGTATTGTGGTGTCGCAGGCTGGTATTTCTGGCTCAACGGTGCTGGAAGACTATGTAACCGTTGCGGCGCAGGCCGGGCTTATTGGCCATATCCGTATTGGGGCCAAGGCGCGCATTGGTGCGCAGTGTGGCGTTATGTCGGATGTTGAGAGCGGCGCAGATGTCATAGGCAGCCCAGCCATGCCATTTCGGGAGTTTTTCCGGAATGTGGCGGTGTTGCGCAAGTTGGCAAAAAAGGCGTCTGGATCAGCCAAAGGCGATTCAGACAAAGTGTGAACTTATCCCGGATCAATATCCGGTACAGAGGGTGGTTTAGGGGACGTGGAGACAAAACAAGAATCCCGGCAGGACGGCCAGACAATCGCACGTATTGATGTCAACCGTATCATGCAGGCGATTCCTCACAGGTATCCTTTCCTTCTGATCGACAGGATGGAAGATATTGTCCTGGGGGAAGAAGCGACAGGTATCAAGAATGTCTCGGTCAACGAACCGTTTTTTCCGGGGCATTTCCCGGGGCGGCCCGTTATGCCCGGAGTGCTCATTGTGGAGGCCATGGCCCAGACAGCAGCTACGCTTGTTGTCCTGACGCTGGGTGAAGCATTTGAGGGCAAGCTTGTCTATTTCATGACGATTGAAGGCGCTAAATTCCGCCGTCCGGTAGAGCCGGGCGACCAGTTGCGCATTCATGTAGTCAAGGAACGGCACCGTTCAAATGTCTGGAAGTTCCGTGGTGAAGCACGGGTCGATGGTGTTGTGGTGGCGGAAGCGACCTTTAGCGCCATGATCATGGGCTGATTTTTTTGCGCTTGGTGTGCCGATAGGGGCAATATATGTTTCAGTTCTGCCAGTTTTTACTGGCAGAAGCCGTGAAGCAGGGGCCCACACTCTGTGTTGCAGGCAAGCGGAAGATGAGGAACTGAAGTGGTGCACGCTGTAGAGGAAGCCAGGCAGACGCTTGTTCATCCAACGGCTCTGGTTGCCCCGGGGGCAAAGCTTGGGCAAGGCGTGGTGGTTGGTCCATGGTGCTCTGTTGGACCCAACGCAGTTCTTGATGACGGGGTGGAACTGATCTCCCACGTTGTTGTGGATGGTCATACCCATCTGGGCGCGCATTCGCGCTATTTTCCGTTCTGCACGGTCGGTATGGCCCCACAGGATCTGAAATACAAAGGCGAGCCAACCCGCTGCGAAGTGGGTGCTCGTACTGTTGTGCGTGAGCATGTGACCATTCACAGAGGGACTGCCACGGGGTCTGGCATAACACGTGTTGGGCAGGATGTGCTCATCATGGCTAACGCTCATGTTGCGCATGACTGCGTGCTGGGTGACAGAGTGATTATTGTCAACAACGTGGTCATGGGTGGCCACGTGACCATTGGCAATGATGCGCGCGTTATGGGGTCAGCCGCTATCCATCAATTTGTCAGAATTGGTCATGCCGCTCTTGTGGGCGGGGTAGCCGGGGTTGAGGCGGACATTATTCCTTATGGAAGTGTGCTGGGTAACCGGGCCAAGCTGATTGGCCTGCACTGGATATGGTTGCGGCGCAATGGTGTTCAGTCGGCTGAAATTCATCGGATGCGGAAGGCGTTTTTCACCCTTTATCCCAAAGTATCTGGCGATGTGTCTTTTCAGACCCGGTTGGATCAGGTGCGTCAGGAATTTAGTGGTGATGTGCGCGTAAAGGAAATTCTGAATTTTATTGATGCCCCAAGTCACCGTGGTCTGGTTCGGCCAGCCCGTGGCGGTGCCGCAGATCAGGCGGAAACCGAGGGCGCGTGACCACAGAGCCAACAACAGTTGGCATTCTGGCAGGAGGCGGCCCGTTGCCTGCCAAGGTCGCGGAAGCGGCTAGAGCAGCAGGGCATTCCGTTTTTATTATCGGGTTTGAGGGGTTCGCAGAACCCGATGTTCTAGCCCCATGGCTGCACGAATGTGTGCGGCTTGGTGCGGCAGGGCGGATGCTGAGCCTTTTGCGAGCGCACGGTTGTTCTGACCTAGTGCTGATCGGCCCAATCCGCCGCCCATCCCTGCGTAGCTTATGCCCGGATGCCGAAGGGGCCCGTATTCTGGCTCGCTTAGGCAAAGCCCTGTTTGCAGGGGATGATGGGCTGCTGGCGGCACTTGTGCGTATTCTGGGAGAAGAAGGTTTTCGTGTGCGAGGAGCGCATGAATTTCTGTCTCACTCCGTGGCCCGTCCCGGCGTTTTGGGGCGGTATACGCCGGATGCGCAGGCATTGGCGGATATCCGGCATGGTGTGGCTGTTACGCAGGCGCTTGGCCGGTTAGATATAGGGCAGGGCTGCGTGGTGCAGAACGGCGTTGTGCTGGCTGTAGAGGCTATGGAGGGGACGGATGCCATGCTGGCGCGTTCAGGTCTCTGTCGTCAGCCGGGCGAGGGCGGTGTGTTGGTCAAGCTGCTTAAGCCGGGGCAGGAAAAAAGAGCTGACATGCCAACCATTGGTCCTGTCACACTGCGTAACGCCCATGCGGCGGGGCTGCGTGGAATAGCATTTGAAGCGGCTCATACCCTGCTGACGGATATGCAGGCCTGCCAGACCGAAGCCGATCGACTGGGGCTGTTTTTGATCGCTATAGATCCGGCGACCTATGTGCAGCCTGCATAAGCCAATTAGCCGTAGGCTTGTTTGAGATAAGGGGAATGTGCAGTGCCCAGTTTTTTACACACAATGGTCCGCGTTCGGAATCTGGAACAAAGTCTAGCTTTTTATAGCCTTCTTGGAATGCGGGAATTGCGCCGCAAGGATGTGCCGGACGGAAAATACACCCTTGTTTTTATAGGGTTTGCGGATAATGCTGCCGGGCAGGCCGAAATAGAACTGACCTATAACTGGGGGCAGGACGACGGATATGAGGTGGGAACGGGATTTGGGCATTTTGCCGTAGGCGTGCCCGATGTCGCCGCTGCAGTGGAGCGTATTCGGGCCGGAGGCGGCAAGGTCACGCGGGAAGCTGGTCCGGTTAAGTTTGGCACCACCGTTATTGCCTTTGTGGAGGACCCGGATGGCTACAAGGTGGAATTGATCGAACAGGCCTAAAAGCGGTCAGCCTGATGGGCGCTGTTTAAGGCGGGCTGTCAGGCGGTCCAGCGAATCATTAATGGTGCTAGCCGCTTTTTGAACGACCGGGTCCTGATTGAGGGAGAGTTGCTCTGCTGCAAGCATGGCCGGGGAGATAATTCCGCGAATATCGTGCCGCAGTTTGGGGTCTTGTTCCTGCATGGGTTGGGGCGGCGCGGAGGCGGTCTCTGGCGCAGGCTGTGTGAGTGTGGTCTGCCGTGTGGTTATCCATGCCGCACAGGCTGCGGCCAGGCCGACTAGCAGGGTCACCACGGGGCGAGATGCACCTGTACCCAGCCCAAGCAGGCACGCCAGAACAGGCAGGCAGATAACAGCCAGAATGGTACGAAGTTGGGGCGGGGAAGAAGTCATACTGCTGGTCACCATGCCGAAGATCGTGCGGGAATAGTTGTGCGACTCTGCTCTGCACATTGACGTTCTTCTATCTGAACTTTATAAGCCGCGACTTCAAGAGAGAGTGGCGCGTACGCGGCCACTGGCGAAGCATATTCAAACTGAAGGGAGTGCAGCCATGAAGCGCACTTATCAACCGTCCCGGCTGGTCCGCAAGCGTCGTCACGGGTTCCGCACCCGTTCGGCTACCGTTGGCGGCCGTCGTATCCTTGCAAACCGTCGCTCCAAGGGCCGCAAGCGCCTTTCCGCGTAAGCGTTGTCCGGCAGTCCGGTTTTGATGGACTGGTCTGAAGGTCAGGAGCAGCCAGCGGCAGGGACACACACGTCTTTGCGGCTTAAAAAGAGGAAGGAATTTCTCTTTATGGCTGCCAAGGGGCGTAAGGCTCCGGTGTCTGGTCTTGTCCTTCAGCTTTTCAGGCGGCCCGATTCGGATCCCGCTCGTGTTGGCTTCACGGTGACCAAAAAAGTCGGTAATGCCGTGGTGCGCAACCGGGTGCGCCGCAGGTTGCGTGAGGTCGTGCGTAGAGTGGAAGCCGATACACCGCTGAACGGCTTTGATCTGGTGCTGATAGGGCGAGGCGCAACGCGCGATCGTTCCTTTGATGCGCTGGTGGCTGATTTTCGGAAAGCGTTGAAGCTCTGTACGCGGGATTAGTGAATGTCCCGTCTTGCATTCCTGTCGTACCTGCGCTGGAACACGGTTGTGCCGTTCAAGACTGCAGTTTTGTGCGGTCGTTGAGTTTTCCATTTTTGTTATGTGCAGGGGGCCAGTAGGCCAGAGCTCATGGATTCAAAACGTCTCATACTGGCAACGCTGTTGTCAGCTCTGGTTCTTATCGGGTTTGATTACTTCTTTCCCCAGGCTCCGGCACATCAGCCTGCTCCGCAGGTCACGCAGAGTGTGTCCAGCCCGACCGCGTCCCAAGCCTCAGTAGGGAGTGCAGGTCAGGCAGCAGTTGTTCAACCCGCTGGTGCCGTAGCGGATGTGCCTGACGGGGCAGATACCCGCATAGCCATCAATGCTCCGGCCGTGCAGGGGAGCATTAACCTGCGTGGCGCCCGTTTGGATGATCTGGTGCTCAAGCAGTACCGCGAGACTGTAAAGCCCGACAGCCCGGATGTGCGTGTTCTCAGCCCCTTGGATTCTAAGCGCGCTGATTATGTGGATTTTGGCTGGCGCGCAGCAACATCTGATGTCCCTGTGGCGCTGCCCAATGCCCGCACACTCTGGAAGGCGTCTGGCACGCAGCTTGATGCCGAACATCCCGTTACCCTGAGCTGGGATAATGGGCAGGGTCTGACGTTTGAAGTCGCTCTTGCGGTGGACAAGGACTACATGTTCACCGTGACTCAGCGCGTGCACAACGCGACGGGGCAGAGCGTGGCCCTTTACCCATACTACCGTGTTAACCGCGGTTATACGCCGGAAGAAACCGGTGGTATGCTGGTGCATGAGGGGCCGATTTCCGTTATTGATGGTCGCCTGAATGAAGGGTCCTATAAATCGGTCCGTAATGATGGCGTGCCGCCCGAAAACGTGGCGTGGAGCCATCAGGGTACAGGCGGCTGGGCTGGTATTACCGACAAATACTGGCTGATGGCCATTGTGCCGGATCAGGCATCCAGCGTGGTTGGGACGTATGCTTGGCAGGCAGCGCAGAGCCAGTATCAGGTCGGGTTTACGGCAACGGCTCCCGTGCAGGTTGCTGCGGGACAGACTGTTTCCACCGAAGCACATGTGTTCGCCGGGGCCAAGGAAGTGCGGCTTCTGGAACAGTACGAACACGACCTGCATATTCCCATGTTCTGGAAGGCCGTCGACTTCGGGTGGCTTTCCTTCCTGACCCGTCCGGTATTTTTTGTGCTGGACTGGCTTAACAGCCATCTGGGTAGCTTTGGGCTGGCTCTGCTGACCTTTACGGTTATTGTGAAGGTCGCCTTCCTGCCGCTGACCATCAAGCAGATGCGCATGACTTGGAAGACCTCCCGCCTTAAGCCGCAGGTTGACCTGATCCGTGCGCGGCACAAGGATGACCCGGTGGTTATGCAGCAGCAGATTATGATGCTGTACCGTAAGGAGAATGTCAGTCTGTTTGGCGGCTTTCTGCCGCTGTTCATTCAGGCTCCGGTTTTCTGGTGCCTGTATAAGGATCTGTATGTCACGATTGAAATGCGACATGCTCCTTTTATCGGCTGGGTAAAAGATCTTTCCGCGCAGGACCCGACCAATATTTTCAATCTGTTCGGTCTTATTCCGTTTGATCCAGCACAGATTCTGCCGCTGCTGACATTGGGTGCATGGCCCATCCTGTATGGTGCAACCATGTTTGTCATGCAGAAGGTCAGTGCCAGCTCCACCAGCATGGACCCGGCGCAGCAGAAGGTCATGATGTTCATTCCGCTGCTGTTCACCTTCTTCATGGCGCGGCAGCCGGTGGGTCTGGTTATCTATTACTGCTGGAGCAACGTGCTGACTGCCATCCAGCAGATCATCATCATGGGTCGTCTCAAGGCAGCCGACGCCAAACCGCAACTGGTTGCCAAAAAATGATGCAGCAAGAGCCTTCTTTCCGTGAACTGAAGGACGAAGCAGATATTGCCGCCGCTCTGGAAGAAGGGCGGCGGCTTTTTGCCGGTTCATGTGACTTTGTTTTTGGTGCGCAGAAGCTGGGTCAGCTTCCACCGCAGACATTGCCCGAAATTGCGTTTGCCGGACGCTCCAATGTGGGGAAGTCCAGCCTGATTAATGCCCTAACAGGCCGCAAGACATTGGCCCGGGCCTCCTCCGAACCGGGGCGGACCAAGCAGCTCAACTTTTTTGACCTCGCACATCGTCTCATGCTGGTGGACATGCCGGGCTATGGTTTTGCCCGTGCTGCCAAATCCGTTAAGGAAGACTGGCAGGAGATGATGTTCGATTACCTGCGCGGTCGTCCCTGCCTGCATAGGGTTGTGCTGCTGCTGGACGCACGGGTGGAAATGAAGGTGCATGATCTGGACGTCATGAAGCTGCTGGACCGTGCGGCAGTCAGCTTTCAGGTCGTGCTGACCAAGTGTGATGATGTAAAACCCACCGCACTGGCCCGCAAACAGGCCGAAGTGGAGGCGGAAATTGCACGCCACGCGGCGGCTTTCCCCTATCTTTCTCTTACCAGCAGCCAGACCGGGCAGGGCATTGAGGCGCTGCGGGCGGAACTGGCAGAGTTTGCCCTGTCTTGATCAGGGATAATGGACAGACGACGGCAGGATTTTCAGAGCATGACTGAATCTAGACTTCCTTCTTCCGGCGCCAAGCATGATGCAGTGCATGAGGCCGCCGTGCTGGCAAATGCCCTGCCGTACCTTCGGCGTTATGCGGGGGACACCATTGTGGTCAAATATGGTGGCCACGCCATGGGGGATGTCGGTCTGGCCAAAACCTTCGGGCGGGATATTGCCCTGCTCAAGCAGGTTGGCATCAATCCCGTTGTGGTGCATGGCGGTGGCCCGCAGATTAACCAGATGCTCAAGCGGCTGGATATTCCTTCGCACTTCATTGACGGGTTGCGCGTTACAGACGCCAACGTCGTTGATGTGATTGAGATGGTGCTGGCTGGCTCCGTCAACAAGCAGGTTGCGGAACTCATCTGCGAAGCTGGCGCCCTTGCCGTGGGGATTTCGGGCAAGGATGGTAAGCTGATTACCGCCCGCAAATTGCGGCGCACCGTGCGGGACTTGGATAGCCAGATTGAGCGGGTGCTGGATCTGGGCTTTGTCGGGGAGCCGGTTAAGGTTGATCCCCGTGTTATCTATGCCCTGTCAGGCTCGGGTCTTATTCCGGTTATTGCCCCGGTTGGCCTTGGTGATGATGGCGAAACCTATAACATCAACGCGGATACCGCAGCTGGTGCGGTGGCGGGGGCTGTCCATGCAACCCGGCTGCTGATGCTGACGGACGTACCGGGCGTGCTGGATGCGCAAGGCAAGCTGATACCGGAACTGACGGCCGCACAGGCCCGGCAGGCCATTGAGGAAGGGGTTATTACCGGGGGGATGATCCCTAAGGTGGAAACCTGCATTCAGGCTGTGCAGGGCGGTGCAAGCGGTGCGGTCATTATTGACGGTCGTATGCCCCATGCCTGCCTGCTGGAACTGTTTACCGCGTCTGGTTCGGGCACGCTTATTCGCGCAGAATAAGCTCTGCGCAGAACAGGGGGCTGTAGTACAGCCCCCGCGTTGACAGGACAGGCCCCTGTCCGCATGGTCTTTTTCTCTTTTGTTGTCGGGTGGGCCTGCCGCCCGGCCTGTATTCCATTGTTTCTGATCGGTGTAGCATGACAGACGAAACCCTCCGCGCTCATATTGAAACCCTGTGGGAAGGCCGCGACCGCGTTTCTTCCGCAACGGTGGGCAAAGACCGTGAAGCTATTGAGACAGCGCTTGAAGCACTGGACTCTGGCCGCCTGCGCGTTGCCGCTCCGCAGGAAGACGGCTGGGTTGTGCATGAATGGCTGAAAAAAGCTGTTCTGCTGTCCTTCCGCCTGAATGACAGCGTTGTTCTGCCCGGTGGCGCAGCAGGTGCCCCGGCGTATGACAAGGTGCCTCTCAAGTTTTCGGGCTGGGATCAGGCGCGGTTCGACAAGGCGGGTTTCCGCGTTGTGCCGGGTGCGGTTGTGCGTCGCTCTGCCTTTATTGCTCCCGGTGCTGTGCTGATGCCGAGCTTTGTTAACGTTGGCGCACGCGTGGATAGCGGCACCATGGTGGACACATGGGCCACGGTTGGTAGCTGTGCGCAGATTGGCAAAAACTGCCATATCAGCGGTGGTGCAGGTATTGGTGGTGTGCTGGAACCGTTGCAGGCTGCTCCGGTCATTATCGAAGATAACTGCTTTATTGGTGCTCGTTCGGAAGTGGCCGAAGGCGTTATTGTGGAACGCGGCTCCGTGTTGTCCATGGGTGTGTTCCTTGGCGCTTCCACCAAAATTGTAGATCGGGCTACCGGCGAAATCTACATGGGCCGCGTTCCGGCCTATTCCGTGGTTGTGCCCGGCACCATGCCGTCTTCCAACCCGGTTGGCCCGGATGGTCGCCCCAACCCTGCACTGGCTTGCGCTGTTATCGTCAAGCGGGTGGACGAGCGTACCCGCTCCAAGACTTCCATTAACGAACTGCTGCGCGACTAAGCTGCCAGCACGTAAAGAACAGGACTGACGTATGACAACTGGTACAACTGGCCTTTTCCCCGCAGATCTGGCGCTGACAGATCCGGTGGCTGTTGCACAGTTGCTCATCCGTCAGCCTTCGGTTTCTCCCGATCCGGGGGAGTCCCAGCAGTTGCTGGGGGCCATGCTGGAACAGCTTGGTTTTGAGGTCACGCATCTCCCCTTTGGCGAAGGGGCGGAGCGTACCCCCAATTTTTTTGCCCGTCTTGGGACGGGTGGTCCCCACATCTGCTACGCAGGGCATACGGACGTGGTGCCTGCTGGCAACGCGGCTGATTGGACACATCCCCCTTTTGCTGCGGACATAGTGGATGGCGTGCTCTATGGCCGCGGTGCGTGCGACATGAAAGGCGGCATTGCCGCCTGTGTGGCTGCCATTGCCCGCCGTGTGCAGGCAGGAAAAGGCGAAGGGTCCATCAGCCTGTTGATTACGGGGGATGAGGAAGGCCCAGCAACCTACGGTACACAAAAGGTGCTGGAATGGATGGCCGTACATGGCCAGATTCCCGATTACTGTCTGGTGGGAGAACCAACCAACCCTCAAACTTTGGGGGAGATGGTCAAGGTTGGTCGCCGTGGGAGCCTGAATGCCCTTATTACGGTTGAGGGGACACAGGGGCATGTTGCCTACCCGCACCGGGCGGATAACCCCGTGCACCGTCTGCTGGCTGTGCTGGATGCGTTGCTGGCTACGCCGCTGGACCATGGGTCGGAATATTTCGAACCATCCAGCCTACAGGTTACCAGCTTGGATGTGGGGAATACGGCAACCAACCTTATTCCCGCACGAGCACAGGCCCGGTTGAACATCCGGTTCAACGACCTGCATACCGGCGCAGCCCTTAAAGGCTGGATACAGACGGTATGCCGTCTGTATGCGCCAAAATCCCGTGTGGATGTCAGTATTAGCGGTGAGTCCTTCTTTGCCCCGCCGGGTAAGGAAATGGCGGTGCTGCAACAGGCCATAAAAAGTGTTACGGGCCTTGATCCCAAGCTGGATACGGGGGGCGGCACTTCGGATGCACGCTTTATTGCCCGCTATTGCCCGGTGGCGGAGTTTGGTCTGGTCGGGGCGAGCATTCACAAAGTGGATGAACATGCAGCCGTTGCTGACATGGAAAAACTGACCCGAATTTATGAAGCCTTCTTAAAAGGGGTAGGGGTGTGATTCCAGATACAGGCAAGCTCAGCGCAACGCGTCGTATTCTTCGGGGCATGATGTTGCTCGCGGGTGGCAAGCGGGAAGGGCTGGCCTGTTTTGAGGGCACGCCAGATGCTTTTGGCGCTGCACTGGCACCGCAAATAGCCTGTATTCTGGTTGGCAGCCTGCAGATCTTCCTGTTGCCAGACAAGGTTATGTCGGCAACCAAGCTGCTGCTTTCCCTGTGCGTTATGTTTCTGCCTGCCGTTATTTCGCATTTTTATGCGCAGCGCTGGGGGCGTGGCGCGCTCTGGCTGCGGTATATTACAGCGGCAACCTGGTGTGGCTGGGTGGTGGTGCTGATCTCTCTGGCCTGTGCGCTTATTGCGGCAGTGATTACGCCGGATATTGCCCGGCAGCAGGTTTTTATTGGTGCTCTGGCACTTGTGGCAGCCATGTATGAGCTGTGGCTGCAATGGTTTGTTGCCAAGGTTGGGCTGGGTATTTCTGGCGGGCGGGCAGCTTTGTTGTATGTCTCCATCCTGCTGGCGTCCATCGGCCTGTATGCTTTGGCGGCAGTGTTGCCCCCGCATTACATGGTACTGAATGATCTGCTCCAGCCTATGGTAAGCGTGAAGGGGAGCTAAACGCTCCGTCATACTTGGCACGTGCCCTCTGTAACGCCCTGCAATTTGCGGGGCGTTTTTTTATGGGGTGCTTGGTGTGGAGGTGGGCATAAATGGGTCTGGCTCATAGCCTACACCGGTCAGGTATAGGCCATCAGGCGGGGCAGTGGGGCCCGCTGCGCTACGGTCACGGGCGGCAAGGGCGTTGGCCACCCGCTCTACTTCCCATGCTCCGGTACCAACTTTTGCGAGTGTACCCACCATGTTACGTACCTGATGGTGCAAAAAGGACCGCGCTTTGGCAAAGACCACAACCTCATCACCTTCACGCGTAATGTCGAGCTGGTCGAGCGTGCGGATGGGACTGTTGGCCTGACAGGCCACTGCGCGGAAAGACGTAAAGTCATGCAGGCCAAGCAGTAGGTTGGCAGCCTGCTGCATACGGTACTCATCTAGTGGGGATTTGATGTGCCAGACATGCCCCTCGGCCAGCGCAGGCCGTGTGCGCCGGTTAAGAATACGGTAGCGGTAAGAACGCCATGTGGCAGAAAACCGCGCGCTCCAGTCCAGACTAACCGGAGCCGCATCCAGCACAACTACAGCATGGGGTTTAAGGTGATAACTTAAACCCTCTCTTACGGAATAGCTGGAAAAACGGACATCCGCCGGGAAGTCCAGATGGGCAACCTGTGCCAGCGCGTGGACGCCTGAATCTGTGCGGCCTGCGGTAATGCTGGAGACGGGTCTACCACCTGCCAGATGAAAAGCGGCGTTTTCGAGCAATGCCTGAACAGACTGGCCCGAGGTCTGGCGTTGCCAGCCAACAAGTCCCCGCCCGTCATATTCCAGTTTAACAGCCCATCGCTGGATGGCGGGCTGGGTCATGGCGCACTGTGGGGAGCAGGTGTGCCCAGACGGGTGCCTGTAGGGAGGGGTTGCCCACGTAAAAACGCGTCTGCCTCCATCATGCCGCGCCCGGGGCGTTGCAGGCGGGTCAGTCGGACAAAGCCATTCCCACAAGCGACTGTAAGGTTTTCATCCACCACAGTACCCGGGGGCGGCGTCAAACCTGTAGAAGGAGGTGCAACTGGGGTGCCTGCTCCGACTTTAATGACCGTTCCATCCTCCAGTGTGGTGAATGTGCCGGGCCACGGGGTAAGGGCACGGATCTGGCGGTCAATCGTGGCGGCATCCTGCTGCCAGTCAATGCGTCCATCTTCACGGGTCAGACGTGGGGCGTATGTTACGCCGTCTTCCGGCTGTGGCTGCCGTGCCGGGCGGTGCGCTGCAAGGCGTGCCTGAGTATCCGCCGGGTCCTGTGTGGTGGAAGGAAAATCCTGTAGGACGCGCAGGACCATTGCGCCCCCCATGGCGCTCAGTGCGTCGTGCAAGGTCGTGGCTGTTGTCTGGGCGGTAATGGGGATTTCCTCACGCAGGAGCATGGGGCCGGTATCCAACCCGGCTTCCATCTGCATGATGGTCACGCCACTTTTGGCATCGCCTGCCAGAATGGAACTTTGGATGGGGGATGCCCCCCGCCAGCGGGGAAGCAGGCTGGCATGGATGTTCAGGCAGCCCAGCCGAGGGGCATCCAGCATAACCTGAGGCAGGATAAGGCCGTAAGCGGCCACAATGGCAGCATCGGCGTTTAGTGCGGCAAAGGCGGCCCATTCATCCGGGTTTTTGCGGAGCGAGAGCGGGTGGCGCACAGGCAGGCCCAACTCCTGCGCAGCCTGCTGCACAGGGGACGCACGGAGCGCCTTGCCCCGTCCGGCTGGGCGGGGCGGCTGTGAGTACACGGCAGCAATATCATGCCCGGCGGCATGGAGGGCCTTTAGGGCGGGTACGGCAAAGTCTGGCGTACCCATAAAAACAAGACGCATCGGGCGGGGGTTATCCACTTAGTTGCGCTTCAGGTCCTTGGCCAGACGGCGCAGGATCATGTTACGGCGCAGGGCAGAGAGGTGGTCCACGAACAGCACACCATCCAGATGGTCCAGTTCATGCTGCACACAGGTTGCCAGCAGGCCATCCATGTCGCGTTCCTGCTGCTCCCCGGTAATGCTCTGCCAGCGCACGCGCACTTTTTCTGGGCGTACAACTTCGGCATACTGGTTGGGCAGGGAAAGGCAGCCTTCTTCCCGCACGGCCATGTCATCCGTTTCAGCCAGAATTTCCGGGTTGATCAGGATAATGGGGTCGCGTGTTTCTTTTTCCCCCAGATCCACCAGAACAAAGCGCATGCTCAGGCCAACCTGCGGGGCGGCCAGCCCAATACCGGGTGCCTGATACATGGCGGCAAACATGCCGGGCAGAACCTTTTGGATTTCTGCCACGTCCTCAGGTTTGACCAGTCTTGCTTTCTGGCGCAGCACGGGGTGGGGCGGCGTCAGTATGGTAAGAGGGGCTGCATTGTCCGAGGCGGCGGAAAATGCAGCGTCTGTCAGGGCTGCGTTTGTCATACAGCCCGATTTAGCGTCCCACTGTGGCGGATGCCAGAAGAAAACGGCATTAAAAGCTTTTGTTGTGCAAAAAATCTGTCACTTTACCGCCACAACATGGCGCACAAACCACAGTGTGGCCGCATCAGACCGGATAGAAGCGGGACACAGGGTTGCGTGTGCCCGCTTCTATCCCATATCGTGAAGAGACCGGATGCCGTGGCGGGTCCGGTTGATACGTCTCGCTCAGAAGGGAGGAGGCTTGTACAATGTCAGGCAGGCTTTTTGGCTCGCCCATGTTTTTGGGTTTTGATCATCTGGAACAGATGCTGGAACGCGCCAGCAAGGGTTCGGGTGATGGATACCCACCGTACAACATAGAACAGATCGCCCCTAACGGCCTGCGTATTACCCTTGCTGTTGCCGGTTTTAGGATGGAGGACCTCCAGATTACGCAGGAGGACAACCAGCTTGTTATCCGTGGCCGTCAGGCGGATGAAGGGGAAGAGCGCGTTTACCTGCACCGTGGTATTGCGTCCCGCCAGTTCCAAAAGGCATTCGTGCTGGCGGAAGGCATAGAAATTGGCGGTGCATGGCTGGATAACGGGCTTTTGCATATTGATCTGTTCCGCCCGCAGCCAGAGGTGAGGGTCAAACAGATCGAAATCATGCAGGGTGGGCAAAAGGCGCAGGTGCCCTCTGGTTCAGGGGTTAAACCCCGGCCCACACCACGCATGTTGCATCCGGTTATGGATGTAGACGGTAGTTAAAAATTCGGAAGGAGGACGCAATGAAAAGCAGCATTCAGGGTGGTTACACACCAGCTGGTTTGCCGCAGGCCGAACGTGTGGCGGATGTGCGACAGCTTTCCGATATGCAGTTCCGCTCCCTCGGGCTGAGCAAGGTCGCCTATACCCGGCCGGCAGTCCTGGAAGATGGGGAGGAAGGATGCGCCATTTACGCGGCAGACGGCTCGCTGCTGGCTGTGGTGGATGACATGGAAACAGCATGGGGCGCCATTGTGCAGAATGACATGGTGCCTGCCTCCCTTCAGTAAGTCATCCTGAGGATGGAGACGTGAAAAAGGACCGGTTTGCGCCGGTCCTTTTTTTGTTGGGCATATGGTTTTTTGCAATCAGGCTGGAGATGCTTCCAGCGGTGCCGTGTCCAGCCAGCCAATATTGCCATCATCCCGCCGGTAAACCAGACTGATCTGCCGACTGGCCGTGTTGCGGAAGAGCAGAAAGTTCTGGCCTGCAAGGTCCAGCCGCATAACGGCTTCCCCTACGGACAGGACCGGAATATCCGCAGGCTGTTCGGCAATAATGGTTGCAAAGGTTTCTTCCTCCTTTTCCGTCTGGTTGGCAGCAGTGGAAGGGGTGCGGTGCTCCTGTTCCTCCACCGGTTGCAACACGTAGGACCGCACACGTTCAGACAGTTCCTGGCGGGATGTGGCGCGGGCGTGGGAGGTT
This sequence comes from Acetobacter ghanensis, assembly GCF_001499675.1. Lineage (NCBI taxonomy): Bacteria > Pseudomonadati > Pseudomonadota > Alphaproteobacteria > Acetobacterales > Acetobacteraceae > Acetobacter > Acetobacter ghanensis. Next base: position 1,115,489 of record NZ_LN609302.1, read on the forward strand.
ACGCGTTTGTGGTAACGGCGCAGGCGTTTGGCAATATGTTCGGCTGCGTCATCAAAAGCCGCATTGGCGTCTGCGGCTTCGCCTTCTCCACGCAGGATCAGGCCGCGACCGGCTTTTACGTTGATGTCACAGGTAAAAAAGGAGCGGGCTTTGCTAAAGGTCACCTGTGCCTGTAGCCCAGTATCAAAGTAGCGTTCAGCAAGATTACCCAGATGGGTGTTGACCCGATGTTTCAAGGCGTCGGAAAGATCGATCTGTTTACCGGAAACCTGAATATGCATAGGACATCGTTCCTTGCGACTGGCGGACAGGTCCGTCAAACCCGAAGTGCCTCCGTATTTGCGTAGATGGCGCTCCGGTCTAACTGGCCTGCCTGTGTGCGTTGCAGGCAGGGTCTGCAATGCTTCATCCTGCATTTGGGCATGGGCAGGGTGTTTATGTCCATGCCTTTGTTACAGATATAATGCAGAGCTTTGCCCGGTGGTTGCATGGCAGCCAGATATGGCAGGAATATAAACCTGCATGGCAGACTTGCCCGCAGCCGTAGCCTATGCCTACACAGGGAGAACAGGCTTTTTTACGCCATTATCTGGATATTTTCTTCCTATGCTTTTACGTTCCGCTCCGCCTGATAATATGCCCAAAATGCCAACAGGCTGGGGGTGGCAGATCAAGCTGGGGTGCCTTGTGGTACTTGTGGGCTTGTATGGCGGCTTTATGTGGCATGTCACACACCAGAAAATACGCCCCATTATGGAGCGGATTGATATTCCGCTCACGGTTGTAGCCGCGCCCAAACCGCCCGCGCCTCCGGCCCCTCCCATAGCCATGTTGCCACCGCCTGCGGTGGATGCGGTTCCGCCTCCGGTTCTGCCGGGGCACGGATGGCACAAACCGTAACGCGTCAAGGCGGAGGTCCCGCGTGACCGAACTCTATGTGGCCGGCCTGCATATTTACCCAGTTAAAGGGCTGCATGGGCTTTCTCCCTCCACTGTCATGGTCAACCCGTGGGGATTGGAGGGGGATCGCCGCTGGATGGTTGTGGACCCGCATGGCAGGTTTTTAACCCAGCGGACCTGCCGCGCCATGGCGTTGGTTACCCCAGTTCCCACGGCCGAGGGGCTGATGTTGACCAAGACGCACATGCGGCCCCTTCCGGTGCGCTTTCCTAGCCAGAGTGCTGCACAGCTTACCGTGACGGTCTGGAAAGATCAGGTTCAGGCGCGGGATGCGGGGGACATGGCGGCTGCGTGGTTGGAAGAAGCCTTGGGGCAACCGTGCCGTCTGGTTTGGATGCACAGACCAGAATTGGCGCGTATCCGCCAGTTGGGAGAAGACGCACAGCCCGTCTCCTTTGCGGATGGATACCCGCTGCTTCTGGCTAATACGGCGTCCCTCGCGGACCTGAATACACGGCTGCCGGAGGGGCAGGCTGTGCCTATGACCCGGTTTCGGGCGAATATTATTATCAGTGGGCCGCTGCCTTGGGCCGAGGATGGCTGGCGGCGTGTGGCTATAGGGAAAGGGGTTGTCGCACGGGTGGTGGCACCTTGCTCACGGTGTGTGGTGACAACCGTTGACCAGAATACCGCAGAGGTGCCCAACCCCAAGGAGCCACTGGCCACGCTGTCCGCTTTCCGGCGGACGCAGAGTGGGGTCATGTTCGCGCAGAATGCGGTTGTGGAAAAAAGCGGCCTGATTAGTGTAGGGGACAGCGTAAGCGTGTTGGAAGAAGGTCCTTCCAACCTGCTGGCCATGTAGGGGAGGATGTAACCACAACCGGCAACATGGGCCGCTGCCCACGGCCTGATTGCTGCTGTGGGTTACAGTGAGAAACTTTCACCCAGATAAACGCGCCGCACATCCTCGTGCGCTACAATTTCTTCCGGCACACCCTGCATCAGCACCTGCCCGCTGTGCATGATGTAGGCGCGGTCAATAACTTCCAGTGTTTCACGCACGTTGTGGTCGGTAATCAGCACCCCGATCCCACGGTCCTTGAGGTGGGAGACCAGATCGCGGATTTCGCCCACGGCAATGGGGTCAATCCCGGCCAGCGGCTCATCCAGCAGAATATAGTGTGGCTGGCTGGCGAGAGCACGGGCAATTTCCAGCCGTCGGCGTTCCCCACCGGATAGAGCGAGGGATGGGGAATGGCGCAGGCGGGTAATGCCAAATTCGCTCAGAAGCCCATCCAGCATGACCTGCCTCTGGTCGGGGTCGGGTTCAACCACCTCCAGTGCCGCCATAATGTTCTGCTCAACATTCAACCCACGAAAAATGCTGGCTTCCTGTGGCAGGTAGCCAATGCCAAGCCGTGCACGGCGGTACATGGGCAGTTGGGTAATATCGGCCCCATCCAGTGTAATTGTGCCGGTATCAGGCTGGACCAGCCCCACAATCATATAAAAGCTGGTGGTTTTGCCTGCCCCGTTGGGGCCAAGCAGACCAACGGCCTCACCCCGATGGACTTCGAGCGAGACGTTTTTGACCACCTGCCGCTTTTTGTAGCTTTTGCCAATGTTGTGGGCAATCAGACCGTGGCCCGGCTTGTGGGGGGCGCTCAGGTCTATGGGTTCTGGGCCAATACCAATAACCTCTTCCTGCACGGTTTCTTCGGACGTCCAGCTTACTTCCCGGTTCATTGTTATTTCCTGTCCGATGTATCGCCGTTATTGGGAACAACCAGCCCGCTCACGCGGTTTCCGGGGCGTTCTGTCATGGTGGCAATACCTGTGTGCATGTTGATAATGGCCGCAGCCCCCTGAATCTGGTTTGGCCCACGTGTGATGTGCACGTTGCCAACAACGCGGGCAATACCCGTATCTGGCACATACACGCCGCGTTCACCCGTTATGATTTCGGTCTGGGTACGGACCCAGACATGCCCAAAGGCGTTCACCTTTTCCAGCTTTTCCGACCCGGAGCTGAAAGGGTCGCCCGATGATGAGTCGTCGGTTTTGGGTTTGGTGTCCGCTGCAGTTTTGGGCGTGTTGTCACGCGTGCTGTAGCCGACCAGAACATCCGCGCGAATCTGCCTGTGGTCGTTGGTGGTAACAGTGGCGTCTCCCCGCCCGATGGAAATGTGATCCTGCGAGTAATATTCCATCGAATCGCGGGCCGTCATCAGGTCCTGCGGTGTTGTCAGCTTAAGGGCCTTGCCCGTCATGATCAGCACGGACTTGTCCATGTCATACACGGCCTTGTCGCCCCATGCCTGATCGGTCTGGGTAAAGATGTGGACGTGGCCTATGGCTTCCAGACGGTAAATCTCGTTTGACCCGGAATCCTGATCATCCTCCGCCTTGGCAGGTGTGGCAGGTGTGGCAGGTGTGGCAGGTGTGGCAGGTGTGGCAGGTGTGGCAGGTGTGGCAGGTGTGGTGCCGTTAGCCGTTTGTGTGGCTGCGGTCGGAGCCGGGTCGGGAGTTGGCTGGTCCGGCTGTACAGCGGGGGCAGGGGCGGCCTGTGCCGTCGTGCTGGTATTCGTGCCGGGTGCGGCGTGAGGCGTGACGGGCTGTTTTTTGCGGTAATAGGCAATCAGCTTGTCAGCGGTTACGGTCGCATTGTTCCGCACGGCTTTGGCCTGATTGTAGGCTGTTACCTTCTTCAGGTTCTGGTCCCAGTCAAACCCACCCAATGCGGTGACTATAATCTGCCCACCGTGGGACAGGTCGATGGCCTGCGCCTGTGCAGCGCCGTGGCTTGCCAGAACTCCGGCAGGCAAGCAGGCAAGCAGGCCAATGCGGCGGGCAAAGGCGCGCACAAAAAAAGCAGGGTGGGGTGTTCTTGTTGTCATACTTCAGGATGCCTTTTTGCCGGCTGTGGCATCATTCTGGCGGTCATCATTCAGGATCAGGCGGCCGGGACCACGGAACTGGGCAAGACCATCGTGCTGGCTGAGCAAAAAGCCCTGCGCATCCAGCACGCCAAACGGTCCTTCCGCCCGCACCCATGAATCGGAGGTAATGATGCTGCGTTTGACGTCAACATCGGCAATGGGGGTGTGCATCATCAGGCCATCATCACGGTATAGGGTGACTTCTCCGGTCAGGTCGAGAATCTGCGCGTGCTGCATGTAAACGCCTTTTTCCGATCGGATCATAAGCCAGTCCCCGCCCTGCGTCAGAATATCCGCCACAGGGGCCGTTAGGTCCAGCCTGCTATCTGGGGCCTGATGCACCGTATCGGCTGTAATGGTGAACGGACGGCCATGCTCATCCATCCCCCGGTAGGTCGCCCCGACCAGGTTCCCGCTTTCTATTTTAACCTTGCTTAGTTCCCGCATGGTGGTCTGGTTGGCGCTTATCAGGTGTTCTACTTCCGGCCATACAGCTATGGCAGCCAAAAGCAGCAGAGCTGTGGCAGGCAACAGCCATTTGGCCCAGCGGAGCACCATGCGGCGGCGGGCCAGATTGGCGGCATCAGGCACCTTGCGCCTGATGGACGATGTGGCAAGCCGCTCGCGCTGCTGTTTTACATCCACCCCGGAGCGGGCAAAATCCTCCCGCTGTGGGCGTTTGTCGGGCGTGTCTGTCATCCCACGCCTGCCCGGATCAGGTCGTGCAGGTGCACAACCCCAATAGGCCTGCCTGCGGGGTCCAGAACAAAAAGGGCTGTAACCGGCCGCCTGCGCGCATTCATGACCCGCAGCGCTTCGGAGGCGAGGGCATCCGGGTCTATGGTCAGCGGCCTTGGGTTCATAATGTTTGTTGCCAGTGTGGTTGTAAGGTCGTGGTCCAGCGCGCGGCGCAGGTCTCCATCCGTGATCAGCCCCGCCAGTTCCCCATTCTGCCCCACAATGCCCACGCAGCCTAGCGCCTTGTGAGTCATTTCCATAATGACATCCCGCATGGGCGTATCAGGTGCGGTCAGCGGCATGGCGCTGCCTGTGTGCATGACATCCCGCACAGTGCGCAGGCGTGCGCCCAGCCTGCCACCGGGGTGGAAGGCCCCAAAGTCGGATGCGGTAAACCCCCGTTGCCGGAGCAGGGCCACGGCCAGAGCATCGCCAAAGGCAAGCTGCATGAGCGTGCTGGTGGTGGGGGCCAGCCCCATGGGGCACGCTTCTGGCATGGCAGGCAGGGTCAGGGCCAATGTTGCCGTGGAGGCAAGGGTGGACGTGGCCTTGCTGGTCACAGCCAGCAGGGGTTGGCCGGTCCGCAGGGCGTGGGTTGTAATATCGCCCAGCTCCGTGGTTTCACCCGAGTTGGAAAAAGCTAGAATGGCGTCACTGGGGAGTACCATGCCCAGATCCCCGTGCGAGGCCTCGGCCGGATGCACGTAGAGGGATGGTGTGCCAGTGGAGGCCAGTGTGGCCTGAATTTTGCGGGCGACATGCCCAGACTTGCCAATGCCCGTAACCACCACCCGGCCCTGAATCCCCAGCAGAATGGCCACGGCCCGACCAAATGCGCCACCCAGACCGTTTGGGTCTTCCAGCGCACGGGCCAGCGCATCCAGCCCGGCCTGTTCTGTACGCACGGTGGCGGCTGCATCCATGCAGGGCGTGGACGGGGCATCAGCACGGAGGGAGTGGGGGGATGTCATGCGTCAGGTAGGTCCGATGGGCAGGGAATGCCAGATACGCCTTTGCTCAGGCACGATGGGAGAAAATATCCGGGTCTTCATAACCCATCATGTCCAGCCGAGCCCGCGTGGGTAGAAAATCATAACATGCTTGTGCCAGATCGCGCCGGTTTTCGCGGTCCAGCAAGGCGGAAAGTTTATCCCACAGGGCGTGCAGGTAAAGCACGTCCGATGCAGCGTAAGCCAGTTGTTCGGGTTTAAGCTCGGGGGCGCCCCAGTCCGAACTCTGCTGCTGTTTGCTCAGGTCAACGCCCAGTAGGTCACGGCACAGGGCGGCCAGTCCGTGGCGGTCCGTAAATGTGCGAACCAGCCGGGCTGCAATTTTTGTGCAGACAACGGGGCTGACCGTAATGCCCAGCGCATGTTGCAGAATGCGAACATCAAAGCGGGCGTAGTGCATGATTTTGGTCAGGTTCGGGTCTGCCAGCACCCGTTTGAGGTTAGGGCAGTCATACCCCTGTCCGCCAAGCGAGGGGGGCAGAAGCTGGACCAGATGCGCCGTACCATCTCCGCTGGAAATCTGCACAAGGCACAGCCTGTCCCTATGGGGGTTAAGGCCCATAGTTTCCGTATCCACGGCAATGGAACCGGTAAAGGTCAGGCCGTCTGGCAGGTCATTTCTGTACAGGGTAATGGCGCCCGCACCTGGGCCCTGAGCTGCGGACATGAGGCGCTCCTGTTTTGCTGTTGCGTCTGGTCAGTTCTGCATCAGACGGATACAGGCGCAGGGGGGGAATGTCCATTCCCTCCGCAGGGGATAGGCGGAGACCCCGCTCATGCGCTAGGGGAGAGGCATAGAGATCCAGAACCCGGAACAGTTTGTCCATGCAAAACCCACGCAAAGCCGCACGTCCCGCACGCCGCTCCCGCTCATCTGGCCATGGTGGCGGAGGGCGCGAGGGTACGTCCTCCGCCCCGGCGGGCAAATGCTGGCTGTTTGGCACACATGCCGTGGCCGCAGCGCTGGCCAACCCACGCAGGGTGTACGAACGCCTGCTGGTGACGGAGGCCGAACATCCGGCACTGGCGGAGGCTGCTCAGGCAGGTGGGCGTGGTTTACGCGTAGCACCAGAGCTTGTGCAACGTGCCAGGTTGGATGACCTGCTGGGGCCAGATGCCGTGCATCAGGGTGTGGCCATGCTGGCGCATATTCTGCCGTCACTCACGCTGGAAGAGGCGCTGGAGCGGCCTGGCCCTGTGCTGGTGCTGGATCAGGTCACAGACCCGCGCAATGTGGGGGCTATTCTGCGGTCTGCCGCAGCGTTTGGGGCAGCCTGCATTGTGGTGCAGGACCGCAATGCCCCGGAGGAAACCGCCGTGCTGGCCAAGGCGGCTTCCGGCGCGTTGGAAACGGTGCCGTTCGTGCGGGAGGTTAACCTCTCCCGCGCTATAGAAATGCTCCAGAAGGCTGGGTGCTGGACCGTGGGGCTGGACGCCGGGGGGAGTATTCTGAATGGCGCCGGTTTTGAAGGACGTCGCGTTGCCTTGGTGCTGGGAGCGGAGGGGCGCGGCCTGCGCCGCCTGACGCGGGAAAGCTGTGATGAAATTGCCGGTCTGTACATGCCGGGCGAGATGGAAAGCCTGAATGTGTCGGTTGCAGCAGCAGTTGGGCTTTACGAGCTGGTACGGCGTGGCATGCCCGCAGCGTAACAGCCCGCCGCAACAAAAAAGCCAACATAATAACCAATATCGGCTCCACCCAGCCACCGGGCAATGGGGCCGGTATAAAGGCTGCTGGTGGAAAACAGGCCAATCGTCAGGGCGGAAGTCAGGGTGAATATGGTTGCTCCGCGTGTCCATCCTTTTTGGGCAGGGCGGAGCGCATGGTCCGTGCAATACCAGTCTGCCAGCACAATGCCGGTCCACGGTGCAATCCAGTACATGGTGACCATCAGGTAATCGGTATAAAAAGTGGCGTAGCGCCCCGCTCCGGCAACGGCCAGCCCGTAACCCAGTGTGGCCGTTAGTATGGCTGCGGCAACACGGGGGATATGGAACCCGGCGGAAATAAGGCTGTAGCTGGCTGTGTTGTCGTTAAACGAATTGCCAGTAATGGAAGATAGCGCAATGGCGGCCAGTGCAAACGTGCCAAGAGGCCCCAGAGTATGCTGGAGCGAGGCAATAACCGCCGTGGGGGATGCATCGGCCACGCTCCCTGCTGAAATAAGCCCCAAAATTTGGAAAGGAATGGCCGAGGCAAGCAACCCGGCCAGTGCAAGCAGCACAACCTTTGTCGGGCTGGAACTGGCAGGCAGATATCGCGTGTAGTCTGAGGAATAGGACGCCCATGAGAGGTTGAAGCTAACCAGCACACCAACTGCCAGCAAAAATGTGGTGACGCTAACAGGGTGGTGGATGCTCAGGGGAGCCTGCCCGCGGATGGCAAACACAATGCCAATCAGCCCAAAGGCAAACAACAGGAACGCGCCCAGATACTTTTGCAAAGCCTGCACAACATGGTGGCCGTAGATGGAGGCCAGCATCTGGACCCCAGCCAGCACGCCAAGGGCCAGCCAGAATGGCAGGCGCACCCCGCCTGTAAGCAGAAGGGCAATCAGGGCTGTGGCGGCTGGTACGTTGTTCACCGCATCCCACCCCACGCAGTAAATCCAGTTCAGGAATGCAGGCAGGCGTAGCCCTTTTTGCCCCAGAGCGCGGCGGGATGCCTCCATTTGCGTCAGCCCGGTGGATGGACCAATGGCAGCGGCCAGCGCAACCGGCAATGCGCCAATAAGGTTGCCAATAAGAACGGCGGCCACGCCGGTTTTGAAGTCCAGCCCCATACTAACCAGCAAAGCCCCGGTTACCCAGCCTCCCGGCCCCAGATTGGGGGCAAAATGACTCCAGAAGACGCGGTCCATCTTCATGGTTTTCAACCGTTGTTGGGCACAGGCTCACGCACGGCGGCGGCGGACATCTCTTCCATTATGGCATGGGCGCGGGGGCCTGCATCCTGCGTCATGTCTGGGGACTTTCGGCAAAAGGCGGCGGAAAAACGGGGGAGGCGTGGCTAGCTCAGGTCCGGTTCGGGCATACTGCCAGCGGCTCCGGCTGGCTGGTTGTTATAGTAGGATTCTGCCAGCCTGATGGGCAACAGGTCCATAAAGCGGGAGCCAGCCACCAGCCAGAGCGGAAAAGTAATGCGCCGCTCATTGCGCGCAAGCCCCCGCAGAATACGGCGGCATGCGCTGTTAACATCGGTCAGGCTCGGCATGGGGAACGTGTTACGCGCGACCATGGGCGTATCCAGAAAGCCGCAGACAACCGAACTGAGCAGAATACCAGCTTTTTTGGCATTCCCTCCGGTGGCAACCATAAAGCGGTCCACCGCAGCCTTGGCCGCGCTATAGGATGGAGTGCCGGGAAAGGAGACAAGACCCGCCACGGAGGAAATGGCGCAAATACGCCCACGCATACCATCTGCCGCACGGGGCTGGTGCTGCATCAGTTCCAGTGCAGGCAGCACAGTATTGAGCACCCCGATCAGGTCTGTTTCAAAAATCCGGCGGATCTGAGCTTCAGGTTCGGTGGCGGGTTGGTCCGGTCCAAGGGGCTTGCGGGTGCCGCCGGTAATGCCCGCGCAGGCCAGAACCATGTCCAGCCCTCCGGTGCCATGCACCCACTCCGCCATGGCGGCACTGTTTGCCACGTCGCAGGCTTTTAGGTGGACGGCGGCACCCCGGCTTATGCAGGCGCGTGCTGTTTCTTCCAGCCGTTCTGTGTTGCGCCCGCCTAGCCAGAGCTTGCGCCCCGGACGTGCCAGCGTAAGGGCCAAGGTGCGGCCCAGCCCGGATGAGGCGCCTGTAATGAGGATGCTGTTGTGTTTCATGGTGGTGTCAGCCTTCCTTGTTGCATAGAGCGCGGTGGCGCAGCATGGCCGCTTCTGGCATGAAGGGGCAAGACCGTAAGTTTGAACAGGCAGGGTGTGGAAAACAGTATGGCGCACAATGGAACAGCTCATCCGGGTAATGCAACACGGCGGGGGGTCTGCCTTGTTATTTCCGCTCCATCGGGTGCGGGCAAATCAACTATTGCCAACGCCCTGCGCGCATCGGACCCTAAATTGAAGCATTCTGTTTCCGTCACAACACGCCAGCCCCGTCCGGGGGAAAAGGAAGGGGTGCATTACTATTTCCGCACCATGGAGCAGTTTGAGGCCATGGCGCAGGCGGGGGAACTGCTGGAATGGGCAACGGTGTTCGGGCGCGGCTATGGTACCCCACGCGCCCCTGTGGAGGCCGCCCTTGCCGCCGGGTATGACATGGTGTTCGATATAGACTGGCAGGGCCACCGACAAATCCGTGAAGCACTGCCCGATGATGTTGTCAGCCTGTTTGTGCTGCCGCCATCGCTTGCCGAACTCGAACGCCGTTTGACGGGCCGGGGTTCCGACCACCCGGATGAAATTGCCCGCCGTATGGCTGCCGCGCGGGACGAAATTTCGCACTGGCGGGAGTTTGACTCCGTTATCATCAACAGCGAACTCGACCGTGCTATTGATGAAGCGCGGTCCGTGCTGGTGGCGGGGCGTCTGCTTACGCGCAGGCAGACCGGCCTTGCAGACTTTGTGGCAACATTTGATGCCTGAAAAACAGGCGCTATCCTGTGTTCAGCCCCTGAGCGCCCAATCCGTATTCGTGACAGACCAGTAAAGTGACCATGACAACAGAGACAGACAAACCAAAGGAAGACGGTCTGCTGGGTTTGACCCTGCGCCAGCCTCCAGCCAATATTGAGGCGGAACAGGCGCTGCTTGGTGCATTGCTGACGAATAACCGGGCCTATGACCGGGTTTCCGACTTTCTGGCAGGCGAGCATTTTGCCAACCGTGTGAATGGCCAGCTTTATGCGGCCATTGCCCGCAGGATAGAAAACGGCCAACTGGCCGACCCTGTGACCATGCGGGCGGAACTGGAAAATTCCGGTATGCTGGATAGCGTTGGCGGCATGGCCTATCTGGCCAAACTGCTGACATCCATGGTCGGTATTATCAACGCCGGGGATTACGGGCGGGCCATCCATGATGCGTGGATACGCCGCCAGTTGATTGATATTGGCGAGACCGTTGTTAACAACGCATTTGGCGCCACAGGGGACCTGTCCGGCCCGGACCAGATTGAGGCGGGGGAAGAAGCCCTGTTCAAACTGGCGACCGAAAAGGGCAAGGAGGGGGATTTTGTCTCCTTCAACAAGGCTCTTACCGGGGCCATTAACGTTGCGGCCCTTGCTTTCCAGAGCGAGGGGCATGTTACCGGGCTAACATCCGGCCTGCGGGATCTGGATAAAAGGACTGGTGGGCTGCACCCTTCGGATCTGCTTATTCTGGCAGGGCGTCCGGCTATGGGTAAAACGGCGCTGGCAACAAAAATAGCGTTTTCCGCCGCCCGTGCACTGATGGACGAGGCAGAGGAAAAAGGCGGTAAGCCCAAAGGGTCTGTTGCCATTTTCTCGCTCGAAATGTCAGCCGAACAGTTGGCAACACGTATTTTGTCCGAACAGGCCGAAGTTTCGGGCGAGCGGATCCGCCGGGGTGATATTGGGCAAAAGGAGTTCGACCGGTTTGTGCGGGTCAGTCATGAACTTTCCCGCCTGCCTTTGCTGATTGATGATACGCCAGCCATCTCGCTCTCCGCCATGCGCACACGCTGCCGCCGTCTCAAGCGCACGCAGGGGCTGAGTCTGGTTGTTGTGGATTACCTGCAACTTATGCGGCCCTCGGTCGGTACGCGTCCGGAAAGCCGTGTGCTGGAAATTTCCATGATTACGCAGGGGCTCAAGGCCATTGCGAAGGAACTGGAAGTGCCGGTTATTGCGCTTTCTCAGCTTTCCCGTCAGGTGGAAAGCCGAGAAGACAAACGCCCCATGCTGTCTGACTTGCGTGAATCCGGCTCTATTGAGCAGGACGCTGACGCCGTGATGTTTGTTTATCGTGATGAATATTACCTGCAACAGCGTATGCCCAAGGAAACAGCCTACGATTCCATGGACAAATACGCCGTTGCCATGGACGAATGGCAGCGCAAGATGGGGCTGGTCCACAACAAAGCCGAGCTTATTCTGGAAAAGCAGCGTCATGGGCCGACAGGCACCATTAACCTGTTCTTTGAAGGCGAATACACGCGTTTTGCCGATCTGGACAATATTCACGAGCACTAAGCGTATTGGCCACCAAGTGGTCTGGGCTGTGCCTTAACAAAAACCCGGCTCCTCCATTATGGGAGCCGGGTTTTTTGTTTTACCGTTTGGTGTCGCAGTGGTTATGGAGCGCGCACGGTCTGGCGGAACGTCACAGGAATTTCGTTCTCTTGAAAAGCCTGCCAAATTGCAAACAACGCGTTGCTGCGGGCTGTTTTTATTTCCACCCCATCACGCGCTTTGGCCGAGCCTGTTAGCACGGCCGAGCCATCGGCTACCGATGTCATGCTGACGGTGGGAGGTGTGTCGGGGTCTGTATCTGCACAGGAAGTGAGTGTTGCAATAACCACGCTGGTGGCTTTGTGCAGATCAGACGCAAAGGGCAGGTCCAGTTCCACAGTAAACACACCCGGTTTTTGTGCCCGTGTCGCGTTTTTGACCGCCGAGGTAATGAACTGCGAGTTCGGCACGATCATGGTGGATTTGTCGTCCAGCTTTATGTCCGTGGATCTGACGCTAATGCGTTCCACCTTGCCGGTAACCCCGGCAATGGTCACAACATCCCCGACCGATACAGGCCGTTCGGCCATAAGAATAATGCCCGAGACAAAGTTCTGCACAATGGATTGCAGGCCAAAACCAATGCCAACAGATAGGGCGCTGACAACCCATGTCATGCTTTTGACCGTAACGCCCAGAACCGCAAACATGGCCAGACCGATCAGAATCCACGCCGCATAGCTGAGTATGCTCAGGATGGAAGCCTGCGCCCCTATATCGAGATTGGTGGCGGGGAAAAACCTTTGCTGGAACCACGATTTAACAATTTTGATAGCCTGATAACCAAGCAGGGGCAGCGCAATGCACAGCAGAATGGCATCCAGCGAGACGGAGGGCGTATTGTTGTCATCCGTGCCGTGGAAAAGGGAGTAAAGCTGCTGCCATATCTGGGGTGGGTCAAAATTGGCGCCAGATGTGGCCACGGCATAAGCCACCACCAGCAAAAGCACATTGACCAGACCGGGGATGAGAATACTGGCCTGATTAATAAGTCGTGGCGGAAGCCCCAGTTCTACCAGATGGCGGCCTAAGGGGGCGCGGGCGGGGAATAGCGCACTGCCAATGGCTGTTGTGAGCATGGACAGCAGCAGAAGCGTGGTCATGCTCAAAGCCATGACGCTGACCCAGGAGATAAGCGTGTAAGCGAGCGGAATATACCCTGAAAGAACCGCAATCCAGCAGATGATGGAAATGGCCATGGCCATGCTCCGCAGGAACTGCGCAATGGGCGGGGCTTGGTCGGCTTTGGTCGGGTCCGTATCTGTTTCCTGCTCCTGCGCTGCTGTCAGGCGCAGCTTGCGGGGGATGGCGAACAGAAGGGGGCTGACCGCAAGAGTATAAAGCCCATCCATAAGCTGAACACTTAGGAGGGAAAGGCCGCTTTGCGTATCTATATAGCGCAGGATGCCACGCACGATCATGGCAATGGCCAACCATCCGGGAAAAAGCCGTAGGCTGCGTGCCAGATCGTCTGACATGGCAAAAACACGCCACTCCGCTTTGCTGCTGAGGAAGCAGAAGCCAAGTTCCAGCACCAGCCCGCAAAGGGGGGCTTGTGTGGCAACCATACTGGCAAGCTGGTCCAGATCATCCCCTACGGCAGGGTTGTCAAAAGCCAGCGTGTTCCAGAAAATCTGAAAGGAAATACCGCAGGCCAGAACGCTGATAAGCCCGCATATGACGGCAGCTACAATGGGGCGCACGCGCCCCTCTGGCAAAAAGCGGGTTGCCAGAAGGCGTACAGGCTTGCGGGCAAAGAGCCACCCAACCAGCAGCAGAAGCGATGCGCACAGTCCTAATAGTGTGATGAAAATACGTTTGCCAGTCAGCGCCGTTGTCAGCATGGCCAGTGTTTCGGCCCCAAGGGCGTTCAGCCTGCGACCATCCTGCGGCGCGCCCTGTATGAACTGGGACCAGAAGTTGATTCCCAAAGGCGAGGGCAGCTGCTGCCATAGCGTTGCTTGCTGAATGGCGCTGTCATGCTGACGCAGTTCGTTCACCAGTTGCTGCGCTTCGACCTGATAAAGCTTGAGCCGGGTTATGCGGGCGGAAATATCTTTCTGCCGTTTGCTCAGGCTTTCCCGCTGTTCGGTAATGGAGGGCGCTTCCGGCGCATCATCCTTACCGGGGGGCTTACCCAGAATGTCCACAAAGTTCTGGTAAACATCCTGATACGGCTTGATCCGCGCCATCAGCTTGTCCGTGCGGGTGGCAACGGCGGAAGCCCGCTGGAGCAACGTGCTCAGGTCTATGGTGCTGTGCCCGGTATGCTGTTCCGCCACGCCACTTTTGTAGATGGCGCGGAGTTCCGCCCCGATCTCATCCAGCGTCTGGTCCGAAACAATGTCCTGTGCCCCCATAATCAGCGGCGTGGGGGCCGCTGTTGCTGTCTGGTCAGTAGTCTGCGCAAGCGTTGGGGCCGCCAGATGGGGGATGGAAAAGAGAAAAAACGAGAGCAGAAACAATACGCGGACAGGCATACGAAGCATCAGGCAACCTTGCGCCGAGGGAGGAGGATAATACGGCTTTGAACGATCCGAGCAGGCAACAGGTTGCATACCCATTATGGTGCAAAGCAGAAGAGTATCATACCACGCGGGTATAATAAGGGGAGAATGAAAGATTGTGAGAGACTGTATTGAATGCGATAGAATAATGGAATGGTATTGGATTATTCAGACAATACAGTCCTGATTGCATTTAATGTTTGATTGTATTGGCTAACATACGCGTTTGACCAGCCCAATGGTCGGATACATCAGGCTGGGGCAAGGCAATCAGTCGTCGCTGCTGGTCAGGTGGTCATGGTAACCCAGCGGTTCCCACTGTGCGGGTTGGGTCAGATGGCGCTGTGGATGGTGGAACATCCCGCAGGCGGAAAGCCCGAATGCGCATATCAGCAACAGAACCGCACGTTTCATTGTGTGTCTTTCTCCACATATGGTCTGACTGTTTCTATCTCACTCGCGCCTGACATGGGCAAGATAATTAGAGTGCAGTCCGGGCCGTTAACGTCTTAATTCCATGGTAATCGGCCCTTCGCGGCGGCCGTGGGTAAACTGGTCCACGTAATCATTCCCGCTGTGCATGAGCGAGGCTGCCGCCCCCTGCCAGACCAGTTTGCCCTTGTAGAGCATGGCGGCCTCATCTCCAATCCGCTGGGCGGAGGCCATGTCATGCGTAATGGCAATGGCGGTGGACCCCAGTTTTTTAACGCAGTCCACAATCAGCCCATCAATGACCGCGCCCATAATGGGGTCCAGCCCGGTTGTGGGTTCGTCAAAGAACAGGATGTTGGGTTGTGCCGCAATGGCACGGGCAAGGCCTACGCGTTTTTGCATCCCGCCCGAAAGCTCGGAGGGGTAAAGGTCACCAACCGATGGCGCCAGCCCCACTTGCTCCAGAATGGCGCCTGCCTTGCTGCGTGCAGTTGCGCGGGTCACTTTTTTAAGGGCCAGCAGGCCGAAGGTCACATTTTCCCACACAGGCAGACTGTCAAAAAGGGCGGCGTTCTGGAACAGCATCCCAATTTCGCTGCGGAGTGCATCGCGCCGTTTGGCGGACGCCGCCAGCACATCTTCGCCATCAATTTCAATACAGCCCGAATCCGGGGTCATCAGGCCCAGAATACAGCGTAGCAGAACGGACTTGCCCGACCCCGAACCACCAATAATGACGAACGATGTCCCCTGCGGTACATCAAGCGAAACACCGTCCAGCACCTTTTTGTCCCCAAAGGACTTGTGCAGATCCCTGATGCGGATTTTGGGGGGAGCACTGGTTACGCTCTGGTCCATTGCTGCGGCACTCATTGTGAGAAAAACAGGTCTGTAATCAGATAATCAAAGGCGAGGAGCAAAATGGAGGCCACCACCACGGCAGACGTGGTGGCAGACCCAACGCCTTCGGCCCCGCCCTTGCTGTTATAGCCATAGTAGCACCCCATCAGCGCGATCAGGAACCCGAACAGGGCCGCCTTAATCAGCCCGACAGTAACATCCATGACCTTAACGGAGTTCAGGGTCGCTGTAATATAGGCGGTGGGGGAAAAACCCAGTTTGACCACGGCAACCGTAAAGCCCCCGGCAACCCCCAGCACGTCCGCCACCAGCACAAGCAGGGGCAGGGCAACTATGCCAGCCAACAGGCGCGGGGCGACCAGATACTTCATGGGGTTGGTGGAAAGGGTGGTTAGCGCATCAATCTGATCCGTGACCCGCATGGTGCCGATTTGCGCGGCCATGGCGGCCCCTACACGACCAGCCACCATAAGGCCCGCCAGCACGGGTCCCAACTCACGCGTGACGGCCAGAACCACAATGCCGGCAATGGCGCTTTGGGCATGGTACTGCGCAAAACCGGTGTAGGATTGCAATGCAATGACCCCGCCAGAAAACAGGGCGGTAAGAGCGACAACGGGAAGAGAGAAAAAGCCGGTTTCCAAAAACGTGCGAACAAAAACCCGCCCGTAGAACGGGGGCCGCACAATGTGGGACAGCCCAGCCAGTGCAAACAGCGCCAGAGCGCCAGCACTGCGGACAAGCGAGAGTGTGGTGCGGCCTGTATGGGCCACAAGATCAAGCACCATATCCATGGTTCGGGCTGTTTGTTCCTGTTGCGTGTGATCTGGCTCTGTTGTGGTGTGAGGCGTAACCCGTTCCGGTCTGGTTCGTCAAAACATGGTTTTGTTTTGCAGCCGGATACGGCTTTTGCCTGCTGTGGACCAATGCAGGGCAGTCCGCTAGGTGGGTCTTGAGTTTGTTCTTGTTTCATTCCATTTATGAGTGGGCAATAAGGCAGGAACAGGGGAATATCCGTGGCCAAAAAAACGTCCCGCCAGTACGTGTGCAGAGCATGTGGAGCCGTCCATGCCAAATGGGCGGGCCAGTGTGATGCCTGCCAGGAATGGAACACGCTGGAGGAAATGGCGGTGGAACCGCTGGCAGCCTCTTCCGCCTCATCACGCGCTGGCAAAGGGCGGCGTGTGCAGTTGCATGGGCTGGGCGGCAAGGTGGAACTTCCACCACGGATAAGTACCAACATTGCGGAGCTGGACCGTGTGCTGGGGGGCGGGTTGGTTCCGGCTTCCGTTGTGCTGGTTGGGGGGACCCCGGCATAGGAAAATCCACGCTGCTGTTGCAGGCCGCCAGCCGGCTGGCGGGCAAAGGGGAGCGGGTTCTCTACATTTCGGGCGAAGAGGCGGTGGACCAGATTCGCCTGCGGGCCATTCGTCTGGGCGTGGTGGAAACCAGTCTGGACCTAGCGGCATCCATTAATGTTGCGGATATTGTGGCCACGCTTGAGGCCGAACCGGATGTTAAGGCGGTGGTCATCGATTCCATCCAGACGATGTGGCTGGAAACGGTGGACAGCGCGCCGGGCACCGTCTCGCAGGTGCGGGCCTGCGCGTTTGAATTGATCCGTGCCGCCAAACGACGTGGGTTCAGCCTTATTCTGGTTGGGCACGTTACCAAGGAAGGCGCGTTGGCTGGCCCACGTGTGCTGGAGCACATGGTGGATGCGGTAATGTATTTTGAAGGGGACAGGGGGCACCAGTTCCGTATTTTGCGTGCTGCCAAAAACCGTTACGGCGCTACGGATGAGATTGGCGTGTTCGCCATGACTGACCGTGGGTTGGAAGAGGTTAGTAATCCATCTGCCCTGTTTTTGGCCGAACGGCGCGGTAATATAGCAGGCTCCGCCGTGTTTGCAGGGTTGGAGGGAACGCGGCCTGTTCTGTTGGAGGTGCAGGCGCTGCTGGCTCCCAAAGGTGGGGATGGCGCTCCCCGCCGTGCCGTAGTGGGGTGGGACACCGGGCGACTGGCCATGCTGCTGGCGGTGTTGGAAACACGGTGCGGCCTCAAACTGTCCGGCATGGATGTGTATCTGAATGTGGCAGGGGGGTTGAAGGTGGCCGAACCTGCGGCCGATCTGGCCGTGGCTGCGGCTTTGGTGTCTGCCGCCAGTGGTGTGCCCACAAGCCCCGGTGAAGTCTATTTTGGCGAGGTCGGCCTGTCGGGCGAGGTCAGGCAGGTGGCGCAGGCGGATGCGCGGCTTAAGGAGGCAGCCAAGCTGGGCTTTACACAGGCTGTTCTACCACGCCGCATAGCGCGGGGGAGTGCGCGCTCCCGCCCGCCGGAGGGAATGGGGCTGCGTGAGTTAGGCCATATTTCCGATCTGGTTGGCCCGGATGTGGAGGCGGAATAATATCCGCCCCATGTTTGTATGGCATTGCAAGCGGTGTTAGGGCGCGCTATAAGGCGCCCACGCGTTATGCGGATGTAGTTCAATGGTAGAACGGCAGCTTCCCAAGCTGCATACGGGGGTTCGATTCCCCTCATCCGCTCCAAGCGCTCTTTCCCTTTAAAAATTTTAAACCAAATACACGCAGAGCCATCTGCTGCGTTCATGCGTTGTGGTTATAAAATAAGCGTAACCGTACGCCCGCGTGGCATTGTATCAGGCAAGACATATGAGCATGGACCCTTATAAAAGGGACGGAATTGATTTGCGTGTATATTATTTCGGTTTCAGCATGTTGTGGGTGTTTTCACTCAAGAACGCCAAAGAAACGATTTTATGTAAGATATTTACTTGCATGCGTAAGAATATAATTTCAAAAATACATAAGCACGCAAGCAAAGCAAAATTTATTATATCGGCTTGAACATATTATAATATGATGCAATTATTATAAATAATTGCTTAACCCTGCTGGGCGGAGTGCGGGCTCTATAAGCTTGTTTTGGAGGGGAGTGCTTCTGAGCGTGAATGGTCTGCTAAAAACAACCAAAAATCATAATGGACTGTTCTGTTACACCAAAAATCAGTTTCCGGTTCCAGCCGATAGCCGCGAACTGGAGCAACGTCTACCCCGCGCGGCTGGTGGCAGACTTGCTGACATGCTCAGATGGGGATGTTGCTCCCTGCTGCTTGGCGCATTTGGTGAGATACTGCCAGCCAAGGCGGAACAAACCCTTGTGTCTCTGGGCGGGGTGAATATTCAGGGCGGGCTGGATATAGGCGGATCGGCGTTTCATCTCCCTAATACCAATTTTGGTGGGGGGTCCTACGCCCCCAAAAAGTCTGGTGGTTATACACGCCATGCCAACACCACGTATGGTGAGCTGTACGCCAAACCTATGCTTAAGGGCGAGTGGAAGACCGGCTGGGGGTTTGATGTTATTGGCAGCGCCTCCGCCATTGGCGCCACCACCCTTGGGGATGGGGATGCGCAGCAGGTCTCCCAGACATCAGGCACCCCACGGTCCGTTTATCTGGAAGAAGCTTATCTAGGGGTCAAAGTGCCGGTTCGGCTGGCGGGGGCGCATCAGGTGCTTACCGTGCAGGGCGGGCGTCAGGCATTTGCCGTGGATGATGGCTTTCTGATTGGTAAGGGCACTTACAGTTCCGGGGAGCGGGCCGCTTGGTGGTACGCACCGCGCTTTGCCTTTTCGGGGCCCGGCGTCATCAAACTGGAAGGTGACCCCATCCGCGCGGATGTGTTTATGCTGGAAAGTAACGGGGATAACGACATTGACCGCGGGTATGACCGGCCCAAAACTAGCTTTGTCGGGTTTGACGTAACGTGGTTCGTCAACAAGGCCGGTGGGCACGGGGCATCGGTTTATGCCGACCGTGCCGCCTATGTAACCCTAACCTACTTTCATGTGCGGGATGCGGATACATCCGCCCATTATGATTACTCAACCCGTGCCGACCGTGATGGTATGAATGTGGCAGCATTGAGCTGGGGTGGGACTCTTTTTCCCGTTAAAGCGTTAGGTATTTCCAAAAACTTTACATTCTACGGTAACTTTGTATCGGAGCAGAACAGCCATCCGGGCAATGGGTACACCGGGGTTTCGGCTTACGGCATGTATTTCGAACCCGGTTACACGTTTTCCATGCTGCCGTGGACGCCACATCTTTTTTACCGTTACACGCGCTTTGGTGGCGGCAGAAATGCCGAAGGCGGCGTCAAGCACAACTACGACACCTTCTTCCTGTATGACGGCAAGCGCTACACTTATGGCGGGTACTGGCCGGGCGAAATTGTGGGCATGTATCTTGCCCCTCTATCGGACCTGGAAGACCACCAGATTGATCTGACAGTTGTGCCGCCAGTGCATTTGTTCCGCCGGAATGATTCGCTCAAGCTCGGTCTGCATTTTTACGATCTGTCCCTCATCTACACCTCCGGCATGGGGCTGAAGAACGTCGGCCGTCACGTGTCGGACGAACTGGATGCCTCTGTTGAATACACGCTGGACGAGAACACCTCCGCGGCCCTTGCGGGCGGGGCTGCTTTTGCCGGACCTGCTGGCAGGGCCCTTTCCAAAGCAGGCGTTCCGGGGGATCAGCCCATGCCTAACATCGACCACCACGCAGGGGTGATCGAGGCCTATTTCTACAAGCATTTTTAGAGAGATTTTTCAGTTTATTCCTCTTGAGTTATGAATGCACCAAGCCAACAAGAATAAAGGACCTCTCCATGGCTGAGCCGAACACCAAGTCTGCCGTTAAACCTGCCACCGGGTTACGCAGCCGCCACATCGCCATGATCGCGCTGGGCGGCACTATTGGCGCGGGGCTGTTTGTGGGCAGCGGGGCAGCTATTGAGGCAACAGGTCCGGCCGTTTTGCTGGCTTTTTTGATGGTTGGCCTGCTGGTCATTCTGGTCATGCGGATGCTGGGCGAAATGGTGGTGGCGGACCCCGGCCGTGGGTCGTTTGTTGAATATATTCGTGCAGCACACGGGGACAAGGTCGGCTTTACGTCTGGTTGGCTTTACTGGTTTTTCTGGGTTGTGGTGCTGGGGAGCGAAGCCATAGCCGGGGCGATTCTGCTGCAGGATTGGGTGCATCTGCCCATATGGGTGCTGTCCATTGGGTTGATTGGTTTGTTGAAGCTGGTCAATTTTGCCGCGCCCCGTGTGTTTGGGGAGTGTGAGTTCTGGCTTTCCGCGGTCAAGGTTTTCAGCATTCTGGCTTTTGTCGCGGTTGGCGCGCTGTATGTAGTGCATGTTTTTGGCCCCGGCGTGCCGGTCTGGCATAACCTGATGGGGCATGGCGGCTTTTTCCCGCACGGGATTGTCGCACTTCTGTCCATTATCCCCACCATTCTGTTCACCATGATGGGGTCGGAAATTGCGACGGTTGCTGCGGGGGAATCCCCCGAGCCGGATAAAAATGTGGCCCGTGTAACCCGCAGTCTGGGCACCCGCATTACCCTGTTCTACCTTGCGTCCGTTGCCATGATTCTGCTCGTGGTGCCGTGGACCAGCATTGTTTCTGGCCGGTCGCCCTTTGTCACGGCCATGGATACAATGGGTATTCCCGGTGCGGGTATGATGATGCGCATTGTGGTGTTGAGCGCCATTCTCTCCTGCCTCAACTCCGCCATGTATATTACGTCACGCGTGCTGACCGAGCTGGCTGCACAGGGCGATGCCCCGGCGTTTCTGACCCGCCGTTCCGCCAGCGCGGCACCCCGCATGGCCATTACGGTCAGCAGTATTGCGGGCACGCTTGTGGCGTTTTCGTCCATCCTTGCGCCGCAAACCATTTTTGCTTTTCTGCTAAGCTGTAGCGGTGGTGTGATCCTGCTGATTTATAGCCTGATTGTAACGGCCTACATTACCACCCGTTTTGCCGCTCGCCGGAACGGTACGGAAAAAGATAATTACACGCTGTTCCTGTTCCCGTTCTGCAATTACGCAACGCTTGCCGGTGTTGTGCTGGTTTTTATTGCCATGCTGATTAATCCGGAAGAACGGATGACCGCGCTGGCGACCTTGGGCACCTCGGTAGTCTGCTACGGCATGGCATCTTACTTTGTCATGCGGAACAAGCGGAACGCCTGATCTTTGCACGGTGCCGTGTAACAAAAAGGCCCGCCAGGAATGGCGGGCCTTTTTGTTATGGTGCGTTCCTGTAGGCAGGGTGCCGGGTCAGGGAATACTCATCCGGTCCAGATGGAAGGCTAGCGGATGCTTGCGGAGTAGCAGCAGCCCCCCTGCAACAATAATGGTGCCTCCCGCCAGTGCTATGCCCAAAGAGACGCTTCTGTCCGAAACAAGGGTGCCAATGGCGGCCCCCACAAACAGGCTGAAAATAGCCGCCACGCGGCGCAGGGTGCCTGTGCTGTTCCCACCGGCGGCGGAGCTGTTATGGGCAAGGCCATGCAGCACCATGGTGGCTGCGGGCAAAACCATATCGGGCAGTTTGGCGTGCCGTGTGGCTGAAGTCTGTAATCCCATGGCAAAAGACAGAACACCCAGCGTAATGTAAATATCGCCCGGAATGTTGGCGTGCCAGATCCATGCGGCAAGGCCGACCATGGCGCCAACACCAAGCAGAATATCTCCAACAGTTGCTCTAACGCTCCGCTGCCGACGGACAAGACGCCCGCCAAGCATGGCGCCGAGAAAATAAAAGCCAATGGCTTCCAGACCAGACAGAACAATGGCCTGAGATGTTGCAATGTTGACAGCCATCAGAATGATGGTGGCGGTCATGTAGCCTGCAAAAATCTTGAGATGCAGCAGAGAGATGGCGTCCAGCATGCCCATGGCCATGGTAACAAGCAGAATGGCGATGACCAGTTTGGCATCATGCCCCGCGCGGGTTGTCATTGTATCTCCTGATCGTAAGGAAAAAGAGGAAAGAGTCCTGTTTGTCATGCAACAGGGGATGGCGGTGTTGTAACACTCTCGGCCATCACGGAAAAATGATCAAAGTTGGACGGTGCCATGTTCGATATGGTGAAGGAATTCCGCCGTGCAACAAAAAAGGCCCGGCACGAAGCCGGGCCTGAGCAGAGCGCGTGCGTTCTGCTAGTTCAGCGTCATCAGGCTGGCATTCCCGCCTGCCGCCGTAGTGTTAATGCTCCGGGACTGTTCCTCCAGCACGACCTCAATGGAAGGGAGGCCTTCCCCTGTGATGTAGGCCGAAACAATGGGACCATTGCCAGCACTTAGCATTGTGCGAGTGGCGCGGAAGGCGTCATTATCTTCCTCGCTGAGCAGAATGCTGCATGGCAGGGAGTTAGCAGAGGAAACGGGGCGAACAAACGACCGGATGGATGCAGGAAGTGCATCCAGAGGCGCTAATACAGCGGCATCCGCCATAATGGCAGCAGTGTTGCCCCCCGCCAGTGCGAGCGAGATTTGGTCGTACAGGCCTGTCTGGGTCTGGGCCATGCACAATATGGTGCCACGTGCGCCCAGTTTGTACAGGTTTAGTTCTCCCACAGGGCCAGGCAGGGTCATCTGGCCATTGGTAACGGGCTGGCTGGCAAGGGCATGGGCCCGTTGGGCCGCCTGACTCTGGCCTTGGGTGCGGAGCCAGTCGGTCCATGCTGCCATGGGCTGGGGGGTGCTACCGCGTACAATTTGGGGCAGCGCAGGAACCTGAGCAAGCAGGCGGCGCAGAATGAGCGGCCCGCCAGCCTTTGGTCCCGTGCCAGATAGGCCGCGACCACCAAATGGCTGCACGCCAACAACCGCACCAATGGTGTTGCGATTAACATACAGGTTGCCAGCTTCCACCTGCTCCAGAACGCTCTGAATGGTGGAATCCAGCCGTGTGTGCAGGCCAAAAGTCAGGCCGTAACCTGTGGCGTTAATGTCTGCCAACACGTTGGTAAGCTGTGCGCGTGGGTAACGCAGTACATGCAGGACCGGGCCAAACACCTCCTGCCCAACCTCACGGATGGACATGACCTCAATAAGTGTTGGTGGCACAAAACTGCCGTGTGCGCAGGCTTCTGGCAGAGGCAGGGCGTGCACAGGTGCATTCCTGCTACGGAACGCATCAATATGCGCAGTAATGCCACTGGCCGCTTCCGGGGTTATGACAGGCCCCACATCGGTGGACAGGGCCGAGGGGTTACCCAGCCGGAGTTCACGCATGGCGCCACGCAGCATGGCCAGCACATGGTCTGCGCAGTCATCCTGCACGCAGAGGATACGCAGGGCAGAACAACGCTGGCCGGCACTATCAAAAGCCGAGGCCAGCACATCCGTCACCACCTGTTCGGCCAATGCGGACGAATCCACAATCATGGCGTTCTGGCCGCCTGTTTCTGCAATAAACGGCACGGGCTGGCCCGTGGCGGTGCGGCGGTCCTGCAACTGGCGGTTGATGAATTGGGCAACCGCCGTGGAGCCAGTAAACATAACACCCATAACACGGGCATCCGCCACCAGTGCCGCGCCCACGTCTCCCTCGCCGGGGAGGAGTTGCAGTGCCGTAGTAGGCACTCCGGCTTCATACAGGATGTTGGTTGCTACTGCCGCAATAAGGGGTGTTTCTTCCGCCGGTTTGGCAATAACGGCGTTGCCAGCGGCAAGGGCTGCGGCAATCTGGCCAATAAAGATGGCGAGCGGGAAGTTCCACGGGCTGATGCACGCCACGGTTCCAAGAGGAACATGAGTTGTATTGTTAAAATCACGGCGGATTGTGGCTGCATAATAACGGAGGAAGTCCACGGCCTCGCGTATTTCGGCCACCGCATTGGGGAGGGACTTCCCAGCCTCGCGGCAGATCAGGGCCATAAGGGCCGGGTGTCGTTCTTCCAGCAGGTCTGCGGCTTTAAGCAGGCAATCCGCACGTGCAGCGGGGGGCTGTGCGGACCAGTCCGCATAACCTTTTTGTGCCGCATTCACCGCCAGTGTAACCGTGTCTGCCGTGGCGTAGGTGACGTGACCAACAACATCCCGCCGGTCGGCCGGGTTGGTTACGGGGCGGGGAGTGCCTGCGGTTGGGGCATTTGGCACAAGGGGTGCTGCTTCCCACTGCCGGGGAGCAGCCTTTATGCCGGTTGCCAGTGTTTCCAGCACTTTGTCATCTGCCAGATCAAGCCCTGCGGAGTTCTGGCGTTCTGGTGCAAACAGGTTCTGTGGCGTGCAGATTTCGGAATGGGGGGCGCCAAAAGGCGTATAGCGCCGGGCTGAGGTTACGGGGTCTTCAATCAACGTTGCCACGGCAATGGAACTATCGCCAATCTGGTTGACGAAGGAGGAATTTGCTCCGTTTTCCAGCAGACGGCGCACCAAATAGGCCAGCAGTGTCTCATGCGTGCCAACGGGGGCATAAATGCGGGTGGGTCGGTTTAGTTTATCCACCCCAACAACCTGCCGGTACAGGGGCTCGCCCATGCCATGTAGACATTGGAATTCGTAAGAGCCAATCTCGAATTTTTTGCCAGCGAGTGTGTAGATGGTGGAGAGCGTGCGGGCATTGTGCGTGGCAAATTGCGGAAAAATTACATCCCGCGCGTTCAGCAGTTTGCGCGCGCAGGCAATGTAGCTGATGTCCGTATGGCACTTGCGGGTATAAACCGGGTAGTCCGCCATACCATCGACCTGTGCCTTTTTAATTTCGCTGTCCCAGTAAGCGCCTTTAACAAGGCGGACCATAATGCGGCGGTTGGTGCGGCGGGCAAGGTCAATAATGTAATCCAGAACAAATGGCGCGCGTTTGCCATAGGCCTGAACAACAAAGCCAATGCCATTCCATTTTTCCAACCCCGGTGTGGCGCACAGGGCTTCGAGCAGGTCGAGCGAAATGTCGAGCCGTTCGCTCTCTTCCGCATCAATGTTGATGCCAATGTCATACTGGCGGGCCAGTAGGGTCAGTTCCTGCACGATGGGCAGCAGCTCCGCCATGACGCGGGCATGTTGCGCGCGGGCATAGCGCGGGTGCAGGGCGGAAAGTTTGATGGAAATACCGGGGCGTTCGTAAACATTGGCCCCTTTGGCGCTGCGGCCAATAACGTTAATAGCGTTCAGGTAGTCCTGCCGGTAACGCTGGGCATCGGCGGCGGTGTAGGCGGCCTCGCCCAGCATGTCGTAGGAGTAGGAGAAGCCAATCTCCTCCAGCTTTGCACTGTTCTTGCGGGCCTGCTCAATGGTCTGGCCCAGCACGAATTGCTCGCCCATCAGGCGCATGGCGGCATCGACCGCCTTGCGGATAACGGGGCGTGTGCTCCGCTCCACAAAACCCATGAGTGCGCCAGACAGTGTTTTGTCATTATGTTCGGCCACTACGCGGCCTGTCAGAGCCAGCCCCCATGCGGCGGCATTGGCAAAGAGCGGCTTGCCGCGCGCAACGTGGGACAGCCAGTTGCTTTCCCCAATCTTATCCTGAATGAGGGCGTCCCGCGTTGCGACATCGGGAATACGCAGCAGCGCTTCTGCCAGACACATCAGGGCCACCCCCTCGGCGGAGGAAAGGGCAAATTCCTGCACCAGTGTTTCCACCAGTCCGGGGTTGCGCTGGCTGCGCAGGGTTTCGGCCAGTCTGGTGGCCACGGCTGCCACGGCGTCATCTTCTGGAGCGCTCAGGGTGGCGGCGGGGGCCAGATCCTCAATGCACGTCTGCTCAGGGCGGCGAATGGCCTCAATAATGGCTTTGCGCAGTGGTGTGCGGGAGGTGAAGTCAGGAGCGAATGTGTCTGTGGAGGACATGACGTTGTTCATCCGGATCAACCGCCAGACCGTGCCTGCGGGTGTGCAGGTGGTTTTGGCTTCATAATGATTTTTCCGCTCTGACACGATAATATATGATTTGCAACATCATATATTATCCATAAAGCCGCAGAAGAACGCGTCGTGAATTAACCTTTTGTAAAATAAAGATTTTTAGAAGATAAAAATGCTCAGGACGCCGTGTGATCGGCCTGCCGACGCCGGAAGACATCGACCGAGATTCTGGAGGCTTCCAGAATATGGGTGCGCGTCAATTTGGCGCATAGGTCTGCGTCACGGTTACGGCAGGCATCCAGAATGGCTTTGTGCTCGGCATTTGTTATGTCTTTACGGCCTTCAAGCACCAGATGGCCGCGTATGTAGCGGTCCAGCCGCGTATGCAGGTCTTCTATCATTTCCAGCAGCCGGGGGCGGGGAGCAGCTTCATAAATGGCGTTATGAAACGCGCGGTTCAGCGCCCCGGAGCGAATCATACCCTGCGGCCCGTCCAGCCCCGCTACAAAGGCTTCGTAAGCGTCCTCCACGCGGGCAAAGTTCACACGTGTCATGTTGCGCACGCCCTCAGCCGCCGCCTGTTCTTCCAGCAGGGCGCGAATCTGGGAGTATTCCAGAATATCTGCCGCATCCATGCCCAGAACCAGAGCGCCCTTGTTGGGCGTAAAGGCCACCAGCCCTTCGGCCTCCAGGTGTTTAAGAGCTTCACGCACGGGGATGATGCTGACCCCAAACCCCGTTGCCAGTTCCGACTGAGGCAGGGACCGGCCTGCGGGTAACTGGTCTTCCAGAATGGCTTTGCGCAAAGCTGTGCAGATGCTCTCCGACGCTGTGCCATGCGGCGCGATTTCAACACTTTTGAAAAGGCTGGCAGGCAGCATGTCTCTATAAGCTCCCGCTTAAATTGTTACGGACTCGTTAAGGTTCGTTATAGAATGGAAGGCCCAACTGTTCAATCGGTAGGCATGGTCACAGCTTGGTATGGGGCCATAGCCGGCTGCGCCGTAGCATATCACCTGATCGTGATTGCGGGAACGCAGGGCTGCAAAGCGCCATTTTTTATCCCGCATGGTGGTGGTTCCTGCCGCCAATAAGCATGGCTACCATCTGGTAGCACGCAGCGTAACCTCCAGCCCCGTTATGAGGGGAGGAAAGGGGTATTCTTGCAGAAGGCCTAGATAATACCGTGATATTTTGAGACATTACGTTTGTGGGGCAGGGGCTGTGCGGCTGATTATGACGCGTTTGCAAGCACTTGGCTGCCCGTGTGGGGCGATGCCGCAACGTGGTGTGGCTTTTGTTATGACAGGGGGATGCCCCACTGGCATGGACAGGACTGTGGGCAGCCATGTTTTGTGTGCGCGTGGGGGCTGCTTGATCTTTGGCGGGGTTACGGGGCAGTTTGGCGCATATTCCGTTTGGGAGATTCTGAATGAAACTGTTTGCCGTGCGTGCCCTGTCGGCGCTAGCCCTTACCACGTCCGTGCTGGCCACCATGCCCGCACCCGCTCATGCTGAGGAACAGGCCCTCAATATTCCGGTGATCCGTGGAGGAGATACGTCCCTTCTTTCCACCGTGGACCCATCGGGCTATGTCGCATCCATCGACCCGAAAGAAAATGCAGGTCTGCTGAACTACTGCGTGCAGAACGAATACGTCCCTGATTATGACGACGCCTTCCGCACGTTGCAGGAATATAACAAGAAGACCAACGCAGTATCCGACGGCGCTGATGGCAACATGTTCTATGCCATTGGTTCGGCTGGTCAGATCCGCCTGAACGACCACACCTACACCGTGGCAATGGCCACCCTGCCGCTGCGCCAGAAGACCTGCAAGGCTGTTCTGGACCGCGCCAAAGCTGCTCTGTAACACGGGGGCAGACCCTTATTCCGCGCCGACCGGAATGAGGTGTGGAATAAAAACGGCATAACAAAAAGGCTGGTCACAGAGGTGATCAGCCTTTTTTTGTGTCGAATTTGGCATATTTTCTATGCGTTGAGGGATGTGAACGTCTTTCCTATAACGGCATGATATGGTCAAAGACCATCTGGTTCGGGTGCAAAATAAGAACGTAAATGAAAGGACCAGTCTGAGTGGAAAATATTGTTCCCTGCACGGCGGAGACGGGTGTCTCTGATCGCTATCTTGATCAAGTGCAGCGTGCGCAACGCGACCCGGAGGCCTTCTGGCTGTCGCAGGCGCGCAGACTGGTGTGGCACCAAGCTCCCTCCCACGCCTCCCGCTCCGATTTTGGTGGGGATGTCCGTATTGCTTGGTACGAGGACGGCCAGCTTAATGTGGCCGAAAACTGCCTAGACCGCCACGTGCTCAACCAGCCGGACAAAACCGCCCTGATCTGGGAAGGGCAGGAAGATGGGCAAAGGGTGGAGCTCACCTACCGGGAGCTGCACGCACAGGTTTGCCGTCTTGCCAATACACTGCGCAGGCTGGGGGTTGGTAAGGGCGACCGTGTTGCCATCCACCTGCCTATGGTGGCGGAAGGTGTGATTTCCATGCTGGCCTGCGCGCGCATTGGCGCCATCCATGTTGTGCTGTTTGGTGGTTTTTCGGCCGAGGGGCTGGCGGAACGGCTGACCGATAGCGGGGCTGTTGTGGTTATTACGGCAGATGTGGCGCGGCGTGGCGCCAAGACTATCCCCAGCAAAATCACCATGGATGAGGCGCTGGCCGCCTGTGGCGCCAAATGTGCCGTGCGGCATGTGCTGGTCGTGCCGGTTACGGGGGCGGAAGTGCCGATGCAACCGGGGCGGGACCTCTCCTTTGCGGCGGAAGTGGCCATGGAAATGCCGGACTGCCCGGCAGAAGTCATGGATGCCTGCGACCCGCTGTTTCTTATGTACACCTCTGGCAGCACGGGGCGGCCCAAAGGCGTTGTGCACGGCACGGGCGGGTATCTGGTCTGGGCTTCCTATACGCATGAAGTGGTGTTTGGTGCCCAGCCGACAGACGTGTTCTGGTGCACGGCAGATACAAGCTGGATTACGGGGCACACCTATGTAGTTTACGGGCCGCTGTGTAATGGCGGTACGGTGCTGATTTACGAGGGCCTGCCCTCATGGCCGCAGCCGGGTCGCTGGTGGGATGTTATCGACCGTAACAACGTAACCGTATTTTACACGTCTCCCACTGTGGTGCGTGCCGCCATGCGGGAAGACGCGGATGTGGTGCGCAGCCGCTCGCTGGCCAGCCTGCGTGTGCTGGGTACGGTGGGCGAACCCATTAGCCCTGAGGCATGGCAGTGGTTTTATGACGAGGTCGGCCGGAAGTGCTGCCCTGTGGTGGATACATGGTGGCAGACTGAAACCGGCGGCGTGATGATAACCGCCAGCGCCGGACAGGTGCGTGGCAAACCGGGTGCTGCCGGGCTGCCTCTGCCGGGGGTTGAAGCTGTGCTGGTGGATGCGCAGTCGCAGCAGGAAGTAACCGGTGTGGGCGATGGCCTGCTGTGCATGGCCCGGTCTTGGCCCGGTCAGGCGATGACCCTGTGGCAGGATCATGCCCGTTTCCGCCAGACCTACTTTACCACCTGCCCCGGTCGCTACTTCTCCGGGGATGGTGCCCGGCGCGAGGGGGATGGTTACTTCTGGATTACCGGCCGGGTGGATGATGTGGTCAATGTTTCTGGCCACCGCATTGGCACGGCGGAAATTGAAGATGCCGTTGCAACAGATGCTGAGGTGGTGGAAAGCGCCGCTGTTGGTGTGCCGCATGACCTTAAAGGGCAGGGGCTGGTTGTGTTTGTTGTGCCGCGGATGGAAGGCAGTCTGGACCCCGCAGCCGTCCGTCGTGCCATTGCTGACGGGGTGGGCCGTTACGCGGTGCCAGAGCAGATTTACGTTGTGCGTGATCTACCAAAAACCCGATCTGGCAAAATTGTCCGTCGCCTGCTGCGCAAAATTGCGTCTCACGACCTAAGCAATCTGGGCGACCTTTCCACTCTGTCTGATCCAGATATTGTGGAGGAAATTATTGCGCAGGTCGCCGGGCAGGAAAGCTGAGGCTACTCAACTGTAATGCATAGGCCAGCGTGGCCTATGCACCATCCTGCTGTTCTGGTGTGCCGATATACGTAAAGCGGGGCACACCGTTAACATTTTGCTGCCACATGGCCAGCGGGCGTACCCAGTAACTGCCCAGTGCGTTGCTGCGATAAGTCACCAGCCATTCTTCTGTCTCGCTGTGGCGGCCCACGCAAAGAACCGTGTACAGTCCACCTTTATAATGGCGGTAAAGGCCGGGTCTGGGGTGTTCGGTCTGGTCCGGCATGGCATTGGGGCTTGTCTGTTCGGACATGCTTGGTCTCTACTCCATTAAGTCCTGTTGAGCAGGTTGAAAAAAGGAATGGGCGTTTGAAGCATCGTGTGGGGTTGTATTGTCTGCTGGCGGGGCTGTCTGCCCTGCCATACGCTATGCCCGGTTATGCGGCAGCACGTGCCAAAGGGGAACCCGTTGTGCTGACCGACCAGCGGGGCACCGCTTTGGACAGTGCGGCCAGACTTCTCAACGCCGATGACCTGCAAGCCGCCGCGCGGCATAAGGAAAAACCTCTGGTGCTGGTCGGGTCCGCGCCTCTTTCCGCCAATGGTCAAAACATGGCGCTGTTTGTGCAGGTGCAGTCTGCCAGCCTGTGCGGTTCGGCTGGCTGCTCTACGGATGTGTATGTCAAACGGAATGGAGAGTGGGCCAAGGTGCTGGATTCCGTTAGCGGGCCTGTTGAGCTGCTTTCTACCACCCATGGTGGAATAAAAGATATTTTGGTGGATGGTTCTGACCGGTGGATCTGGAAGAACAACACATATGTGGACACGCTGGCAGCACAGGACGTGCCGGGGCTTAAGGCATCCGTGCAAAAACATCAGGCGGAAATGAGCGAACAGCCCGATAGTGACCGGTAGTTGACCATGGCGCAAAATGACGGAAGCATTCGGCTAACTCTTTTTAAAACAGCGGCTACTGTGGGGCTTACGGCTATTCTGCTCTTTTTGCTCCGTGTGGTGCTGGGGCAATTACCCCAGATGGACGCCATGACGGGTGGGCACCTGGGGGGCGACATTCTGCGCTTTCTGGCATCCGATGGGCAGGCGCAGACACAGCAGACCGTGGCTATTGTTTTAATGGTGCTGTGTTTTGGTGTGGCTGTGGCACTGGTATATGGCGCGGAGCGTGTTATCCGGCGCAGGCGGGGCAGCCGCTAGAAGGCTGGCCCCTGCCGTTAGTGTTAAAGCCCGGTGGAAGGAAGGGGAGAGACGCCTTTGATGGCAGCCTCCTGACTCCAGAAAAACGTCAGTTCATGTTTGTTATGCGCCAGATGGGCCAGTGCGCTGCCCGGTATGCTTTCAAATGCCGCCACGGTTTCGTGGTCAGTCTCGCCCTGAAATTTGACGGTCAGCACAATGTTTTTGGTCTGCCCGGAGTCAATCCATGCGCGGGTCAGGCGGAGCAGGCGTTGGGGGTAGGCAATAATATCGGAGAAAACCCAGTCCGTTGCCGGGAGCAGCTTGGGGTCCAGACCAAAGGCGCTGGCCTGCTGGAAGCTGACACCGGGCATGGCGGCAACTGATGGGGCCAGAGGTGCACGGTCAAACGCGGTAACCTGTGCCCCAAGGGTTGCCAAAGCCCATGTCCACCCGCCTGGAGTTGCCCCCAGATCGTAACACCGCTCTCCCGCAGCGGGCCAACGGCCAAGCCGTGTGCAGGCTTCCCAGAGTTTGAGGTACGCGCGGGATGGTGGGTCTGTCCGGTTTTCTACAAATTCGGGAGCGCCGTTGACAAACGGACTGCTTTTGGAGGCTGAAAACAGAAGGGTGGATGTATCCAGCAGCGTCCACGCGCCCAGTGGGCTGGTGGGTGGCAGCGTAGGAAAAACCAGCGGCGCAGCTTTGACGGGCGGCAATTTCTGTTCAATCAGCCCGGACCGGCGGAAGCAGTCAACCGCGTATAGGCTCCAGTTGCGTTGGATGGCGCGCAGCGTGTCCGACGCATTGCGGATGGAGGTAATGCTGGTGCGTTGTGGGGCTGTCCATATATCCAGCGCCCAAGGGGAATAGACGGGTTTCTGAGTGGAGAGGGCGAGCCTGCCGTGCCAGTGGGTAATGTTGACACCACGAAGCAGCAGGTCCTCCTGCAGAACGTGCTTTAGTCCATCGGCGGCCAGCCATGCGGCTTGTATGGAGTTGCTCATGCCCGGCGCATCCAGCCAATGGCCAGCGCCAGCCACGAGGCAATGAGAAGGCTACCGCCCGAAGGGGCAATGTGGCTGCCGTGGTGGCCGGTAAAAGCCGTATCGTACACACCTGCGCAAAACAGAAGCGTGCCCAACAACACGCCACAGCCCCCGCACAGAAGTAGCCGGTTGGGGCGCTGGGTCAGCCCTAGACCAAGGGCGACAAGGGCCAGCCCCTGCCACATCTGCATTTCCATGGCGCTGCGTGCTATGGCCCGCCCACCTTCGGCAAAGTGGGCATCGGGCAGGTGGGCGGTTAACGCGCCCATAATGGTGCCCGTTGCAACAAGGAGTGCACCGCAGATGCGCCATAGGCGTGTAAGAAAAGGTCCGGTTAGCATATTCTGGTGTATAGGCGTCTCTGCTTCAAACGGGAATAGTGTTGGGCCAATACGTTCCTGCTTTTGGTATTCGCAACGCAGTGGGGCGTGGTGCGTTTTTGGCGCAGAATAGACGGATTTTGGCATCAGAGGGCCGGGCATGAGCATACGGATAGATAAAGTGGTGACCCGTGGGGGGGATGGAGGCCAAACCTCGCTAGGTGATGGCACGCGTGTTGCCAAGGATGAAGCCCGGATAGAAGTCCTTGGTACACTCGATGAGGTTAACGCCCTGATCGGACTGGTGCAGGCGCACACGCCGGCAGAGGATGGGGTAACGCATCAACTGACCGCGCTACAGAATCTGCTGTTTGATATGGGTGCGGATATCTGCCTGCCAGAGGATGGCCCCATGGCCCACCGTGCGCAGCGGTTGGATGAGGCCGCGCTGGCGGTGATGGAGAGCAGGATAGAAGAACTGCGGGTGCGCCAGTCTCCTCTAACGGGGTTTGTGTTGCCCGGTGGCTCGGTTGCTGCGGCATGGGCACATCTGGCCCGTACGCAGGTGCGCAGGGCAGAGCGCCGGATGGTGGCCTTGGCCCGGCAGGAGCGGGTAAACCCGGTTCTGTTGAAAATACTGAATAGGTTATCTGATTACTTTTTTGTACTGGCGCGCCATTTTAATCATGACGGGCAGACAGATGTGGTGTGGCAGCCGACACCCAAAGCCGAAAAAGAGCCCAAGGGCTGACAACCCCTTGGAAAAAGAGGGGGCATGTGCTACAGATGGCTCTAGCAGACATTGCCTGCGCGGCAATGTGCACAAGACCTCGCTGCTGGTGCTGCGGCCATATCTCTGTTTTTATCATGGTATCTGGTAATAAAGCGGTTGTCTGACAACCGTTTTGCCCGAACACATAAAAGCACAATTGGCTTTCTGGCAGCTTAATAAACAGACCATAAAATATCTGAAACGTGACATCTGAATTCATGAATACATCATCTTTTCTGTCTCTCCCCGAAGTAGACAGGGATAATGAGGAAGGGCTTGAAGAAGCGTCCATGCGGAATGCGCTGGAACGCCTTGGACATTCTGCCCGTCCCCGCTCCTCTGCTACGCCGCAACCTCGCGCCGTTGCCGAAAACGCGAATAACAAGCGTCGTCGCTTTGTGCGTGACGGAGAAGTGCAGGTGGAAAAACATTCACTTGCGCGCACAACGCCGCGTACCGTTGCTGCACCGCGTGTGGCTGGTACGTCCCGCGCTGTGCATTTTAATCAGGAAGACAACAGCGAACTTTCTCGCCTGCGCCGCCAGTTGGCGGAGGAAAAGCTGCGGGCGGAAGAGGGAGAACGCCAGCTGGCGGACCTTCAGGCTGCACAGCGGGGGCTGACCACGCGTATTGGCCATGCCGATGCCCTGATAGCCGAACAGAAGAACAAACTGGCCGAGCGGGAAGCCGAACTGGCACTTGCCGGGCGCGAAATTCGTGCAGGACGCCGTCAGGTGGAAGCGCTGGAGGCCGAAATGGCAAGCCTGCGCCGCCAGTTGGAAGCCAAGCCGCGTGGTCGCCCTCGCAAAGAGCCGGAACAGCGTGACGTTGTGATGGCGGATGATGAGCCGCAGCCCGTCAAGTGGTGGAAAGACTAATTCCCTGACTTTGCACCAAGGGTTTCCCCTGTATGAAAAATAGTACGGCTACGCCCGCTCTTGCTCTTCTTGTTCTTGATGTAGCACTGGGGGTGGCGTGCGTGCTGCTTCCCCCGGTTGTTATGGGGTTTGTTGGCCTGTTGCGGGATGTGTTTGGCGTGCTGGTGCTGCCATTCAGCTTTCTGTTCGGGCTGGCGGGGTGGTCATCTGACCTGTCCTCCCTATCCAGCGTGCATGATGGTCTCATGCCGGGAGCCACCACGCATCCGCTGTATGCCGTTATGGCGGCTGGTTTGTTGGGTGTTGGGGGCGTGTGCTCTGTTTTGGCGTGCAACACGCCAGAGGGCGCTAAGGTGGAGCGGGCCGTGGCACCAATTGCAACAGGGCTTGCCATTGTAGCAGCAGGTTGGGACCCGGGACTGATTGTTCTGCCAGCCTTTGTTTTGCAAATACTCTGCTTTTGGTATCCAACGCTGGCGTTTTCTTTTCGCCGGCAATAAATCTCTTTTTCTTTTATTTAAATCGTTGATGAAATACGCCCGGCTACATCGGGCTGAAGGGGGTTTTATGCCCTTCGGCTCCGGTGCGGGTATGGTCAGGCGGGAGGGAGCACCTTGCCCGGATTCATCAGGTTCTGCGGGTCCAGTGCTGCTTTGATCCGGCGCATGGTCTGAAGTTCCGCGCCACCGCGCCATGATGGCATCATGTAGGTTTTAAGCTGACCGACGCCATGTTCGGCCGAAAAAGACCCGCCAAGTTTACGGACAATCTCGGCAACAGCATCCATCATGGCGTGGTCCTGCGCCAGAAAAGCGGCTGCGTCCGCACCTTCGGGCTGCACCAGATTAAAGTGAATGTTGCCATCGCCAATATGGCCAAACGGTGCAACCCGAATACCGGGAATAAGGGCCTCGCAGGCTTTGGTTGCTTCTTCAATAAACGTTGGAATGGCTGCCAGTGGGACGGACACATCGTTTTTGACAGAGGCTCCGGCACGTTTTTGTGCTTCGGCGTGTTCCTCGCGGATCATCCACAGGCCCTGACGCTGGCTTTCGCTCTCGGCCAGAACCGCGTCTGTTACCAACCCGTCTTCCAGTGCTGTCCCCAGAACGTATTCCATCAGGGTACGCAAGCTGTCATCCGCACGGGGGCTGGCCAGTTCCACCAGCACGTAGGCAGGAGCCGGGGCTTCCAGCGGCAAAGCAGCTCCTTCAATCAGACTGTTGACCAGCGCCATGGAGGTGCCGGACATATATTCAAAAGCATGGATGGCGGAAGGGTCCTGCTTACGGAAGGCGGCAAACAGGTCCAACGCTCCTTTGGGGCTTTCCACCGCGCACAATGCCGTCTCGCGCGAGCGGGGGGCTGGCTGCAACTGGATGACCGCCTGCGTAATAATCCCCAATGTTCCTTCCGAACCAACAAGAAGCTGGCGGAGGGCATAACCTGTATTGTCCTTACGGAGTTTGCGCATCAGGTTCAGCACACTACCATCGGGTAATACGGCTTCCAGCCCCAGTGCCAGTTCACGCGCGTTGCCGTAACGCACGGTGTTGTTGCCCCCGGCATTGGTTGCCAGAATACCGCCAATATCGGCTGACCCTTCGGACGAAATGGAAAGCGGTAGCAAAAGACCCTGCGCACTGGCCGCGTCCTGTGCGGCCTTAAGGGTTACGCCTGCATCCACCGTCATGGTCAGGTCGGCATGGTCAATGGAATGAATCTGGTTCATGCGGGTGGTGGAAATCACAACGGCATGGCCGCTTGAATCCGGCGTAGCCCCCCCAACCATGCTGGTGTTGCCCCCCTGTGGTACCATGGGCACATTGTGCGCGTGGCACAGGGCAATGGCTTTTGCGCATTCTTCGGTATTGGCCGGGCGCAGCACTGCCGCACAGCGCCCGTGGTAAAGTGCCCGCCAGTCCACGCAAAACGCTTCCGTATCCGCCGGGTTGGTCAGTACGCCAGATGGGCCAAGGAGCTGTACCAGCGCATCATGAAGGGCGGGGGAAGGGGCGTTTGTGGCATGGCTTTGGTTTTCCCTGCAAAAGCACAAAAAGACAAAGAAGGGCGGTTAGGGCCGCCCCTTAATAAAGGTAATGGGCGTTATCGACGACAACATGGGGGGCTGGGGGCCACAGCATATGCACAGCCTGCGAACCCGCAATGCCCACCAGCAGGCCAACAAGAAGACTAATGGCGATGGTAACCGGCTTTTGGTTGCGGTTACTGCTCTGGAGTGTTGCCAGATGGGTCTGAAGTTCCGCGCGGGACTTCTGTGTCAGATAGAGCTCAGATTTAAGTGTCTCGTTCTGGGAGTAAGCCACCCGTAGGTTGCGGTCTAACCGGGTAATGCTATCCGCCATTTCCCGCAGTTGAACGCGGTACTGGTCCGGCATGTCTGTTGTTTTGGACTTGCTGGAGGACGCGCGCGACCCTGTCTGCCGGGATGATGCGGTTTTGGCTTTGGACGGGTTGGTGGCAATGGTTTGGAACAGGTTTTTAAGTGCACCACCCGTCGTGCTGTTTTTGCGCGCCCGGTTGCGTAGCGCCTGTAGGGCCGTGTCCGACTGGCCCGGATGGTCTTCAAGCACCAGCGCCAGAATGTCCGACAGGATTTTGAGTTCCTTGGGGTCGATCTCGGTCATGGCGCGGTGTCTCCCGTTCCATCCTGCGGGCGGGGGGCGGCGGCGCGGTTCAGGCGGTCCTGTATGGCACGGCCCAGCCCGTGGTGGGGAATGGGCTGTACGGCAATGCGGGTCAGACCCATGGCCTGTCCCTTATGGTCCAGTGTGCGCAGGCCGGTAAACAGCCGTGCGGCGGCCTCTTCCAGACTGCCGGTCGGGCTCAGGTTCCACACAAGCGGGGCATTGGTGGGGCGGGGCGCACCAAATGCCAGCAGGGCCTCATCCGGCTGGGCCTGCAAGGCGTCCAGCCTGACTGGCAGGTGCGGCGCGTAATGTGAGATCAGGCGGCCGGGCGAGTGCGGTGCGGCATCGCTGGTTGTCTGTGGCAGGCTTATATGCGGGCAGATGGCTTGCAGTTCTTCCAGTGTAATGCCGCCGGGGCGCAGGAGGCATGGCCTTTGTGGGTCTGACAGGTCCACTACAGTGCTTTCCAGCCCCACGGTGCACGGGCCACTATCCAGCACTGCATCTATGCGGCCATCCAGTTCTTCCAGCACGTGCGTTGCATCGACCGGGCTGATACGGCCGGAGCGGTTGGCCGATGGAGCTGCAATTGGGCGGTCCACCTGCTCCAGCAGGGCACGCGCTACGGCATTAGCTGGGACGCGTACAGCTAGGGTGGAGAGCCCATCGGCTGCCAAATCGCTTATGCAACACCCCGGAGCGCGCGGCAGAATAAGCGTGAGCGGACCGGGCCAGAACGCCTGCGCCAGTCTGTGCGCCAGTGCGTTGGGAACAATCTGCTGGAAGGCGGCCTGCGCATGGGCAAAGTGGCTGATGAGCGGGTTGAAGCGTGGCCGGTTTTTGGCCTCAAAAATACGGGCGACGGCCTGCGGCTGGCTGGCATCCGCCCCAAGGCCGTAAACGGTTTCCGTGCCAAATGCCACAAGGCCGCCAGCACGAAGAATGCTGGCGGCTGTGGCTATGCCGCTTTCGGTGGCATCCAGACGTCTGGTCATGGTTTTCTCATGGCAACAGGGCGCAATCCGTAGGCCGATCAGTGAGGCTGGCAATGTTGTGGCAACAGAAAAATCTTGCGTAAAGGGGCTACGGGGAAACGGTCCTGTTTATAGTGTTCCGGTACAGACAAATGGTGGATTTTTCCAGCCTGTTTTGCCGTAAATCAGGGGAGAACCATCCAGAAGTGTAATATGCCCACCCGCGGCTTCCACAATGGCCTGTGGGGCTGCCGTGTCCCATTCCATGG
The DNA here is from genome assembly GCF_001499675.1 of Acetobacter ghanensis. Lineage (NCBI taxonomy): Bacteria > Pseudomonadati > Pseudomonadota > Alphaproteobacteria > Acetobacterales > Acetobacteraceae > Acetobacter > Acetobacter ghanensis. The sequence goes on from NZ_LN609302.1 coordinate 1,153,871, forward strand.
TTGGACCAAGGCGGGGGTATAAATCCACCAGTCCTTCCGCAACGCGGGCGAACTTTACGGCCGAGCCGATATTGCCCAGATGCGCAATTTTTTTGCCATTCAGATATTCGGCTAGACGGGTGTCATCTGCATGGTGGCGGGAGGCCAGAACGGTCAATCCTTCAGCCGGTGCCTTGCGGACGTGAATAGCCTGCTCCCCGCTCTTGTCCCGCCTGTGTGCCCCTAGCCCAACGCCACCGGTGTAGAGCTGATGGTAAGCGGGCAGAGCCATGGCGCCCAGCACGGCATGGCCATTGCGGACAAGGCCGACATTGACGGTAAAATCGTCCCGCCCTGCGGCAAATTCCCGCGTGCCGTCCAAGGGGTCCACCAACCAGTAGGCGGGCGTGGCATAGGCTTGCAGGCCTGCGGCAACTTCTTCTTCCGCAATAACCGGAATATCAGGTGTTGCGGTGCGTAGCCCCCGCAGGATGTGGGCTTCTGCCGCATGGTCCGCCTCCGTTACGGGGGAGGAGTCGGTCTTGGTCACGGTCTCAAAACCACGCGCGCGGATGGTGCGGATGATTTCGGCGGCTTCATCGGCCAGTCTGGCGGCAAGGGCCAGCAGGTCTGTGTCTGCAAGGATGGTCATGCCCCTAGCATACGCCAGCTTGAGGCTGCCGTCATGCCCTGTGGTGTGTCCTTGTTGTTTATCATGCAATCCGGCGGTGCGGGGCTGCGTGGCTATTGCCAAGACAGGGAGGGAGACTTAGGCAGAAAAGATGTGGTTTTCAGGGAGATCGGTCAGAACCATGCTACAGATTTCTTTTTCTACTCAGGTACAGCCTACCGGTGGCGCTCTGGCTATTCTGGTGCCCGAAGGTGACGCGCAGTCTGCATTTTTTCAGACTATGGACAAAGCAACGCATGGCGCATTGAGCCGTGGCGCCAAGGCTGACGGGTTTACTGGCAAGGACGGCACAAGCTGTGTTGTGCTGGCTCCGTCCGACAGTTTTGAGCGCATTGTGCTGGTGGGTGTTGGCAAACCGGGCGATTTGGACGCATGGGGGGCTGAAAAAGCAGGCGGTCTGGCGGCATCCCTTCTGGGGCGTGCGCCCAAAGCGGCGTTGGCCATGGGTGACCTGTCTGGCGAACTGGCGGCACATGCTGCGTTGGGTGCTGTGCTGGGCGCTTACCATTTTGGCCTGTACCAGACCAAAGGTGAGGACGATAAAAAACACGTTCTGGCTGAGCTCTCCGTACTGGGTGACCATTCCGCTGTATCCGAAGAGCTGTGGCCATCCCTGCAGGCCGTGGCACGGGGTGTTCTGCTGACGCGTGACCTTGTGAGCGAACCCGCCAATGTGCTGACACCAGCAGAATTTGCCGAGCGGGCCACAACCCTGCGCGCGTATGGGCTGGAAGTTGAGGTTCTGGACCGTGCAGCCATGGCCAAACTTGGCTTTGGTGCTCTGCTGGGGGTGGCTCAGGGGAGTGCCAACGAACCCCGCACGGTTGTCATGCGCTGGAACGGCGGCAAGGAAGGGGATGCCCCGCTAGCCTTTATTGGTAAGGGCGTCACCTTTGACTCGGGTGGTATTTCCATCAAACCGGCCGCTGGCATGGAAGACATGAAGTGGGACATGGCCGGGGCAGCAACCGTGACCGGGCTTATGGCCTCATTGGCGCTGCGTAAGGCGGAGATCAACGCTGTTGGTCTGGTCGGGCTGGTGGAAAACATGGTGTCCGGCACAGCCCAGCGTCCGGGGGACGTGGTGCGTAGTGCCTCCGGTCAGACGATTGAGGTGCTGAACACGGATGCAGAAGGCCGTCTGGTTCTGGCCGATGTGCTCTGGTATGCGCGGGATCGTTTTGCCCCCCGTCTGATGGTGGATCTGGCAACGCTAACAGGCGCCATTATCGTGGGCCTTGGCCACGAATATGCGGGGCTGTTCTCCAACGATGACGCTCTGGCTGTTGGTCTGTCCGATGCTGGCGCCTTTACGGGGGAAAAGCTGTGGCGGATGCCCATGGCCAAGGAATATGACGCGCTTCTGAAGTCCGATATTGCGGATATGAAGAACATCAGCGGTGGCCGGGCTGGTGGCTCCATTACTGCTGCGCAGTTCCTCAAGCGCTTTGTGGGAGAAACCCCGTGGGCGCATCTGGATATTGCGGGTGTGGCATGGGCCAGCAAGGCCAAAAACGGTCAGCCTAAAGGTGCAACCGGCTTTGGCGTGCGTTTGCTCGACCGGTTTGTACGCAATGGGTTTGAACAGGACTAATTAGTCCTCCCGCCTACCTGCTCGGTTATCCGGGCAGGTAGTTTTTACCGGGCGCGTTTCCAGCCTTTGGCTTCCTGCCGCCAGTAAGCCAGATCGTGCCCGGCCTTCTGGGCTTGTGCCCAGCGTTGGCGTGCAGCGGATACCGCCGTCTCGTCATGCCCGTCAAACAGGTCAAATATTCGCTCAAACCGGGCAGGGTCCGCGCAATTTCTGTTTTCTGTTAAAAACAGAAATCGGGCCTCGTTAGGAACATCATCTTCCATACTTAGCCAGATGGGTTGCAGGTCGGGGCAGGCTATGCCCGCACTGCCGTGGGGGAGCCAGCTTGGGTTGGCAACCTGCCAGAGCGTTTTATCCAGCTCATCCAGCATAGGTTTGCCTGCACACCAGACGACCGCCTTCTGTCCGCTTTCCAGCGTGCGGGAGAGCAGCATGGGTAACGCTTCTGTCAGGCTGGTGCGCGTCAGGTGGTAAAAGCCGATCTGGGTCATATATCAAGTATAACAGTCTTGCCGTGGAGCGGAAAAGAACATGCGCCAAGCGTGTTCTATGCTGCCAGACGGCGTGATGACACAAGGAGAAACCGGCAATGGCCAGAACCATAACGCTGCCAGATGGCACAACTCTGCCCGCACTGGGAGCAGGTACGTGGAATATGGGAGATTCAGCCGCCCGCCGGGACGAAGAAATTGCAAGCCTGCGCTACGCTGTGGAACATGGCGTGCAGGTGGTGGATACAGCGGAAATGTACGGCAATGGCCGGTCGGAAAAACTGGTGGGGGATGCCATAGCCCCCATGCGCAAGCAGGTTTTTCTGGTCAGCAAGGTTTTGCCAACCAACGCATCGGCCAAAGGGGTTGCCCAAAGCTGCCGACGCTCGCTCAAACATCTGGGCACGGGCTGGCTGGATATGTACCTCCTGCACTGGCGCGGCAGCGTTCCACTAGCCGAAACGGTAGAGGCTTTTCGGCAACTCCAGCGCGAGGGGCTGATCCGGCATTGGGGCGTTTCCAACTTTGATACGGATGACGTGCAAGAACTGGAGCAGTGCACCCAACCGGGGGAATGCGCTGTTAATCAGGTGCTGTATAGTTTGGAACATCGCGGGGTGGAGTTCGACCTGCTTCAGGCAGATAGACAGCGCCAGATTGTGACCATGGCCTATTCGCCCATAGGGCAGGGTGGGGCGTTGCTTGCCGACCCGGCACTGGGGCGGGTGGCAGCGCGGCATACAACCTCGCTTGGGGTGGCAACGCCTGCACAGGTGGCGCTGGCATGGGTGTTACGCCAGCCCAATATGCTGGCAATTCCCAAGGCCGGTACGGTTGCGCATATGCAGCAGAACCTTGCCGCGCAGGAACTGGAACTAGGGCCTCAGGATCTTGCGGAACTGGATGCCGCTTTTGCGCCCCCCAAAAGCAAACAACCACTGGCCATGATCTGACCTAGTGGAACCCACCATCCTCAGACACGGGGCGCAGCCCTACGCGTATGGTCAGTGTTTGGGGGTGGTTGTTACGCAAAATGGCCAGTGCTGCATCGCTGCCCGGTTTGGCAACAGCTATGGCGCGAATCATCGCACGGGCCGTATCCACATGCTCCCCATTAAGCATGGTGATAATGTCCCCCCTGTGCAGTCCTCCACGCGCGGCAGGGCTGTCGCGGTCCACTTCCGTGACCTTGGCGCCGTTGTGGGTGACAACATCATCCAGCGTGGCGCCCAGCCAGCCCCGGTCTATGTGCCCGGTCTGGCGCAAGGTTTCCACAATGGGGATGACAATTTCGGACGGAATGGAAAAGCCCAGCCCAACGGACCCGCCAGTGGGGGAGACAATGGCGGTGTTCAGCGCGACAACCTGCCCGGCAAGGTTGAACGTTGGCCCCCCCGAGTTACCGGGGTTTATAGGGGCGTCCAGTTGCAGGAAATCATCAAACGGGCTGGCGCCAATGTCCCGCCCGCGGGCGGAAACAATGCCCGCCGTTACGGAAGATCCCAGACCAAACGGGTTCCCCGCCGCCATAATCCAGTCCCCGACCTGCACCTGCCTGCTGTCCCCCCATTCCACATAGGGTAGTGCTTCGGGGCTGATGATTTTGATGACGGCAATATCCGTCAGCGGGTCCACGCCCACCAGTGTTGCCGTAAATTCCTTACCGTTGGTGAGTGAGACGGTAATGGTGTCCGCATCCTCCACCACGTGCCCGTTGGTGACAATAAAACCACTGGGATCAACCACAAAGCCGGACCCCGCTTCCAGCAGTTCATCACCATGATGGCGCATGCGCTCGCGGTAACGCCGCTCTAGCGGAGTCCCTTTGACGGAGGATGGCAGTTTGTGGTGGCTGTTGGCTGCTGAATCATCCCGCGTGACGGCAATATTGACCACGGCAGGCACCACTTTGCGCACAAGGGGAGCAAAGCTGACCGGCCCTGTGGTGACAAGCGGCGTGGCCGGAGCAAACGATGGCAGCGTACCAGCCCGTGCCGTTCCATCGGTCAGGAGCGGCGCGCAGCACAGGTAAGCCAGTGCCATGGAAGGCAGGCTGTGCAGCAGTCTGTTCATAAAAGCGGTGCCAAGGAGCCAAGCATATGAACTTTAGGCCATGTTTGGCAGGCTTGTGCAACCATGCTGGGCGGCAGAGGGAGGATATGCGCGTTTTTTAACACTTTTTGGCTCAGGCAAAGGAAGGGCGGCGTAAGGCCATTCAGGTTGGGCGTTGTCGTGGTCGGGCTGGTGCAAGGGCTGGGTTTTCTGGCCAGTCATGGCGTGGGTAGCGGCCCCGCATGTCTCGTCGCATATCGGCCCATCCGCCTTGCCAGAATCCGCCAAGGTCCGCCGTTATCGCCTGTGGTCGTCCAGCGGGGGAAAGCAGGGCCAGACGGAGCGGCACCCGTCCGCCAGCCAAAAGGGGTGTTTGGTCTGTTCCATAAAAAACCTGCGCACGGGCGGAGGCTACGGGGACAGGCTGCGTATAATCCACTTCTGCCCGGCCACCGGGGAAGGGAAGGTGGGTTGGCAGTTCCCGCTCTAGCCATTGGTATTGGCTGTAAGTCAGCAGGTTGCGGAGGAGGGAATGAATGTCCAGCGTCTTTATGGCGGCAACGGATGTACAGTCAGCCATGTAAGGCGCCAGCCAGATCTCCACAGTGCTTGCTAGTGCGGGGGAGGCAAAATCTGGCCAGGTTTCCGTCTCATCTTTCGGGTCGGCTGCAGGTTCGGTGGGGGCATGTATGCTGCGAGCCAACGCAACGCGGGCCTGCAACTGCCGGACTGCGTCTGTCCAGTTCAGGGCCGTTTCCAAATTGTCCCGCGCATGGAGCAGGAGCAGAGTGGCGGCTTCTTCCGGTTTGACCTTTTCTGTCCGGTCCTTGAGCACAAGGCAGCCAATGCGTGTGCGCCTGCGTGCCAGAATATTGCCCGATACAGGGTCGAGCATTGTTTCCACCTGTTCATGCGTGCGTTCCAGCAACGCAGGGGGGAGGGCATTCGGGTCCAGCGGTGCGGCCAGCCGAATTTCCGCCGCTGTGCGCAGGTGTAACCCGGCAATGGCCAGCAGGCGGTGCTGGCTTAGGCCATCGTCACGCTTCAGGCGTGCATTGCTGCCATTGGCCAGCCGGTAGCTGCCGGGTTCTCCCCGGCATAGGGCAATGCGGTCCGGGAACCCGGCGGCAAGCAAGGCTGCCGGGTCGCCTTGTGCGGGCAGATTATGGGGGATGCTTAGCCGGGAGCGGAAGCGTTTTGCGGCCAGCCGGATGCGGCTTAATGCGCCCCGGTCTGCATCTGGGTGGTTGTCACCCGCAATCAGGTCCAGCCTCAGGCTAATATCCGCAGGTGGTATTGCGGGTGGCCTGCCTTGGGCGGTCTGGCGTGGGCGTAGCGGGTCTCGTTCTTCCAGCAGGGCGGCCAAATCTGCTGCCATGGCGGCTTCTTCTGCCGTGCGTGCGGCCAGCAGCATGGCTGCCAGCCTTGGGTGCGTACCCAGTTGGGCCATGCGGCTACCCAGTTGGGTAATGTGCCCGTCCTCATCCAGTGCGCCAAGTTGGTGCAGCAGGTCTCGTGCTGCGGCAACGGCACTGCCGGGGGGCTGGTCGGGGAGGGGTAGGGTGTCGGTTGTGCCTACTGTTTCAGCCCACAAGGCGGTTGCCAGAACGTAGTCCGACAGGTCAGCTTCCAGAATTTCGGGCCGGTCGTGCTGGGGCATGGCGCGCTGAGTGTGTGCGCTCCATAGGCAATAGGCTGTTCCTGGCGCCTCTCGGCCCGCGCGTCCGGCACGTTGGCGGGCGGCCGCCTTGGAAATACGGAGTGTTTCCAACCGCGAAAGTCCGGCCCCCGCATCAAACCGTGGTGCGCGGCGGTACCCGCAATCCACAACAACGCGCACACCGGGCACTGTTAGCGATGTTTCCGCAATGGAGGTGGCCAGAATAACGCGCCGTTCCCCGGTGTTGGCAGGTTGGAGCACACGGGCCTGTTCTGCCGGATGCAGTTCCCCATGGAGTGGCAGAACGGTAGCCTTTACCCCATCCAGCAACTGGGCTGTACGCCGGATTTCCCCCGTGCCGGGTAAAAAAGCCAGAATATCGCCCTCTGTTTCTGCCAGAGCCTGCCGAATACCCGCAGCGGTGGCTGGGGCAATGTCGCGCAAGGTGGGAATGTCCTTTTTGGAATGGTGGACTTCCAGCGGGAACATGCGGCCTTCGCTGGTCAGAACCGGGGCCTGCATCAGGTTTGCCAGCCGTTCCGTTTCCGCCGTGGCGGACATGGCGACAAGGCGCAGGTCGGGCCTGAGGGTGCGTTGCAGGTCAAGGCAGAAGGCCAGCGCCAGATCCGCTTCCAGCGAGCGTTCGTGCACTTCGTCCAGAATAACGCAGGCCACATCCTCCAGCATGGGGTCTCCCAGCAGGCGGCGCAGGAACAGTCCTTCCGTCAGCACTTCAATGCGCGTGCGGGCCGATACGGCGCTGTCTATGCGGGTGCGATACCCAACAAAACCCCCTGCTTCCTCCCCCATAAGGGAGGCAATGCGTTGGGCGGCAGCGCGTGCTGCCAGCCTGCGGGGTTCAAGCATAATAACCCGCCCGCTTTCGCCACGCCATGCGCAGGCCGCGAGCACCGGAGGAATAGAGGTGGTTTTGCCCGCACCCGGAGGGGCCACCACAATAGCGCTGGCAGCGCGTTCGGGTGTTGGCTCCACTGCCAGAACCCTACGGAGTTCTGGCAGAATATCCTTGACCGGCAGGCCATCTGCAATCTGGTCCGGGTCGGAAAAAAAGGGCTGGGCTATCATGCCGCTACTTATGGCGGTCCCACGCTCTGGCTGCAATGTCTGCCCACCGTCCCCATGCTCTGGTGCAGGCATGGGGGAGATTTAGATGCGGGGCCTGGTGCCGTTACTGTGCTTTTGTTGTGGTGGGTAGTTTGAGAAAACCCGGTTTGGGAGAAAGCGTTTTTGGTGTTGTCTGCGTCGAGGCATCATCCGTGCCAGCCGGGAAAATGGCGTTGGGCTCGCTGTCCTGCGTGGCGGCAGGTGCCGTGCTGGTGCTGGCTGCATCCGCGCTGCTTGATGCAGGCACTGGTGCCGTTGAGGTGCTAGCGGGGGCGCTGGTGTTGGATGTGTCTACCGCTGCTGGTGTGCCCGTCAGGCTGTTTGTCTCTGCCGCAGCGCCAGCCACAGGGGGCGTGTCGGTCAGAGACTGGGTTTGAATAGCGTTGTTCATGGGGGTGCCACCCGCATCAACCAGCCATTTGTTCAGAGAGTTGCGGACCTGATACTCGAATTCGACATTGATGGTCTGCATCATGTCTTTTGTGATTTCGTACAGGTTTGCCGGGCTTTCCACATCCTGCGAAGGATCGGGGTGCAGGGTTTGCGTTGCCTGTGCGGAGGCAGACGCAACACGTTGACCTTCGGGGTTGAGAATATCCAGATGAATATTCATCTGCCCGTCCAGCGTGCCGCCCGGCTGATGCAGGATAAATGCCCGGTCAATAACAAAATGGGCCGTGCTGGCGGCCGTGGCATTGCCTGTTGCAATCAGCCGGTCCGCTGCCATCTGCCGCAATGCGTGGTCGGGGGGAGAGGGAGATTTGTACCCTATGTCGCCCGGCTCGGGGTTGGTAACGGAATTGTCCACAACATCCAGGGTTGCCACGTTGAGGTGCATCTGACCGAGATAGTCGTAGGTCAGAGGGGTAAACTGCGTTGGCTGCTTCTGCTCCGCGCACCCTGCCAGCACAGCGGGGAGAGCAAGGGTTGCGACCAGATGGGAAAGACGCATACGGGGGAACAGCATCATGGCTCAACCTCTTTGCAGCCGACTGAAATAATCCAACATGGCCCCGGTGCCGGGGCCTTAATGCACCCCGGTCAATCTGGGCCGGGGTGAGGGTACCGTCAACAGTGTCTGATGGGATAGAGTTCCCCTAGCCTGCGGCGGATGCAATGTCCTTGCGTGGAAAATGAAAATCCTTGTTGCAGAACTCACACGTCATGACGATCGTGTTGTTGTCCACGCACATATGGTCCAGATCATCTTCGGGAAAACGCTTGAGCACGTCCACCAGTCTGGCGCGGGAGCAACGGCAGCCAAAGGCCAATGCCCGAGCGTGGCTGACATGCAGGTCTTCCTCGTGGAACAGCCTGTGCAGGAGCTGCGGGGCGGGCAGGGCATCGTCCAGAAGTTCACCCACGGTGAGCGTGGTTGCCAGAATTGTGGCTGTCTCCCAGCTACTATCACCCTGCGTAGTAGTGTCCTGCACCGGCGTATCGGTGTCCGCCGTGCCGCCTTGCCCGGCAATGCGTTCCAATACCAGCGCACCCGACCGCCACCCTGCATCGGTCATTTTACAGGCAAGCATAATCCAGCAGGCGTGTTGTTCACTTGTGGCAAAGTAATGCGTGGCCATTGCCGCCAGATCATTCCCGGCAATTTCCACAATGCCCTGATGGCGTTCCATGTCCGGCCCCTGATCCACGGTCAGGGCCATATAGCCGTTACCCACCAGTTCCCTGTCCGTGGGGGAAGGGTTGCTGGCCAGCAGGGCTTCCAGCGCGGGTTCATCCGTGCGGGCATAAAAGCGCAGGGCGCCATCATGCGTGCAGTCTGCCACCAGCATGGAAACCGGGCCATCGCCCTTGATCTGGAGAGAGAATGACCCCTGAAATTTGAGGGCGGAAGCCAGCGCGGCAACAAGAGCCAGCGCCTTGCCCGCAAGGGCCGTAACCTGTGCTGGGTTGTCGTGGCGGGTCAGCATGGCGTCTGCCAGCACACCAAGGCGGATCAATCGCCCACGGACCGGACGGCCAGCCAGATAGAAGGGCGTTACACCGCCCGGAACCACCAGACCGGGCACATCGGGGCGGTCACGGTCGAGAAAAGCCGGTTTTTCCATAAAAATGTTCTATCCTGCCAAAAACAAAAATCAGCGTCAGACTTGCGCTGAAATATCCAGTTCCAGTTTTTCAAGCTGCTGCTCAAGGGTGCGGGCTGCATCGGGGGCAAGGCCAACAGAGTCGGTCAGGGCGCGGAGCAGGCCTTTGCGGCAGGCATCGTGCTCCATGTCCAGATCGCCTGCGCGGCCACATCCGGCCAGACAGTCCAGATAAGAGGCGCGGAAAGGAGCCAGTTTATCCGCCGCAAACGGAAGGGTGGCCAGAATGCTGTCCAGCGCGGGTTCAACCCAGCCGGGAACACTCGGCGTGTCTTCTGTGGTGGTCGGTGAGACTGTTCTTTCCGCATCGCTCATCTGTTTATTCCTTGCCAAAGGAGGTCCAACCGGAGCCTCCCATTGTCCATGCCAGAACACCCTTTTGGGCGTGCAGGCGGTTCTCAGCCTCATCAAACACAACGGAATGTGGGCCTTCAAACACGTCCTGCGTGACTTCCTCCCCAATATGGGCAGGCAGGCAGTGCATGAACAGGGCATCGGGGGCGGCCAGAGCCATCAATTTTGCATCTACCCGGTACGGTTCCAGCAAGGTCATGCGGGATGCGGCCTCTTCGTGCGAGTCGGACATGCTGATCCATGTGTCCGTTACAATGCAGTCAGCTTTTTCCACCGCAGCACGTGGGTCTTCCATCCACTCCACATCGCCGCCTTCCTGCTTGGCCCAGTCCAGCACGGCCTGTGGGGGCTTCATTTTGGCAGGCGTTGCCGCCCGGAGCCGGAAGCCAAAGCGGACAGCGCCTTCAATAAGCGAGACCAGAACGTTGTTGCCGTCCCCCGTCCACGCAAACGTGCGACCGCGGACCGGACCACGATGTTCTTCAAACGTCATGATGTCCGCCAGAATCTGCACGGGGTGGGAGTGCGGGGTCAGCCCGTTAATGACCGGGCTTGTGCTCCAGCGTGCAAGTTCGTGCAGGTTTGTGGTGTTGCCCGTCCGCAGCACAATGGCATCCACAAAGCGGGAGAGAACGCGGGCCGTATCGGCCAGTGTTTCCCCCCGTCCAATCTGCATGTCCTGCGGGCTGAGAACAACGGCATCCCCCCCAAGCTGGCGCATACCGACTTCGAAGGAAACGCGGGTACGTGTGGAGGGTTTGGAAAGGATAAGCCCAAGCTGCCGCCCCGCCAGCGGCTGGCGGGGGTGGAGCGGGAAGCGGCGGTTCTGCTGCATCCGCTTCATGCTGCTGGCAACGTCCAGAATCTGGCGCAGGGTTGCCCCATCCAGATCCTTGAGGTCCAGAAAATGACGAAGCCCCGTCTGCACCGGTGTGATGGAAGAGGTGGAAAGAGCGGCGCTCATGGGGTTGTCTCCAGAACTGACTTGTTTTTGTTATCGGGTGTGCTTCTCAGGTTGGATACAGCCTGAACCAGCATGGCCACGACCTTGCGGCAGTCTTCTTCGGTTACGGTCAGCGGCGGCACAAGGCGCAGTACGTTGTCGCCCGCTGTTACACATAGCAGCCCGGCTTCCTGCGCTGCGGCCTGCACATCGCCCACTGCGGGAACGCAACGCAGCCCTATCAGCAGGCCCAGACCACGGCGCTGGGCAAAAATGTCCGGTGCATCGGCCACAAGGCTGTCCAGCAGTTCATCCAGCAACGCAGCGCGGGTGCAAATCTGGTCCATAAAGCCGGGGGCCAGCAAAACGTCCAGCACCGCGTTGGCGGCGGCGCAGGCCAGCGGGTTGCCACCAAATGTGGTGCCATGTGTGCCTGCGGTCATGGCTTTTGCCACGGCTTCCGTCGCCAGAATGGCCCCGATGGGGAAGCCCCCTCCAAGTCCTTTGGCCGAACTCATGACATCGGGGGTAATGCCTGCCCACTGGTGGGCGAACAGGCGACCGGTACGGCCAACACCACTCTGCACTTCGTCCAGCGCCAACAGCACGCCGGTCTCATCGCAAAGGGCACGCAAGGCGCGCAGATATTCCACACTGGCGCATTTAATGCCGCTTTCGCCCTGAATAGGCTCCAGCATAACGGCAGCCGTACGTGGGTTTATGGCGGCTTTTACGGCCTCAATATCGTTAAAGGGGACATGCACAAAGTCTGCAACCGGCGTGCCAAACCCTTCCAGATACTTTGGGTTGCCCGTGGCGGAGAGCATGGCCAGCGTACGACCGTGGAAGGCCCCATCCATGCAGATGATTTCGGTCCGCTCTGGGTGGCCTGCCATCATTTGCGCACGGCGGGCCATCTTGACCATGCCTTCGTTGGCTTCAGCCCCCGAATTGCAGAAAAAAGCACTATCGGCAAACGTGTTGGCCACCAGCCGCTCGGCCAGTTTTTCCGCCTGCGGAATGCGGAACAGGTTTGAAACATGCATAACCCGCGCAGCCTGCTGGCTTATGGTCTGCACCAGATGCGGGTGCGCATGGCCGAGGGAGCAAGTGGCAATGCCAGCAGCAAAATCCAGAAATCGTCGTCCATCAGATGCGTACAGCCAAGAGCCTTCTCCCCGCTCAAAGGCGAGGTCGGCACGCTTATAGGTCGGCATCAGGGGAGGAATCATGGAATCTGGTCTTTATGTTGGTGGTTATCAAACCTGAATGATGGAATCTGGAACAGCGCAAAACGAAAAACGCCCGCTACCATAAAAGGGTGGAGCGGGCGGCCCGTTGCGCATCCCGCATAATGCCGTGTTCATGTTGCGGGAGTCAAACTTCTGAATTGAAAATTTCGCATACCTCATATGTGTTTCATCGTTTTAAGCCGGGGTGAGCAGTGGCACGGAACCGCAACATGAGCCTAATATCCATAACTATGGAAAAGAGCGCGCCTCCTCCCTTTACCTGCCCACCGCCACAGCGATCTTCCTTGCGGGAGGCGGCTCTGACGCATCTGGCGCGGTTTGGCACAACCCGGCAGGGGTTGGAGCAGGTGTTGCTGCGCCGCCTTGCCCGCTGGGGGCAAAAAGCCACACGCGCCGGGGACTGTGCGGAGGCCGTGGCCGAACAGGTGGCAGCCCTGCACCCCGTAGTAACGGCAGTTGTGGATGATATGGTGCGGCTGGGTGCGGTGGATGATGCGGTTTTTGCCCGCTCCCGCGTGCGACGGCTTGTGCGGTCCGGGCGGTCTACCCGCGCGGTGCAGGCGCATCTGGCGGCCAAAGGTGTTGCTGCTGATGTGCGGGATGAGGCGCTGGATACAGCCGTGGGCGCACTTGGCCCGGCCGAGCGGGAGCTGTGTGCTGCGCTTGTGCTGGCACGCAAGCGCAGGCTGGGGCCGTTTGCGCGGGAGCCCGTTGGGCTGGATGAGGATGAGACAGGTCGTCTGACCCGCCAGAACAAAGCCTTGGGCGTGCTGGCGCGGGCGGGGTTTGCGCGCGATGTCGCCCAGCGTGTGCTGGATATGCAGGGTGAAGAGGCGGAGGACTGGATGGACCGTTTGAGGGCCGAGTCGTGAACGGCCGGTATGTTTGTCTGGCTCTGCCTCTGCTGTTGGCCGCCTGTGCTGGCGGAGGGCATGGTAGCTGGCACGGGGCGTTGCAGTGCGCACCCTATGCGCGGGAACATTCCGCCATCAACCTGCGCGGAGACGCGGCATCCTGGTGGTGGCAGGCGCAGGGGCAGTATGCGCGGGCTTCCAACCCCAAAGCGGGCGATGTGCTGGTGTTCCGTTCATCCCACAGGTTGCCTTCGGGGCATGTTTCCGTCGTTCGGGAGGTGCGCAATAACCGTCTGGTTCTGGTGGACCACGCCAACTGGGAACCGGGGGAGGTAACGCGCCATGCGCCGGTGCAGGATGTGTCCCCCCGTAATGACTGGACACGGGTGCGGGTATGGTGGTCCCCTGTGCATGCCTTTGGCAAAACGGTTTATCCCACCTATGGGTTTATAGAACCTTATGGGCCGGGGAACAGTTAGGCAGGACGTTTGTCCGGGAGCAAACAAGGAAAAACTTGCATCACGGCGTGTTCCCCCTCATGTACAAAAGCGAATAAGGCAAGCAGACTGGCCGCGTATGCGCGCCGCTAAGGTTAAGGAAGAGTGGAATGGGCAGCTTGAGCATCTGGCACTGGCTTATTGTTCTGGTGGTCGTGCTGGTGTTGTTTGGCGGTGGCGGCAAAATCAGCACCATCATGGGGGATATGGCCAAGGGCATTAAATCCTTCAAAAAGCACATGGCGGATGATGAGCCGATGGAAGACAGCACCCCACGCCCGGGTACGGGGCACATTGCGCCTCCTCCTGTGTCTGCTGCCGAGCACGCTAATGCTCCGGTGGACAAGCCAGTCCAGCACTAACCCTCGCTGAGGAAGGCTAACAGCACCATGACGGATAACGCCACCACGGGTTTTGTCCGGGGCGCGCAGGATATTGTGCGGGCAGGTCAACGGCTGGATGCGCGCGGCTGGGTGCCAGCCACGGCAGGTAACATTAGTTGCAGGCTGCCGGATGGCCGCATCGCTATTACGCGTTCAGGCTGCCATAAGGGTTTTTTGAGCGAGGCGGATGTTATAACCGTGGATCTGGCGGGGCAGCCTCACCAGCCGCAGAACAGGCCGAGTGCTGAGACCCTGCTGCACTGTCAGGTCTATCGGTTGCTGCCCAATGTGGGCGCTGTGCTGCATGGTCATTCCGTGGCGTCCACCGTTCTGTCCATGACCGAGCCGTCTGACGCCATTGTTCTGGAAGGTTACGAGGTCCAGAAGGTGTTTGAAGGGCAGTCCACGCATGACGCCACCGTGCGTGTGCCGCTTTTTGCCAATGATCAGGATATTGCCCGTCTGGCGCGCGAGGTGGAGCCATTTTTTGCGGACATGCCCGCAGGCTACATTATTCGTGGCCATGGTGTGTATGTGTGGGGCAAGAACATGGACGCAGCCCTAGCCCGATTGGAAGGGCTGGAATTTCTGCTGGCCTGCGTGCTGGAAAGAAGGAAGCTGGGAAAATGAGCAGCCTGCGTGTGTTTGAAGACAGCCGCCCCGGTGTGCCGTTGTTGCAGACGCAGGATGCTGTGGAAATTGCAGCGGCTCTGGCCCCGTTTGGTATCCGTTTTGAACGGTGGGACGACGTGCAGCCACCCCCAAAGGACGCGGATGAAGCCACCGTGCTGGCGACCTATCGCCCTTGGCTGGACCGGCTGATGGGAGAAACCGGAGCAGGGTCGGCCGATGTGCTGCGCGTTACCCCCCAGACGCCCAACAAGGAAGCCCTGCGCAGCAAGTTCCTGTCCGAACATACGCATAGCGAGGATGAAGTCCGGTTTTTTGTGCATGGCGGGGGGCACTTCATCATGCACATCAACGACCGGGTTTACGATGTGGAATGCACGCAGGGTGATCTGATTTCCGTGCCTGAAGGGTATAAGCACTGGTTTGACGCAGGACCTCAGCCCGATATGGTGACCCTGCGTATTTTTACCCATAAGGAAGGCTGGGTGGCCCGTTATACGGGGGCGGACATCGCCCGCCAGTTCCCGGCCTTTCCCAGCTGAACAGATACGGAAAGCATGATGCAGAATACGGGTTCAGGCACGCCACGCGTGGTGCTGCTGGATATTGAAGGCACAACCCTGCCGGTGGCGTTCGTGCATAAAGTGCTGTTTCCCTACGCACGGGCGCATCTGCCTGCTTTGCTTGCGCAGCAGCACGACAATCCGGTTGTAAAACAGGCACTGGCGGAAACCGCGCAACTCGCCCCCGGCGTGCCTGCGGCCGAACAGCTTGAACGCTGGATGGATGCGGACGCCAAGGTGGTTCCGCTCAAAAGTTTGCAAGGGCTTTGCTGGGAACAGGGCTATCGTCAGGGCGAACTGGTGGCGGAGCTGTATGCCGATGTGGTGCCCACGCTCAAGGCATGGAAGGGCGCGGGGTTGACGCTGGCGGTTTATTCCTCTGGCTCCAAAGCCGCGCAGAAGCTGATTTATGGCTACACGGAGCAGGGGGACGTTACCCCACTGTTCAGTGCGTTCTTCGATCTGGAAGTGGGCGGTAAAAAAGACGCGGCCAGCTATCGCACCATTGTGCAGCAGGCAGGCTGGGCCCCGGCGGATGTGCTGTTTCTCTCGGATGTGGTGGCTGAACTGGATGCGGCTGCACAGGCCGGGTTGCAGGTTTGCCAGATTGCCCGCCCGGAGGATGGAACGGTGGCGGGTTCACAACACAAGGTAGCGGCCTCCCTGCCTGAGGCAGCCCGTCTGTTTGGTCTGCCTGAAGGAGCGTAAAAGGTCGATGACGATCAGCCTGCACACCAACTGGCGGGATATTCCCGCAGAGGCCTATGGCTGTGCCGCCGCACTGGGTAATTTTGATGGCGTGCATCTGGGCCACGCCCATTTGCTGCGGTCTGTTTTTGCCGCCCGCCCGGACCTGCCTCCGGCTGTTGTTACGTTTGAGCCGCACCCGCGTGAACTTTTCCGCCCTCAGGACCCACCTTTCAGGCTGACCCTCTCGGCCGAGCGGCTGGAAGCTCTGCGCGCCCTTGGTGTGCGGCATGTTTTTCAGATCGGGTTTGACAAGGCTTTTTCCGAGCTGACAGCGGAACAGTTTGTGGAGGATGTGCTGCATAACGCCCTGCGCCTGCGCCATGTTGGTTGCGGGCCAGACTTTGCCTTCGGGCACAGACGGGGTGGGAATGTGGCGTTTCTGGCGGAACGCACGCATGAACTGGGCATGGGCTTTACAGCTGTGCAGGCATTGTCCGATCAGGGTGGGCCTTTTTCCTCTTCCCGCATCCGCCGTCTGTTGCAGGATGGCTACCCGCGTGAAGCTGCGGGGGAGTTGGGGCGTTTGTGGTGCATTCGGGGTGTTGTGCAGCATGGGGACAAGCGCGGCAGGCTGCTGGGCTTTCCCACCGCTAATATTCCGCTCGGGCGGCACCTTGAGCCAGCACGAGGGGTGTACGCCGTTACAGTCCGGCTGCCGGATGGGCAGACCCGTTATGGCGTTGCCAATGTTGGCCGTCGTCCAACCATTAATGATGGGCAGGAAAGTCGGCTGGAAGCGCATCTTTTTGATTTTGAAGGTGACCTGTACGGGCAGGAGCTTTCCGTCTCGTTGCACTGTCTGCTGCGGGAGGAAAAACGCTTTGCCGGGTTGGATGCGCTCAAAAACCAGATCGCACAGGATGCCGCGCAGGCCCGGCTGGCGCTGGATACGGAACTCCCTCCAAATTGAGCAAAAAGCAGCAGGCAGGGCCGGGTTGAACAGCCCAACCCGGTTTGGCGCTTGACCCTGAGCTTTTCCTTTTTGATAAGACAGTAACGACCAAGGCGGTGTGGGGCCAAAAGCCAGCCATACCGTGAACCCGAACCAAAGTGACCTCAGCCTCCCATGACCTCATCGAGCAGCGAACCCGACAAGACATCCCTGGCCGACCAGTATCGTAATACGGTGTTTCTGCCACGGACCTCTTTTCCCATGCGTGGCAACCTGCCGCAGCAGGAGCCAAAATGGCTGGAAAAATGGCGTGCAAGCGGGCTGGATGAACGGTTGAAGCAGCAGGCGGAAGGTCGCCCGACCTTTACGCTGCATGATGGCCCTCCCTACGCAAATGGGCACCTGCACATTGGTCACGCTCTGAACAAGATCAACAAGGACGTTATTAACCGCGCACACCGCATGGCGGGGTATGCAGTGCGTTACGTGCCGGGTTGGGACTGCCACGGCCTGCCAATTGAGTGGAAGGTGGAAGAGGAATATCGCAAGGCCAAGCGGGACAAGGATTCCGTCCCTGTTCTGGAGTTCCGTGCCGAATGCCGCAATTACGCAGGCAACTGGCTGAACATCCAGATGGAGGAATTCCAGCGCCTTGGTGTGCAGGCGGAATGGCAGAACCGTTACGCAACCATGGATTTTTCGTCCGAGGCGGCGATTGCGGAAGAAATTGGTCGTTTTCTGCTAAATGGCAAGCTGTACCGTGGCCTGCGCCCGGTTATGTGGAGCCCGGTTGAAAAAACAGCTCTGGCAGAAGCCGAAATCGAATATCACGACCATACCTCCACAACCATTCTGGTCGCGTTCCCTGTGGTCAAGGACCCAACGCCAGCCCATGCGCTGGAGGATGTGTCCGTTGTTATTTGGACCACAACGCCGTGGACCATTCCGGGTAACCGCGCTCTGGCTTACGGGCCGGACATTACGTACGTGGTCCTGCGGGTGGATGAAACCGGGGAAGGTGCAATGCTGGAACCGGGCGCGCGCGTGCTGGTAGCCGAGGCGCTGGTCGAGTCCTTTTGTCAGGAAGCGCACGTTACCGCGCATCATGTGCTCTACACCCTGCCGGGTAGTGCGTTGGCTGGGGCCGTGTGTGCCCATCCGCTCCGTGGTGCGGGTTATGACTTTGATGTGCCCATGCTGGCGGGTGAATTTGTTACCACGGAAGCAGGCACCGGCCTTGTGCATCAGGCTCCCGCGCACGGGGAGGATGACTTTCTGCTCTGCCGCGCCAATGGCGTGGATGTGCCCGAGGTTGTGCAGGCAGATGGGACCTATGCACCGTGGGTTCCGGGCTTTGCCGGGGTGCATGTGTTCAAGGCGGCGGATGTGGTGTGCGCTACGCTGACCAGCGTTATGGAGCGCGCTAACGCAGCCGGCACGGCGCCAGCCGGGTTGGTTGGACGTGGTCAGATTGTGCATTCCTACCCGCATTCATGGCGGTCACGCGCCCCCATTATCTACCGGGCGACCCCTCAGTGGTTCATCCGTATGGATGGTGAGAATGCCCTGCGGGAGAACGCGCTCAAGGCG
The DNA here is from genome assembly GCF_001499675.1 of Acetobacter ghanensis. Classification (NCBI taxonomy): domain Bacteria; kingdom Pseudomonadati; phylum Pseudomonadota; class Alphaproteobacteria; order Acetobacterales; family Acetobacteraceae; genus Acetobacter; species Acetobacter ghanensis. The sequence goes on from NZ_LN609302.1 coordinate 1,172,277, forward strand.
TTGGAAAACGTAACGTTTGTCCCCGCGCAGGCTCGTAACCGCCTGACCTCGATGATCCGCACCCGCCCGGACTGGTGCATTAGCCGCCAGCGCGCATGGGGCGTTCCCATTGCCGTGTTTGTGGAAAAACGGACAGGCGAAGTACTGCGTGACCCTGCGGTGATGCAGCGTGTGGTGGATGCCTTCCGCTCCGAAGGTGCAGATGCGTGGTACCAGTCCGAACCCTCCCGTTTTCTGGGGGAAGGCCGCAACCCGGATGATTACGAACAGGTGTTCGATATTGTTGATGTCTGGTTTGAGAGCGGCTCCACCCACGCATTTGTTCTGGGGCGGCCGGGGCTGAGCTTCCCCGCTGATCTGTATCTGGAAGGGTCGGACCAGCATCGTGGTTGGTTCCAGTCCTCCCTGCTGGAGAGCGTGGGAACCCGTGGTGTTTCGCCCTACAAGGCGCTGGTCACCAATGGGTTTGTGCTGGACGAGCAGGGCCGCAAAATGTCCAAGTCCTTGGGCAATGTCATTGCCCCGCAGGACGTGAACGACAGCATGGGCGCGGATGTTCTGCGCCTGTGGGTGATGAATTCCGATACCAATGACGATTTGCGCATTGGTAAGGAAATTCTCAAACAGCAGGGCGAACTGTACCGCCGTCTGCGCAACACGTTGCGCTGGCTGCTGGGTGGTCTGGATGGCTTTACCGAGGCAGAAGTTGTGCCATACGCAGAGCTGCCGGAGCTGGAACGCTGGGTGCTGCACCGCCTGACCGAACTAGGTGGGTTGGTGGCCCGTGCGGTGGAAACGCACGAATGGGTTGGGGTTTACCCGGCACTGCATGGCTTCTGCACAACCGATCTGTCCGCCTTTTACTTCGATATCCGTAAGGATGCGCTGTATTGCGATGCACCGTCCAATCCGACCCGTCGCGCTGTGCGCACGGTGCTGGACGTGCTGCACCGCTGCCTGACAACGTGGCTGGCTCCGGTGCTGGTGTTTACCGCTGAAGAAGCATGGACCGCCCGCTTTGGCGATCAGGCCAGTGTGCATGAACAGGCCTTCCCTGACCTGCCGGTGGAATGGACGGATGCTGAGCTGGAAGAACGCTGGGCCCGTATTCGCTCTGTCCGTCGGATTATTACGACCGAGATTGAAGGCGCACGCCGCGCGGGCACTATCGGCTCTTCCCTACAGGCGCAGGTTGAACTGACCCTGTCGGAAGAAGAAGCTGGTATTTTTGCCGGTGTGAACTGGAGCGAACTGGCCATTGTCTCCCACGTGGAAGTCGTTATCGACCCCACGTCCTCCTCTGTTTATGTGGAAGGGGATGAAGGGGGCGACCTGCATGGCGCACCAGTTGTGCGCGTGGCGGAAGGCGAAAAATGTGCCCGTTGCTGGAAGGTCCTGCCAGAAACAGGGTCGAATCCAGCTTATCCGGGCCTATGCCTGCGCTGTGCTGATGTGGTGGCCCAAAGTGGCTTTGTTAGCGCATCCGTGCAGGAGGGTGCGTGAACAGGCCGTTCATGCTCCGGCCTGCGGGCGTTGGTCTGCTTGTGCTGATGCTGGTCCTCTCGGCGGACCAGTTGAGCAAGTTCTGGATTTTGTATGGGCTGGACCTGCCTGACCGTGGGTCTGTGGCCGTGCTGCCTTTTCTCAACTTCACCATGGTCTGGAACCATGCCGTAACATTTGGCATGTTTGGCGGGCTTGGTGGTGCGGGGCGGATTGTGTTTTCCGTTATCGCAATGGTAGTAGCTTGTTGTCTGCTTGTGTGGATGGTCAGAACCCCCAGCAAGCTGACTGCGGCATGTGTGGGCGCCGTCACCGGGGGTGCCATAGGCAACGTTATTGATCGTGTGCGCTATGGGGCCGTGGTGGATTTTTTGCACGCCCATGCATTCGGATGGTCTTGGTATGTGTTCAATGTGGCTGACTCCGCTATAGTGTGCGCTGTATGCGTATTGCTGTTGCAGAACTTTCTGTCTGATGGACAGCAGGCATCTTAGGCATAGGCAGCCCGCGCCAGAGTGCGCGGTTTTCAGGATGAGTGGAAGGCAGATGATAGTGCGCCGTGTTTCGACCCTGATTTCTCCGGTGCTGCTGGTAGGCGGCTGCATGATGCTGAGCGGCTGCTCGGGGCACGAGGCTGCCCGCGCATTTGGCCTGGAACGCAGTCTGCCAGACGAATATACGGTGACAACACGCGCACCGTTGTCCATGCCGCCATCAGATGAGTTGGTGAAGCCCAGCAAAGGGGACGAACGCAGGCAGGACGAAAGTGAACGTCTGCAGGCGCTTGAAACCCTCTCCCCCGATGTGGCGCTGCGCGGCACCAACGGGGACACCAGTGAGGGGCAGACCATTCTGGTGAATGAGGCAACAGCCGCAGCCGATGAACCCGATCAGGGGGAACTGGGGGCTGCTGGTTCGGGCTTTGTGGAGCAGTTGATGTTCTGGAAAGGTGGCAAGGCCGGTGGTGTTGTGAACGCGGATGAAGAAAACCGTCGTCTCAAAACCAATGCAGCGCTTGGCGCACCGCCCACCAAGGGCGTGACCCCGACCCAGCATCCCAAAAAGAAGTAGAGCATGGGTCTGACCATGTCAGACCAGCCAGAGCAGGTTGGTGCAAGTGGGGGGCAGCTAGACCGCCCACATGTACGGCGGTTGCCAGAGGTTATTGTCAACCGCATTGCCGCAGGTGAGGTGATCGAACGCCCCGCTGCTGCTGTCAAAGAACTCATAGAAAACGCCATAGATGCCGGTGCGCGCCGGTTGGACATCTCGCTCGATGGGGGCGGGGTGGACCGTATGATTGTCACAGATGACGGGGTGGGTATGTCCCCCGATGATCTGGCTTTGGCAGTTGAGCGGCATTGTACCTCCAAATTGGGGGACGAGACGCTGGTGCACATCAACACGCTTGGCTTCCGTGGGGAGGCGCTGCCCTCCATCGGGGCGGCGGCCCGGTTGAGCATTACGTCCCGCCCAAGGGGAGAGAGCGGGGCATGGCGCATTCGGGTGGAAGGGGGCAAAACCTATGCGCCCGAGCCTGTTGCCGGTGCGGTTGGAACCAGCGTTGTGGTGGAAGACCTGTTTTTTGCCACACCCGCGCGCCGCAAGTTTTTGAAAAGCGCACGAGTGGAAGGTCGCCATGTGGAAAGCGTGGTGCGTCGGCTGGCATTGGCGGTTCCCCAGACAGCCTTCCGGTTTGTGCTGGATGGGCGCGAGGTGCTGGATCTGCCATCGCAGGACATGGCTGCCCGCGCCGCAGCTTTGCTGGATGCCAGCGAGGCGGACGGCTTTCTAACTATCAATGGTGAGCGTGAGGGTATGACCCTTACAGGCTTTATCTGCCCGCCATCAGTCCATCGTTCCACGGCAAACGGGCAGTTTATGCTGGTTAATGGCCGCCCGGTCGTGGACCCGGTTCTTAAAACCGCCGTGCGGGTGGCGTATCGTCGGGTCATCGAACCTGGTCGCCACCCTGTTGTGGCGCTTATGCTGACGGTTCCGCCAGAACAGGTGGATGTTAACGTGCATCCAGCCAAAACCGAACTGCGTTTTGCAGATGAGGCCGCCGTACGCTCCCTTGTTATTGGCACCATACAGCGCGCGCTGGAGCATGGGGCCGGTGTTGCCGGGGTCCGTCCGGTTTTGTCCGCTGCCCCACGGGCTACGCGGATATGGTACCCGCCGGAGCAGGGGCAGGCGGCTCCGCAACCCGTACCCGCGTATCCTTCTGCCCCTGCGGTCGGAGGTGTGGCGGAACCTCGCCTGATGTTTGGCGATACACCATCGGCCCGGACACTGCCTGTGCCGCCCCAACCCATACCCTGTGGCCCAGAAGGTGCGGCGCAGATAGACGGGCAGGCCAGTGTGGGCCTTCCTGCCATGTTGGATGGCGTAGCAGGTGGGGGTGGGCTGGACCATCCATTGGGTGCCGCAGTCGCACAGGTGCTGGATACGTATATTCTTGCTGTGGCGGCAGATGGCAGTCTGGTGCTGGTTGACCAGCATGCTGCGCATGAACGGCTGACGCATGAGCGGCTGCGGGAGCAGTATCTGGGTGGGCGTGTGCAGGCCCAACGTCTGCTTGTGCCAGATGTGGTGGATTTGCCGCGTGTACAGCAGGACCTGCTGCTGGCCCGCCAGCCTATGTTGGAAAGACTCGGGGTCGAAATAGAAGAATTCGGGGGTGGTTCCATTTTGGTGCGTGCCCTGCCAGCCATGCTGGGACGGAGCGATGCGCTCAGCCTTCTGCGTGATTTGGCGGATGAGCTGGAAGCGGATGAAAACGGCGCACCGGATGAGATGGCATCGCTGGATGGCAAGCTGGATGCGGTTATTGCCCGCATGGCCTGCCACGGCAGCATAAGGGCAGGCCGGCGGCTGACGCCGGAGGAAATGAACGCCCTGCTCCGCCAGATGGAGGCCACGCCCCGGGCTGGCACCTGTTCACACGGTCGGCCAACATGGCTCAAGCTCAGTCGCAGCGATCTCGAAAAGTTGTTTGGCCGCCGCTAGCCGTCCTCCGCCCCTTGCCGGGGTGATCGGCGGAACGTGAACAGCAGAATGCTGGCCTCATGCCGGAAAAAAGCGCACTCTTTTAAAAGTGTCATTAAACCCGGATGGTGTTAAGCCGTGCAGCCAATCCTGCTTTCGCTGATAACCTACCTCCCTCTTGCAGGCGCAGTTGCGGCCTTCCTCTGTCCCGGTCAGGAGCCGGAGCGGGACCGTACGGCGCGCTGGCTGGGGTTGTGGACAACGCTGCTCACCTTTGGGTTAAGCGTGGTGATGTGGGTCGGCTTTGACCCCAACCAGCCCGGCTTGCAGTATGAAACCCGCCTGAGCTGGATGAGTGATTATGGTATTTCCTACCATACCGGGGTGGATGGGATCAGCTTGGTCTTTATCCTGCTAACGGCTTTTCTGACGCCACTGGCACTGGGTGCGGGTTGGCGCAGCGTGCAAACGCAGGGGCGCGACTTTGTAGCCACCATGCTGATGCTGGAAACAGCCCTGTTTGGCCTGTTTTCCGCGCAGGATCTGGTCCTGTTTTACGTTTTTTATGAAGCAACGCTCATTCCGGGCAGCCTGATGATAGGCATATGGGGCGGCAAAAAACGGGTCTGGGCATCGCTCCAGTTCTTCCTGTTTACCTTTGGTGGTTCGCTGTTCATGCTGGTCGGGCTGATTACCATGTGGCTGCATGCGGGCACGACCGATATTCCGGCGTTGATGCACGCAGGCTTTTCCCATTCGTTGCAAGGCTGGCTGCTTCTGGCTTTTCTGCTGGCCTTTGGCGTCAAGCTGCCGCTGTTCCCGCTGCACGCATGGTTGCCAGATGCCTATACGGAGGCCCCAACACCGGCATCGGCCATGCTTTCGGGTGTGTTGTCCAAGACCGGGGCTTACGGGTTGTTGCGCTTTGGGGTGCTGATGTTCCCTGATGCCGTGCGCCAGTTTGCCCCATATGTGCTGGCACTGGGTGTTGTGGCCATTCTGTACGCAGCCTTTGTGGCGTTTGCACAAACAGACATGAAGCGGCTGATCGCCTATTCCTCTTTCTCACACATGGGCATGATCGCGGTTGGTTTGTTTACGCTTACGGCAGAGGGCATAGATGGTGCCATCTTCCAGATGCTCTCGCACGGTGTGGTCATAGCGGCGCTGTTCTTCTGTGTGGCGGCTGTGGCATGGCGGGCAGAAACGCGGGATATTGATGCACTGGGGGGCGTGGCACGGCAGATGCCCATTCTCGCGCTGCTGGCCATGCTGTTTACCATGGCCAATGTGGGGCTGCCCGGAACAGGGTCCTTTGTGGGGGAACTGCTGGTTCTTATGGGGGCGGTTCATGTTTCCATGTGGGTGGCGCTGCTGGCTGGTGGCACCATGATTATGGGGGCCGTGTATATGCTCTCGCTTTACCGCCGGGTGCTGTTTGGCAGCGTGCGTGGGACGGTCAGCCTGCTGCGTGACCTGACTGCGGGCGAAATTGCCGTGCTGGCACCTCTGGCTGTGGTGACATTGTGGATGGGGATTCACCCCGGCACGTTCACCCGGATTTTTGATCCCATGATTATGCAGGCCGTGCACGGAAGCATGGTGAATGTGGCGTCATCCTCCATGCATGAACAGGTTATTCACCTAGCCAGCCGGTAAGATGCCGTAACATTATTCTGGCAGAACAGGCCCATCCTGCGCGATGGGCTTGGAACGTTGGGGCATGAGCACAGTGCCCAGCGATGCCAGAACAATGCAGAGAATACCGCACAGACGCGGAAGTGACGGAATTTCATGCAGCAGCATGGCTCCAGCCAGCGCGGCGGAAACCGGTTCCAGACTACACAATACCCCAAATTCGCGGGCAGAGAGTTTTTGCATGGCCTGCATTTCCAGTGCGTAAGGCAGCGCGGAAGAACAGAGTGCGACAAGAACACTCACCCCCAGCAGGGTAGGAATGTGCAGCCCGGTCCACAGGGCAGGAGCCGTGCAGGGTATGAAAACGATTCCGGCACCACACAGCATACCAAGAGAACACGCCTGACCAGATGGCAGCTTGCCAGCAATATTGCGGGCAAAAATAATGTAAAGCGCCCAGCATGTTGCTGCCAGCAGGGCAAAAATAATGCCTACAAAGTCCGGCCGTATAGCGGATTCCGGGCGCAGAAGCAGCACAAGCCCAAGCACCGTCAGGCTTGTCCACACAACGTCACTCCATCGCCTTGTATGGATAAAGGACAGCACGAGTGGCCCCGTAAATTCCAGCGCCACGGTGGTGCCCAATGGCAGGCGGCCAAGTGCGAGGTAGAAAAAGTAGTTCATGCACGTAAGGGCCAGCCCATACGGCAACACCAGCAGGAGCACCTTGCGGGAGATAGCGTGCCAGCTACGGTAAAACACCATAAGTATGATGGCGGCAAAAAAGGTACGCAGCCCCACCATGCCCGCTGCGCCAAAAGCAGGAAACAGCAGTTTGGCGTAGGACGAACCAAATTGCAGGCAGAGCATCCCGCCCGTAACCTGCGCCAGCGCCGCGAGACGTTCCCGCACTGAAAAAGTAGGCGTGCTCATACGTCGATCACTTTACGGCTGACCGGCTGATAGGAACCGCTCCAGAGGACGGAGTCCGGTCAGATGTCCAGCAGTTCATCAACCGAACGGGCGTGTTCCTGAATGAAGGCAAAGCGGAGTTCCGGCTTGCGGCCCATCAGGCTTTCCACCCGCTCACGCGTGCTCAATCGGTCTTCTGGCGGAGCAACCACACGCAGCAGCGTGCGGCTGCGAGGGTCCATTGTGGTTTCCTTCAGGTCTGCCGGAGGCATTTCGCCCAGACCTTTAAAGCGGGAGACATCAATCTTGCCTCGTTTTTTTGTCAGAACCGCCATTTTGCGTTCGCGGTCGGCATCGTCCATGGCGTAAACGCTGTGGGCACCTTGCGTTAGGCGGTACAGTGGCGGCTGGGCCAGATAGAGATGTCCATTGCGAATAAGTTCTGGCAGCTCACGGTAGAAGAACGTCATGAGTAGCGAAGCAATGTGCGCGCCGTCCACGTCTGCGTCAGTCATGATAATGACGCGGCCATAGCGCAGCTTGGCGAGTTCGAATCGGTCCCCCGACCCACAGCCCAGTGCTTCAATCAGGTCGCGTAGCTCCTGATTGGCGCGGAGTTTTTCTGTTGTGGCGCTGGCCACGTTCAGAATTTTGCCGCGCAGGGGCAGTACAGCCTGTGTCTCGCGGTTACGGGCCTGTTTGGCGGAGCCGCCAGCCGAGTCCCCTTCCACCAGAAAAATTTCGGTGTCCGGTGCATGTTCCTTGGTGCAGTCTGTCAGCTTGCCGGGCAGCCGCAGGCGGCGGGTCGCACTTTTGCGCGGCGTGTCTTTTTGCTCACGGCGGCGCAGGCGTTCTTCTGCCCGTTCAATGGCAAAATTGAGCAGCGCATCGGCCTGTGGCGGGTTCTGGGCAAGCCAGTGGTCAAACCGGTCACGCAGGGCTGTTTCCAGCAGTTTGCTGGCCGCTGCTGTGGTCAGTTTTTCCTTGGTCTGGCCCTGAAACTGCGGGTCACGAATAAAAGCGGACAGGCGCGCCGCAATCATCCCCAGTATGTCTTCGGCCGTAATGCTGGCTGCTTTTTTTATGGATCTCTGGTCGCCCCATGCCCGCAAACCTTTGAGCAGTGCATTACGAAAACCGGTTTCGTGCGTGCCACCCTGCGGAGTCGGAATGGTGTTGCAGTATGAGATCAGCGAGGCCGCACCACTTTCCAGAAAAGCGACAGCCCACTCCACCTTGCCATTATCCGTACCATCGGGCTGTGGCGGCAGGGGGGCCTCCCCAGACCAGAATGGGGTCAGTAGGGGGGCGTTGGGGCCAAGTTCATCCGCCAGACTGTCTGCCAACCCACCGGGGAAGTGGAGAACAGCCTCCGTCGGGGAGTCATCCCCGGTTTTGATCAAAGACGGGTCACACGACCACCGGATGGTCACACCACGGAACAGGAAGGCTTTGGAGCGGCAGAGCTTATACAGCCGGGACGGTACAAAAACGTGCGTGCCAAAAATTTCCGGGTCAGGCTGGAATGTAATCTGCGTGCCGCGTCTGTTGGGGGCGGCTCCGGCTTTTTCCAACGCAGTTACGGGTTTACCGCGCTCGTAGGATTGTTGCCACAGGGTACGGTCCCGCGCGATTTCCACATCCATGCGCGAAGACAGGGCATTAACCACGGATGACCCAACGCCATGCAATCCGCCTGATGTGGCATAGGCTTTGCCAGAAAATTTACCACCCGCGTGCAGGGTGGTCAGAATGACTTCCAGCGCCGAGCGGTCGGGAAAACGGGGATGGGGGTCAACGGGAATTCCCCGACCATTATCGCGGACGGAGAGCCGGTTGTCCGGCGCCAGATGCACGTCAATGGTTGTGGCGTGGCCTGCTACGGCCTCATCCATTGCGTTATCAATAATTTCCGCCGCCAGATGGTGCAGAGCACCCTCATCTGTTCCGCCAATATACATGCCGGGCCTGCGTCGAACAGGCTCCAGCCCTTCCAGCACCTCAATGGCGCTGGCGTCATATGCATCGTTCTCCGGCCCTTTGGAGCGGGCCGAGGCGCTGGCGGATTTGCGGGACGGTGTGGGGGCGGAAAACAGATCGCTCATGCGGGAAGTCTGTCCCGCTTTGGCGTTGATTCGTCAAGCACCAGAGGCGGCTGGAGCATTAAAAGCCCTCTCTGCCGCCTGCGGTTGCTGGTCATTACGCGGCCTTGTGGGTTGTCCGGCGGCGTGCGGGTGCGCGTGTTGTGGTCGGTGCGGCGCAGGTTTCGAACGATGCAGGCTGGATCACATCCTTGGCATCGGAATAGTTGGAGAGGTCTTCTCCATTATCCAGAGCGTTCACTTCATCAAACATGGACATGCGCTGCTGGCAGAAGATGGTGCCAGACTGCAACCCGCGCTCGGACTGCACGTTGGCGAGCTGGGTAATGTAGTCATCATGCTCACGCTGGGCGCTGCGGCCGTAGGTGGAGCGGAAATAGCCGTTCAGCTTGTCTTCCTCATTCAGCAGAACTGTGCGGAACTTGGCGACAAACGCGTTGTAGCGATCCTGCGCACTGCAGGAGAGGGCCGTAACCATCAGCTCGCTTTTAAGGCCCTGCACGTTGAATGCTTCATGCGCGGGGGAATGGCCGCACGGACTGGCGGCAAAAGTAACGGAACCATGCAGAACGCCTGCGGTAAGAACACCCGCGGCAAAAAGACGGGAAAGGAACATACGGTAGGACCTCCGACAGATGCTGCTGAACGCAATAGCCTATTCGGGCAGGAAAGAAACGGCTTAATTTGTCATACCGTCATTTCCAGGCAGGGGGCACATGGTCGGATAACGCATACATCGCCATGTCTTGCCCCTGCTGCGGTAGAATTGTGTTGTGGCAAAACGATGTTTTTACCCCGACCTGCCTGTAAACAGAGAGGCAGGGGTGCCAAAAGGAGCTGTCAGTGCCCCTTTCTTCCTGTAGCGGGATGATTTAAAGGCAATGACGACTCATGCAGCGTATGGCGTGCCGTGCTGGCTTTGCCGGTGGGTAGGCCCAACCCTTTAACCAATATGGAACGCGCTGGGTTTATGGTTGTATTAACAAGAATGAAGCGGAGCTGTGGAGTGCGCTTACGAGGAATTGCCGGGCTGACGCTAACTGCTGGCATGCTTGCCGGCTGCGCGACAACCGTGGGCCCTGTTCATGTCGGATCTCCCAATCCGTTTGGGTATCTCAAAAGGTCTGCCGTGTGCAGCACAACCCCCATCAAGAAAGAGGCTGACGGCCAGCTTTCCACCACCATGACGGTCCGCTCGGATGACGGGCTGTGCGAGGTGCTTGTCTCCCAGCCCAATGGCAAACCCTACCTGTCTTTTGGTGTGGCGCCCGCCCCCGAGCATGGCAAGGCGTTCCTCTACACGCTGGATAACGACACGCACGTAACCTACACGCCCACACAGGGCTATGCAGGACAGGACAAGTTTACGGTTATTCTTATTCCCGGTCCGGGGCAGCAGCGTACCCGTCTGACGGTAACCGCTCAGGTGGACGCAACTGGTGTGTTTGTTCCACACCCGGCTGTTACGGCTCCCACTCCGGCAGAACCGGAAAAGAAAGCTGTAACCAAGCGGGCTTCCCGCCCGGCTAAAGCCAGCAAAAACTGAGCAGCCGTTACAGGCTTGCAAAAAAAGCGGTGTCGTTTAATGCGGCACCGCTTTTTTTATGCCCGTTGAAACGGGCAAACACTAAAGGTCAGATGGAAAACGTGATAGGCTCGCTTTGTGGCCGTTTGAGCCCGGCTTCTTCCGCCTGACGGACCAGTTCGTCCAGCGTGGTCTGGCGCATCTGTTCCGTCAGCTTAGTATCAAACTCACTCCAGCAGGGTTCAATAACCTTGTGAAAGAGCGGGCCTTTAGGGCCTTCGCTGCCTTCGGAGTCATCGTTCAGAACAGCTTCAATAATGTTAATCAGGGAGACATCGCGCCGGGGGCGACCCAGCCGGTAACCTCCACGGGGGCCGCGAATGCTTTCCAGCAGTCCAGAGCGTGAGAGAGCCTGAAGCAATGGTTCAATTCCCCGGCGCGCCAGACCAGAGCGCTCGGCAATATCCGCAGCACTGACTGCGTTGGAGCGTCCCGCGTGGAAAGCAACGTCCAGCATGATGAGAACAGCGGTCATTGCTCTGTCACGACGAAGAATCATGCTCGAGGTCCTTCCTGCTTGCTTACGGTCTGGCCTATGCGGTGCCAGCCTTGCTGTGTTGAGTGCTTATAGCAGGGGAATGCCTGTTTATCTACGTTGGAAATTCGTATTATAAGACTGTTGAACAGATAAACAGTTCAGGTAGGGACCAAATGCCATCAACAACGCACGATAACGGGGGATACGGCTTTGCAGCACCTCGTGGGAGAGTTTACGACTCGGTTTTGAATGTGGTGGGTGGAACACCTCTGGTCGCACTGCCGCGTATTACGAACGAAGATAAACTGACAAGCCGGGTGCTGCTGAAGCTGGAATTTTTTAACCCGCTCGGTTCAGTCAAGGACAGAATCGGCACGGCCATGGTGCTGGATGCCGAGCGCAAGGGCAAGATTGTTCCGGGCCGGACGCTGCTGGTGGAGCCGACCTCGGGCAATACGGGTATTTCTCTGGCTTTTGTTGCCGCCGCGCGTGGCTATAGGCTGATTGTGACCATGCCAGAAGGGGCCTCCATAGAACGCCGTCGTATGGTGCGGTTGATGGATGCGCAGGTGGAACTGACCCCGGCGCGCCTTGGCATGGCAGGCGCTATTGCCCGCGCGAATGAAATTCTGGCCGAAACACCAGATGCCTGGATGCCTGACCAGTTTGATAATCCGGCAAACCCGGCCGTTCATGCAGCGACTACGGCAGAAGAAATTTGGGAAGATACGGCTGGCAAGGTCGATATTATTGTGGCTGGTGTAGGCACAGGTGGTACCGCCACAGGCATTGCAGAAGCCCTTAAACCCCGGCGTAAGGGGATTCAGGTCTTTGGTGTGGAGCCGGCAGAAAGCGCTATTCTGAATGGTGATGAGCCCGGTCCTCACGGTATTCAGGGCATTGGTCCGGGTTTTTGCCCGGCAACACTGCACCTCAAGTCTCTGGATGGTGTGCTGACTGTTTCTGAACGCGAGGCGATTGCTGCTGCCCGCCGGTGTGCGCGGATAGATGGTATTCCCGTTGGTATTTCCTCCGGGGCGGCACTCCATGCTGCTTTGCTGCTGGCGCGGAAAAAGGAAAATGAAGGCAAGACCATTGTTGCCATAGCGCCATCGTTTGCAGAGCGTTACCTCTCCACATCTCTGTTCTCTGGTCTGTAGGCACCTGCGGGCACGAGGCATAAAAAAAGCCGCCTTACTGGCGGGCTTTTTTAGGGGCAGACAAGACTGCCAATTAACGGAAAATAATTTCCACGCGCCGATTCTGGGCTTCCTTGGTGTTCGGGCCAGTCTGCACCAGTGGGTGGGTATCGCCGTAGCCATGAATATCAATGGTGGACCCTGCAATCCCGTCACGCATCAGCTCGGCTTTAACAACCGTTGCGCGGCGGATTGAGAGCTTCATGTTGTATTCCTCACCCGCTTTTTCGCCCGGATGAGCGGATGAGTTATCCGTGTAACCAGAGACGGTAATGCGGGTCAGGGCTACATGGGCTGCGGCCTGTGCAGCTTCGTTCACAATGGAACGCGCTCTGTCCGTCAGCTCCGTTTTGTCCCAGTCAAAAAAGACCAGATAGCTGCGTGCCGCCAGCGGGGCGGGAGCCACGGAAGCTGCGGCAGGTGGAGGCGGAGGCGGTGCGGGGTTAAATTCGTAACGCAACCCAAGCATCATGGAATGGTTGAAGTCTGTGACGGTCTTATGGCTGCCGCTTATGGTCTCTGTCCCAGCCAGCGCCTGTGTTCCACCAATATTGCCCGTGGAAGTCACGGTGTGGGACTGCGGGCCAAACATGGTCCAGAACCGGTATTCCGCCGTGGCAGACAGGCCAACAACCCACGGAACGGGGAAGGAAAGACCAAAGATGCCCTGATAGGTGGCGTTGCCGTAGGTGCCGCCAATATGCTGCGATGTGACACCGCCAGAAGCATTGTGGCCAATGAGTGAGGCATTGGTGGATGTCCACCCATAGCCAACACCCGCCCCGAAGTAGGGGAACAGCCACGGCTTGCCAATATCCAGATCAAACAGGGCGTTGACCATGACGCCATAGGTCTGGCGGCGGCCGTCTCCCTTTGTCGCCATGGTGTTGGTTACAAGGCGATTGTAATCCATGTTGCGGTAGTCGCCTTCGACCTCAACACGGAAACCGTTGCCAAGGCCCCAGCCGACCGAGCCGATTCCAACAGCGCCAGTCTTCCAGCGGTCCCGGCCATCCGGGAAGTTGGCCGTGCTTTTGACGCGCTGGTCCTGGTTAAGGGAGGCACCACCCTCTCCAGCAATATAAAGCCCCTGAACAGGCTGTGCATGCACGGAGACGGCCGACAGCAGGAGGCCCGCCGCAAGCGGCGCAGAAAGCAGCGTTTGCGCAAGCAGTATCCGGCGCGGCTTCATGGTCTTCTCCCTGCTGTGGCAAAGGTTGTGCGATACATCACGTATGGCGTTTGATGGTACGAGGGCACACATGCCTGCTTTCTTTGCTGTAAAGTTGTGTATGACGCAACAGGCAGAAGCCAGACTTTTCCCAAAGTTGTGGTTTTTATGCGTCATAAATACCGCAGGCGTGTGGGTTAAGCCACAATACCTACCTTTCTTGTCAGATCAGTATTGCTTCAAACGGAGGGCTGAAATCTGAAGATTCAATTTCCAGCACCCATAAATCAGGGTCGTATTTGAGTTGTCGGTCAACATAGGCCTGAATCTGGTCAGCAGGGACTGGGGTTGTACCTGTACCACGGAGCCATGCGGCCTCTCCCTCCGCTGTGCGGGTCTGGGATAGGACGACGCCATCTCCGTTGCGTCCGGCCAGCACAACTAGAATCCCTCCTGCATCGGGGTCTCCTTTACGCAGCAGCATGGCCGAGCGTCCATCCAGCCCGGACTGGCGGAGCAGGGCACGGGCGACAAGGTCGGTACGCAGGCGTGGGGGGGATGTCATATCAGGCCTTTATGGTGCGGCGGAAAGCTGTGCGGCGGGAGCTGCATCGTCCGGAATGGCTGCGATGGCAGTCTTGTACCATGCCGGATGGTTTATAAGGTCCCGTGCGACACTAATGTCGCGGTCATTACCCAGTGCAGCCGGGCAGGCCTTGCGAATGGCCAGAATATTGGGAACCGTAAGCGGGTAACGGGCTGCGCGGGAGGCTGTTATGGCGGCCTGGTTGGCCAGCCTGCCACTGGCAAGCGTATGCAGGGCGCGGTTGGTATCGGCTTCGCCCAGACTGGTGCAGACCTGCGGCATCACCCCCAGCCCCTGCAGGGGCCAGTGCAGGGGCGCAATGACACGGCTCCACGTCACAAACAGTTCTCCCTCATCCGGCAGTTGGGCCACGGTCTGCACCAGCCCTTTGCCCAATGTGGCGCTGCCAATGACAACGGCGCGTCGGTGGTCGGCCAGTGCTGCGGCCAGAATTTCTGCCGCACTGGCGGTGCGGCCATCCACCAGAACGGCAATGGGCAGACCGTTGGTCATGTCGCCACCCTGTACAGCCCATATATGGTTGGATTGCGGGTCGCGCCCACTGGTTACAGCGGCCACACCGTGGTCCAGCAGCAGGGCCGCAGCGGTTACCGCCTGTTGCAGCACGCCCCCCCTGTTGCCGCGCAGATCTATGATGAGGCCACGCAAATTTTTGTCCTGCGTTGCCTGATCCAGATACTGGCTCATTTCCTCCGCAGTGTCGGAGGAAAAAGCAGTAACGCGCAGCACCACAATGGGGCCGCTAACAAAGGCGAACACGGTTTCTGGCGGCACTTTGGCGCGCCGTAGGGTGACTGTATGCGCACGGCGCTGCCCGGGGGACAGCAGGCGTAGCATAAGAGCGCTATCCTCCGGCCCGCGAAGCCACTCCGTGACCGTGGCGGCAGACTGACCGGTTGTGGACTGGCTGTTGACGGCAAGCACCCGGTCGCCGGTATCAATTTCCGACGTCCATGCAGGGCCGTTCGCGTTAATGGCGGACACCACAATATACCGCCCGTTCTGGGCCAGTGTGATGCCTGCATCGGCTTCCCCCCGGTTCGGGCCTCGCGGTCCGTGCTGGCGGAAGACGGGCCTATGTAGCGGGAGTAGGGGTCCAGATGGTTGAACAGCTCATCAAAAAACGCCTGCAACAGATCATCACGCTCGGCGGCGTGTACGGCTGTGGAGTGGGCGCGTGCCGCTTCCAGAAAATCGGTCGCCAGTTTGGCCCATTCATCCGTGCTGTCCGCAGGGGGGCGGTGCGGGAGAGCAGGGGTTGGGGGCCAGCCAGCAGTTGAATGTTAGCCCCACGGGAATCGAAGGTTAGCGTAGGGTCCAGCGCAGTCAGGCACCCAAGCCCCCATAGGGTAAAGTCCCTGCTGCTATGAGGCTCAAGTGTGCGAGGACCCAAAAATTCCAGAGCTGTCGCAATAACAGAATGCACCAAGGGCATATCCACAGCCGGAGGCTGCGGAGGGGGCGGGGCATCTGGCTGTGATGGCGGGTTTGCCGCGCTTGGGGGCGCAACGGTCGCATCCGCAGTGGTTGGCGCAGGTTGGGGGGTTGCCGGGGGCGGGTTGGGCACGGCTGGTCCGCTGCTGCTTTGGGCGTGCAGGGGTGTTGGCTGACACAGGAGCAGGATGGCCAGCATGACTCCGGGCAAGTGCAACTGATGCTGCACAATGGCGCGAACATAGTAGCGGAACGGGAGTTCAGCACGCATGGGTAGGGGACGCCAGTACGGACACGCCACGCGCCGGACAGGTTGCCAGCAGAACTGCCTTAAGCAGCGCCCCGCTCTGGGTATGGGGCGTGTGGCGGGCAGCAATGCTGCCGTACAGCGAGTCGTCATTCATCCTTGCGCAATCCGGAAAAGCAGACCAAGGCAGCAAAGACGGAGTTCCTGTTTTCGTCAATCGCACACAGAGGCCTTGCCGTGTTGTTGTGGTGGCATGGATGTTCACGTTTTGCCCTATAAGAGGCGTGAGAAAGGCCGCCGCCAGCCGGTTTTGGCAGTCCTGCGTGCTTCTGGTCGCACGGCGTTCGGTAAAATTAAGGTGCGATGCCAAAGAGCAATCCTGCCCGGAGAGTGGCGCGCAGGCCACATCGGAACCCGTTGGGCGGCCACCACCACACCATGCGCTGATGGCTCTATGCGCCACCAGATCGGCATAACGTCGGATTGGGCTGGTGAAGTGCGTATATAAAGGCAGACCAAGGCCATTATGGCGGCCCGCTACGGTGCTATAACGCGCGGCGGGGCGGGGGTGCGCCGCGCTAGGGGCCGCATGAACCCGGAACAGGACTGGGAGCCGATTATTATAAGCGGTTTCGGCTGCAAGCGCGTTTGCAGCAATCATGAAGCTGGCAACCAGATCATGGGTTGCAAAGCGTTCACGCGGTAAAAAGGCAGCAGGCTGCCCATCAGGGTGGAAGGTGATGGCCCAGGCATCTTCTTCCAAACGCATGACTCCGCGTTTGGTTGCAGCGTTATCCAAAGCACGGCCCGCAGCCTGTAGTGTACCCAGCAAGGTAGGAGGAAGTGCATGGATGGGATGTGCGGGTGGGAGCGGGTTACCGTCCAGCGCATCCTGCGCATCACGGTAGGTCAGGCGGGCTGCGCTCTGCATGATGCCTTGGCCGATCGTGCCGTGCAGTATTTCTCCATCATGCGTTATGGAAATATCCGCAAACAGGCAAAGCCGGTCCTGCCCCGGTAGGAGTGAGCAGGCATTGGCCGACAGGCTAGGCGGGAGCATGGGCACCACGCGGTCGGGTAAATAGAGCGAGGTGCCTCGCAAGCGTGCATCCGTGTCCAGCGCCGACCCTGTGGGAACGTAGTGGCTGACATCTGCAATGGCGACGATGAGGTGAAAACCTGCCTCGGTTGGCTCCGCCCATATGGCATCGTCAAAATCCTGCGCTGTGTCATCATCCAGCGTTATCAGGGGGAGGTTCCGCAGGTCCCGCCGGTTGTCGGGGGCAGGCTGGTTTTGTAGGGCTGCTGCAAGGTCTGCAATGCGTTGGCCTTCCTGCTCTGCCGCGCTGGAAAAACAGGTCGGCACGTCATGCGTCAGCAGGCTTAACTGGCTGGGCATACCAGCTTGCGCCGCATGTCCATACGGAGCAGGCTTGTCCACAGCAAGGGCGCCATCGGGCATGAGGCGTAAGGTTGCCAGTACAACTTCTCCCGGTTCCGGCAGAGCATACTGGCCCGGTTCGGCCAAAGAGAATGTTCCAGAAATTTGCGGGTTGCAGGCCCATAACTGGTCCATGGGCGTGCCGTTAGGGTCAAGCGCACGGGCAAAGGCCAGTGTTTCGCACGTTCTGGCCAGCAGGCGTTCTGCCCGTGCCTCCCGGCGGCGGTTCCCGCAGGATGGGCGCAGACGTGCCAGAACCGTATCTCCGGGGAGGGGAAAGGGCAAGCCGGGTGCCAGTGTCTGGAGCAGGACCGAGGCTGCTGCTGGGTCATCGGCCATGATGCCGCAGGGCGTTCCATCCATGCGGATGTGGGTTATGCGCACCCGTGCGGTTTCTGGCAGCCCTATGGATGTTTTGAGGCGTCCTGCAGGCAGGTCCAGCAAAGCGCCACTCAAAGCCATATCGTGCAATATGGCTTTGAGGCGGGCCTTGTCCCGCACGGGGCGGCCGAATGCCCTGAGAATATCTGTCAGCCCTACAGGGGCGACCCCGTCCAGCAGGAAGGCCCGAAGTGCTGCGCTGGAAGGAAGGGCAGCAACTTCAGACCTGCCAGACATGGGTTATTCAGCCTTTTTCTTACGTGTTGTTGTTGTGGTCTTGCGGGCCTTGGGCTTGGCGGCAGGTTTATCGTCTTCCGTAGTGGCTGCTGTTTTGGCCTTGGTTGTTTTTTTGGCTGTTGTCTTGGTTGCCGTTTTGGGGGCTGCTTTTTTCTTGGCCGTCGTCTTTTTGGCGCCAGCCTTGGCTTTGAGCGGTTTGCCCTTGTCTGCCAGCAGGGCTACGGCCTCATCAAGCGTGACCGCATCCATATCTGTGCCGCGTGGCAGGGTGGCAACCACCTGCCCATGCTGTGCATAGGGGCCAAAGCGGCCCTTGCGCACCATCACAGGTTCTCCATCCTTGGGGTGGTTACCCAGATTACGGATGGAGGCCAGTTTTTTGGCCAGTGCATCAACAGCACGGTTCAGCCCTACGGTCAGGACATCATCATCCTTGTCGAGCGAGCCATAGACTGCACCCATTTTAACGTAGGGGCCAAACCGGCCCAGACCGGCCTCTATGGGCTCGCCCGTTTCGGGGTGCAGCCCCACAAGGCGAGGGAGCGAGAGCAGACCAACAGCCTGATCCAGCGTAATACTGGCTCCGTCCATACCCTTTGGCAGAGAGGCGCGGCGGGGTTTGGCTTTTTTGTCCGCAGGGTCGGGTTCTCCCTGCTGCACATACAGGCCCCACGGCCCCTGACGAACCGTAATATCCTCTCCCGTTTCCGGGTGCTGGCCCAGCAGGCGCATACCGTCCTTGAGCGCGCCGCTTCCATCGCCATCTTCGGCGCTGTCGGCGGTCAGGCGGCGGGTGTACTGGCACTCGGGGTAATTCGAGCAGCCAATAAAGGCACCATAACGCCCCAGTTTGAGGCCAAGTCGCCCCGTACCGCAGGATGCGCAATGCCTTGGGTCCGAGCCATCCGCGCGGGGGGGGAAGAAGAACGGACCAAGATCCTTGTCGAGTGCATTCAGCACGTCGGTAATGGTCAGTTCCTTGGTGTCACCCACCGCTTTGGAAAAGTCGTTCCAGAAGGACGCCAGAACTTCCTTCCACTGGGCCTGCCCGTCTGAAATATCGTCCAGAAGCTCTTCTAGACTGGCGGTAAAGCCCGTGTCCACATAGCGTTCAAAGAAGGACACAAGGAAGGCAGTTACCAGCCGCCCGCGGGCTTCTGGCACAAACCGTCTATTTTCGAGCTGGACGTAACTACGGTCTTGCAGAACGGTCAGGATGGAGGCGTAGGTCGAGGGACGGCCAATGCCCAGTTCTTCCATTTTTTTGACCAGCGATGCTTCCGAATAACGTGGGGGCGGCTGGGTAAAGTGCTGCTCGGCCTCCACGCCTTCCCGCTTGAGCGGGTCTTTCTCATGCATGGGGGGGAGCATGCGGGATTCGTCATCCGCTGCTTTTTCGGTGTCATCCCGCCCTTCACGGTAGAGCTTGAGAAAACCGTCAAAGGTGATGATCGAGCCATTGGCACGCAGCACCGTCTGGCCGGAGGGGCCAGCAATATCCACAGCAACCTGATCCAGCGTGGCCGATTCCATCTGGCTGGCCACTGCGCGCTTCCACACCAGTTCGTACAGGCGGCGCTGGTCGTTGTTCAGGTGGCGGGCGACCGATTCGGGCGTGCGGGAAATATCCGTGGGGCGAATGGCCTCATGCGCTTCCTGCGCATTTTTGGCTTTGGATGTGTAGTGGCGAGGCTGGGCGGGCACGTAGTCTGCGCCAATTTTGCTGCCAATATGGCTGCGTATGGCGTGTACGGCCTCCTGCGCCATGGTCACACCATCGGTTCGCATATAGGTGATCAGGCCGACCGTTTCCCCACCCAGATCCATACCTTCGTAGAGCTGCTGGGCAGTGCGCATGGTGGTCTGGGCACTCATACCCAGCTTGCGCGATGCCTCCTGCTGCAAAGTGGAGGTGGTAAACGGTGGCTGCGGGTTACGCCGGACCTTGCGCCGCTCAATGGAGCGAACACTCAGTTCTTCTGCTTCCACCGCGCGTTTGGCAGCTTCGGCCTGCTCGGCATTGCCAAGGTCAAACTGGTCGAGCTTTTTGCCGTTCAGGTGGGTCAGGCGTGCGGTAAAAGGCGCGTTGCCCGGCGTAAGCAGCGATGCCGTTACGCTCCAGTATTCACGCGGTTTAAAGACTTCAATCTCCGCCTCGCGCTCACAGATCAGGCGCAGGGCAACGGACTGCACGCGCCCGGCACTGCGCGAGCCGGGCAGCTTGCGCCACAGCACGGGGGAGAGGGTAAAGCCTACTAGATAGTCCAGCGCGCGCCGGGCCAGATAGGCCTCGATTAGCGGAAAATCGAGGTCGCGCGGGTGCGCCATGGCGTGTTTGATGGCGCTTTTGGTAATTTCGTTAAACGTAACGCGCTGCACGTCCACGCCTTTGAGCGCGTTGCGCTCCTCCAGCATGGCGCGCACATGCCACGAAATAGCCTCGCCCTCCCGATCCGGGTCAGTGGCAAGGTAGAGGTGCCGCGCACCTTTGAGCGCCTTGATGATGGCGGCAACCTGCTTTGTACCGCGTTCATCGGCCTGCCACTTCATGGCAAAGCCTTCGTCCGGCAGGACAGACCCGTCTTTGGGTGGGAGGTCACGCACATGCCCAAACGATGCAAGCACCGTGTAACCATCGCCCAGATATTTGTTGATCGTTTTAGCCTTGGCTGGGCTTTCGACCACAACAACGTCAGTCATACTCTCTCCGACCTGCCCGGAAGCAGCACTTACCTACTCGTTTCTGCCTGCCCGTTAGTTAGCCCAACGCGACCATCCTGATAGGTGGTCACCTGACCTGACAGCTCAAGCTGGGTGAGCGCGGCCAGAACGACAGAAGCCGAGAACTGGCAGCGCCTTATAAGATCGTCAACAGCTACGGGTGTAAAGGATAGAAGGTCAAGCAGTTGCCTGCCGGGGTCTGCGCTGGGGTTCGACGCAGGGGAGGAAGGGGAGAGTTTATCTTTAATGCTTTGATTTAAATCGTATTTTTTGGAATTCGTATGAGCTTCTGCATCGCTTTTAAGGGGTGGAAGAGATGCAAATAGGTCCAGCGTGGATTTTGTCTTTGACAGACCCGCAGATGAGTATTCGGGGCTGGGCAAGGCAATATGGGGCAGAATATCAGCGGCGCGTTCGGTCAGAATAGCGCCTTTGCGCAGCAGGTCATTACTGCCCCGGCACCGTGGGTCCAGAGGGGAGCCGGGTACGGCAAACACCTCACGCCCATAATCTGCCGCCATACGGGCAGTGATTAATGTGCCGGAATGGGGGGCCGCCTCCA
Organism: Acetobacter ghanensis; assembly: GCF_001499675.1. Taxonomy (NCBI): domain Bacteria; kingdom Pseudomonadati; phylum Pseudomonadota; class Alphaproteobacteria; order Acetobacterales; family Acetobacteraceae; genus Acetobacter; species Acetobacter ghanensis. The sequence continues at coordinate 1,193,486 of NZ_LN609302.1, forward strand.
CAACAACACAGCCAAGGGCAAGCCCCGCAATAAGCCGGTTCCGGCGCGGAAAATGGCGGCCCTGAGGGGCTGTGCCAAGGGGGGCTTCGGTAATAACGGCCCCCATCTGCGCTATGTGTGCCTGTAAGGTGGCGTTCTGTGCAGGGTAGGGACAATCCAGCCCACCGGCTATGGCGGCAATGGTCAGCCCCTGCCTGTAAAGCGCGCCTTTGTGGGCCGCACTATCAATGCCCCGCGCCAGACCGGAAATAACGGTCAAGCCGGAGTCGGCCAATTCTGTTGCAAGGCTTTCCGCCAGCCGCAACCCTTGTGCGGAGGCATTGCGGGCTCCCACAATGCCTATGCCGGGCTGGTGTAGGCAGGCCGCATCGCCCAGAACACTCAACACGGGCGGAGCATCGGGGATGTGGCGTAAAAGGGCCGGGTAGTCCGGGTCCAGCAGGGTTAAAAACTGGCCGCCTAATGCGAGCGTGCCCTCTATTTCCCGTTCAATGCTGTCCGCTGAGGGGATGGAAGGCTTGGTGCGCCCACGCACAGGCAGACCGGGGAGGGCGTCCAGCGCTGCGGCGGGCGAACCATACTGTGCTACCAGCCGCTGCCATGTGCGCGGCCCTACCTGCTCCGTGCGTGCCAGCCGGAGGGCTGCACGCAAGTCGTTTATGCCTTGGTGGGCTGGGGTGAACAAAATGGCTGGTCAGTTTTTTTCTGGCCAATGCGGGACTCGGTTCCCCGCAGGATACGACCAATGTTTTCATGGTGCCGGGCAATGACCAGCAGGCTGATCAGCAATGTGGCCATAGGCTTGGGGCTGCTCTGAAAAGAAAATCCATACAGGGCCAGAATAACCACGGGCATGACCACAAACGCCGCCAGAGCACCAGCGGAGGAAATGCGGGAAGCCTTGGCAACCCCTAGCCAGACGGCACAGCCGATCAACCCCGTAATGGGGGAGAGGGCAAGCAATGCACCCAACCCGGTTGCAACACCCTTACCACCACGAAAACCCAGAAAAATGGGGAAACAATGCCCAACCACAGCCGCCAGTGCCGCGAGGGACGCAGTGCGGTCCGAAAAATCGGGCGATGTCATGACCCATGCGATCAGAACCGCCAGAAACCCTTTGGCCGCGTCCAGCCCCAGTGTGGCTGCGGCCAGATCCTTACGGCCGGTGCGCAGCACATTGGTGGCTCCAATATTGCCAGACCCGATCTTGCGCAGGTCTCCTGCGCCACCAATGTTGGTCAGGATCAGCCCGAACGGTACGCTTCCAAGGGCGTACCCCATGAATGCCATAGCCGCCATAAGCCACAGAATGTAGGAGGGGAGCTGCTCGGTCATGCCGCGTCTGCCTCATACACGCGCTGACCAGCCTTCCATGTGCCCAGCACGCGGCCTTCTAATGGGCGGCGGTCAAACGGTGTGTTCTGCGCGCGACCGGGGAGTTTGCCAGCGGTGACCAGCCAACTCTGGTCCGGGGCAAACAGGCAAAGGTCCGCCTGCGCGCCCATAGCCAGAGTGCCCGCCTCCACGCCCAGCAGGTTAGCAGGGCGGTGGGTCAGGAGTGCTAGAGCCTGTGGCAAGGTCAGCGTACCATCATGCACACGGGCCAGCGTTACGCCCAGCAGGGTAACCATGCCTGTGCCGCCGGTTGCGGCCTGTGCAAACGGCAGGCGTTTGTCGTCCGCATCTCTTGGGTGATGGTCGGAGGCAATGGCGTCAATCGTGCCATCAGTCAGCGCCGCGCAGACGGCCAGCCGGTCGGCCTCACTCCGCAATGGGGGAGAGAACTTGGCGTAGGTTCTAAAATCGCCAATCGCGTTTTCGTTCAGGTCAAAATAAGGGGGGGCTGTATCGCAGGTTACGTTCAGCCCGCGCGCCTTGGCCTGACGGATCAGGTCCAGTCCTTCCCCTGTGGAAACATGACCAAAATGCAGGCGGCCCCCGGTCAGTTCCGCCAAGCGGATGTCCCGCGCGATCATAATCGATTCGGCAGCGGTGGGAATGCCCGCAAGCCCAAGGCGGGTTGCCAGTGCGCCAGATGTGGCACAGCCCGAGCCAGCCAGAGATGGGTCTTCGGGGTGCTGCACCACCATGGCGTTAAACCCGCTGGCGTAAGCTAGTGCCAGCCGCATGAGGCGGGAAGGGTCTATGGCGCGGTTGCCATCGGTAAAGGCCACGGCTCCCGCTTCGTGCAGCAGGCCGATTTCGGCCAGTTCCTTTCCTTCGCACCCTTTGGTCAGGGCACCATAGGGCAGAATGGTTACGGCCCCGGTTTCCTCCCCACGGGTGCGGAGCATCCGGACAAGGGCGGGGTTATCTATGGCGGGTTTGCAGGTGGGGAGTACTGCAATGGTGGTAATACCCCCAGCAGAGGCTGCACGGGTGGCGGAGGCTATGGTCTCACGGTACTCGTAGCCCGGTTCGCCAATTTCTACGCGCATGTCCACAAGGCCGGGGCACAGCACGGCACCTTGCCCATCCACATGGGTTGCCCCTTCTGGCCTGCCTTCGGCCCCCGGTTTGTCTATGCTGGCTATCCGTCCGTCCTGCACCAGCAGGCGGCCGGGCTGGTCCAGCCCGGAGGCGGGGTCGATCAGGCGAACATTTTCAAAAACAACGGTGGTCATGGCGTTTGCCTGCTGCGTGTAAGGCGGTCCAGAACGGCCATGCGTACGGCCACACCCATTTCCACCTGTTCCTGAATAACGCTCTGGTCGGAATCGGCAACGGAGCTGTCAATTTCCACGCCCCGGTTCATGGGGCCGGGGTGCATGACCAGCGCGTTTTTGTGCGCCAGATCCAGCCGCCTGCGGTCCAGACCAAAAAAGCGGAAGTATTCGCGTGCGCTGGGGATAAGCCCGGAGGACATGCGCTCACGTTGCAGGCGTAGCATCATCACCACGTCCACATCACGCAGGCCATCTTCCATGCTGTGGTGGATGTCCACCCCAAGCTGGCCGAGGTTGCCCGGAACCAGTGTGGGCGGGCCCACAAGGCGCACGGAACTGCCCATTGTAGTGAGCAGATGAATATTGGAGCGCGCCACGCGGGAATGTGCGACATCCCCACAGATAGCGACTTTAAGCCCCCCCAGAGTGCCGTGGTGGCGGCGGATGGTCAGCGCATCCAGCAAGGCCTGCGTGGGGTGTTCGTGCATGCCATCGCCAGCATTCACGACCGAGGCTTCCACCTTGCGGGCCAGCAGGGCTGGTGCGCCCGACTGGGAGTGGCGGACCACAAGCAGGTCCGTACGCATGGCGTTAAGGGTCGCTGCGGTGTCCAGCAGGGTTTCCCCCTTGTTCACCGAGGACTGGGCGACGGACATGTTGATCACGTCCGCCCCCAGCCGCTTGCCTGCCAGTTCGAAGGAGGTACGCGTGCGCGTACTGTCTTCAAAAAACAGGTTGATCAAGGTGCGCCCGCGCAGCACATCGCGCGGGACCTTGCGGGAGCGGTTGAGCAGGGCATAGCTCTCGGCCAGATCCAGCAAAGGCTCGATCTGGTCTGGCGTCATGCCCTCCAGCCCGAGCAGATGCCGGGTGTGGCGGCCGGGAAAGCTAGCCATGCAGGACGGCTCCTATTCTGGCCAGTGTTTCATCCCGGCCCAGCGCTTGCAGGGTTGCATCAATCCCCGGAGAGGAGTTGGAGCCGGTTACGGCTGCGCGCAACGGCTGGGCAACCTGACCAAGCTTGTGGCCGCCACGCTCGGCAAAGGCGCGCAGGGCGGTGTCTATGTTTTCGGGGCTGAAGGGTTCCACCACGGCCAGATCCCGCGCCAGTTCACCCAAAAGGGCACGCCCTTCGGGGGTAAGCAGCTTTTCGGCCTTGGCGTTCATGGGCAGGGGCACATGGCGGCCAAGGAAGGCGGCATTCTCGGTCAGTTCAACCAGTGTGCGTGCGCGTTCCTTAAGGCCGGGCATAAGAGCCAGCACACGGGCACGGGTGGTTTCGTCCACATTAACGCCTTCAACTTTTTTCAGGCGTTCCATCACGTCATCCGTCAGGCGCACGTCATCTGCCTGCCGCAGCCATACGGCGTTGATGTGGTCGAGCTTGGCGTAATCCATGCGCGAGGGCGCGCGGCCCACACCATCAATGTCGAACAGCTTGATCTGTTCTTCGCGCGAGAGGATTTCCGCATCCCCATGCCCCCAACCCAGACGGAGCAGGTAGTTGCACAGGGCTTCGGGCAGGTAACCCATATCCCGGAATTCCACCACGGACTGCGCGCCATGGCGTTTGGACAGCTTGGCACCATCGGGGCCATGGATAAGCGGCAGGTGGCCAAAACGCGGCAGGTCCCAGCCCATGGCGCGGTAGATCATGGCCTGACGGAAGGTGTTGGTCAGGTGGTCATCACCACGGATCACGTGGGTAATGGCCATGTCGTGGTCATCCACCACCACGGCGTGCTGGTAGGTGGGGGTGCCATCGGAACGCAGGATGATCATGTCATCCAGTTCCACATTGGCCACGCGGACTTCGCCCTGCACCAGGTCGTCAATGACCGCATCCCCTTCACGCGGGGCTTTAATGCGGACGGCAAAAGGAGCGCCTTCGGGGGCTTCGGCCGGGTCCCGGTCACGCCAGAGGCCATTGTAGCGCGGGGGCTTGCCATTCTTCATGGCGTCCTCACGCATCTGCTTGAGTTCTTCTGGCGTGCAGTAGCACTTGTAGGCCAGACCTTTTTCAAGCAGTTCCAGTGCGACCTCGCGGTGGCGTGCCTCACGCGTGGACTGGAAGACGGGTTCCTCGTCCGGCGTAATGCCCATCCAGTCCAGTCCCGCAAAAATAACATCTACGGCCTGTTGGGTGGAGCGTTCGCGGTCGGTATCTTCAATACGCAGGAGGAATTGACCGCCATGGTGACGGGCAAAGAGGAAGTTGAACAGGGCTGCGCGGGCGTTGCCAATATGCAGCAGGCCTGTCGGACTCGGAGCAAAGCGTGTGCGGATGGTCGTCATGGGGCGTTTCTTTATCACGCGCGGGCGCAGGGAGCCATATGCTGAACCCGATGTCTGTCATGGTGTTGCTGGAGGGGGAGTTCCGGCGGCTTGTGCTGTGGGGGCCTGTGCTGCTGGCGCTGGGGGCTCTGGCCTATTTTGTATGGCCCTATGAGCCGGGGTACGGGGCAGGGTTACTGCTGCCTGCCTGCATTGCTGTGGTGGGTTTGGGGGCCTGTTTTTATTGGCGTGGCAGCCTTGCCGCGCGGCTGGGCGGTGGTGCAGGCGTGGCGTTGGCTGTTGGGTTTGCTGCGGCATGGCTGGCGGCCCACCGTCAGCCCCCCATGCCCGAATTGCCGCGTAGGGCCACTGAGCTTACGGGCATTGTGCAGGATGTGGCCTATTTTCCCGCCCTATCTGGGCAGGGAGGACCGGTGCGGCGCGTCACACTGGCGCATGGTGTGCTGCATGATTTTGTAGATGACGGCATGGCCCCGCTGCGCCGGAGTCTGAGCATCCGCCTTGCACCGCAGGACGAGGGGAGTGTGGCGCCGGGGGACGGGTTGCGTGTGCGCGTGGTTTTGCAACCTCCCCCTTTTCCTGCCTTACCGGGAGGGCGGGATAAACAGTTCGAAGCATGGTTTTCTGGTCAGGCTGGCGGTGGTTATGCCTTGGCAGGTGCGCAGGTGGAGCCGGGTCAGCCGCAGAAACTATTTGGGTATCAACATGCACTGACAATGCTGCGCCAGCGGGTGGATGCGCGGATACGCCAAATTCTGCCCGGTTCATCCGGCACGGTTGTGGCGACTCTGTTGGCGGGCAGGGCTGAGTCTGTGCCGCAAAATGTGCGGGAGGACTTTGCCGCATCCGGGCTTGCACACCTGCTGGCGGTTGCGGGGCTACACCTTGGCATTGTTATGGGGGCGGCCATGCTGGTCTGCCGTATGGGGCTGGCAGCGTGGGAGTATGCGGCCCTCCGGTGGCCGTGCAAGGCCATTGCCGCAGGTACCGCATGGGTGGTGGGAGGCGGATATGTGCTGCTGACGGGGGCACACCTGCCTGCCGAACGCAGTTGGATGATGTCCAGCGTTGTGGTGCTTGGGCTTGTGGTGGGGCGTAGGGCCGTGTCCATGCGGGGGCTGGCACTGGCTGCAACCATTATGCTGCTTGTGGCGCCACAGGTTGTGCTGGATGTGGCTTTTCAAATGTCCATGGCAGCGGTTATGGCGCTTGTGGCGGGGTATGAGGCCCTGCAACTGCGCATCTTACGCTGGGTTTCCGGTATGAGTGGTGCAAAGCACACACTTGCCCGGCATGGCGTCATGCTGGTGCTGACCAGCCTGCTAGCTGGCACGGCCACTCTACCGGTGGTCATGGCGCATTTTGGTGTTGTGCAGCCGTTTTTTGTTTTGGCCAATCTAGTTGCTGTGCCGTTAATGGCGCTGTGGATTATGCCGTTGGGGCTGGTCGCGCTGGTTGCCATGCCTTTGCATGTTGATGCGCCGTTTTTACATCTTATGAGTGGTGGCGTGCGCGTTGTGTTGTGGTTGGCGCACTGCGTGGCTGGCTGGCCGGGTGCGCGTATTGCCGTGCCCGCCATGCCGGGTTGGGGGCTGGCTGCCGTTTTGCTGGGGTTGTGCTGGCTGTGTCTCTGGCGAGGGGCATGGCGGTGGTGGGGAATGCCCGTTGTACTGTTAGGCACCATAACCCCGTGGCTGGTGACGCAACCTGATATTCTGATCAGCCCGGATGGGCAGTTGATGGGTGTCAAAGACGTGGCCACCCTGCGTGTTATGGGGCATGCGCGGGATGAGCGCGCCCTAAAGGCGGCATGGGCGCAGGCTTTGGCTCTGCCTGTATCCGATTTTTCCGGCACAGGTGAGAACAGGGCAGAAACAGCCGATGGCAGCCTGCTCTGTGGTGAAAGCGAAGTGGCAGGTACCTGCGCTCTGCTGCGTTACGGGCAGGAAGTGATTTTGCGCATTCATGATCCATCGGACGGGCGTATTCCCCTGCCGGATGATGTGTGTGCACAGGCTGCGGCGGTGGTGAGTGTTGCCCCGCTTCGGGTATCCTGCCCTCATGTGCCTGTCAGGCTGGATCGTTTTTCTGCGTGGCGTGGTGGGGCGCAGGCTGTTTTTCTGGCGCATGGTGTGCGGGTGACCAGCGACCGGCAAAAACAGGGAGAACGCTTGTGGGTGCTCAAACCCGGCGGCCACGGTATGCCTACGCTGCCCTTGGCACAGGCTGAATAGGGCGAACGCATGTCAGACAAACACGTTATGTAGAGTGCTAGACAGGGAACGTTGAGCAGGAGTTTTTAACTGTTTGCTCAACAGGTTTTTGGCTTCTCATAAATAAAAGGCCTGATCATGGACATCCCCCCAATTATTCCCGGAGTTTTGGCCAGAAAAGCTCGCAAGTCGCCTATGGCCCTGCTCTTGTGTTTGCTTGTGGGGTTGCCGTTGCTTTTGCCTCAGACCCATGCGCGGGCCGAGCAGGCTCCCACCATGTGGTACTGGCATAACTGGGCGGATAAATCCGGGATTAGCCACATGACCAAATGCCCAATACGGAATTTTGATCTCAAAACAATGTCGCGCCCGGCTGGGCCTCAATGGCAGGACCGACAGACCCCCGGTGCGGCGCAGATGATTTTTACCGTCCAGCCCGCGCATTGGAATGGCACGTGGCACCCCGACCCCAAGGTCCAGTGGATTATTCCCTTGAGCGGGTCATGGTATGTGACCGCCATGGATGGGACAAAGGTGGTCATGGGGCCGGGAGAAATATCGCTCGGCGAGGACCAGCGGAGCGTGCGCGACGGCGCTGGTCGCATTGGGCACTACGCCGGTAATGTGGGGGATGGACCGGTGCAGCTTCTGGTGATCCAGACGGATGAGGTGCCCACCATTGGGCAACCCTGCCGCTTTAGGTAGGAGGCACCCGGCTGCACGCACCCGCTTGGCGGGTTTTAGCCCTCCGCGCTGTCAAACGCTTCCATAACCCGGCTGGAGTAAACGAGGGCCGCGCCCGCGTTTAGCGCCACGGCGACACCCAGAGCCTCGGCAATTTCCTCCTTGCTTGCGCCAGCTTTGCGCGCGGCGGCGGAATGGACGGCAATGCACCCATCGCATCGGGTGGTTACGGCCACCGCCAGCGCAATGAGCTCACGCGTTTTAGCGTCCAGATGCTTCAGTTCGGGCAGTGGAGTTTCCAGCGTTTGCAACCCCTTGAGTGTATTGGGGGTCAATTGGGCCAGTGTTTTGACATTTTTTTGCATATTGGCGCGATAAGCGTTCCAGTCGGTCATGACGTGGACTCCGATATGGGTATGATGGACCCCAGAACAGCACCAGAGCACTTCGGCCTTGTCACGACACGGTTAGGAGAGGTGATGGCGCTTGCAGAAAGAGCCTTCAAGCCGTTATCGGGCAGAATTATGACAGATATGAACATGAGCGGGGCCTCCGCAGCGACCAGGCAGGGGCCTCTGGCAGTTTACCAGCAGCGTATTGCCACTGGTGACATAAAGAGTGATCCGGATCAGGCTCGTGTGGTCGAGCGCCTGGACCAGTTGTGGCGCGAACTGGCCGCCATGCCCGAACGCCCGCCACAGGCCGCAGCGCCCGCCAGCAAAGGGCGCGGTTTTCTGGCAGGGTTGGCCAAAAGGCTAATGAACCAGCCAGCCCAGACTGCGCAGCACCGCCCGCGCGGTCTTTATATTGTAGGGCGGGTCGGCCGTGGCAAAACCATGGTCATGGATCTGTTTTTCGGGTGTGCGCCTGTCAGGCTCAAGGAGCGTATTCACTTCCTGCGCTTCATGCAGGATGTGCATCAGAAGCTCCATGCCCTTAAGGCTGCCAACCCCGGTATGACGGACCCTATTCCGCCGCTGGCCAAAGCCATTGCAGCGCGTGTGCAGTTGCTGTGCTTTGACGAGTTCCAGGTCAACGACATTGCAGACGCCATGATTCTGGGGCGACTGTTTGAAGCTCTGTTTGCAGATGGGGTGGTTATTGTGGCCACCTCCAACACGGAACCCTCGCAACTGTTCCAGAACCGTCCGGGGGCAGACGCCTTTAAGCCCTTTATTGCCATTATCAAGCGCGAACTGGATACGATCGAGCTGGATTCGCCAAGGGATTACCGGCGTGGGCGCGAGCAGGACCGACAGACATGGCTTGTCCCGGCGGATGCGCAGGCCCATGCCACGCTGGACCGGATATTTGCGCATCAGGCGGGTTCCGCCAGCCCTGCGCCAGTCACGCTGGAATTTATTGGGCGCAGTTTTGTCGTGGAGCAGGCGGCAGGTCCGGTGTGCCGTTTCGATTTCAACTCTTTGTGTGGAAAACCGCTGGGTCCGAACGACTATCTGGCGTTGGCCAAGCGTTTTCCCGTTGTCGTGATCGATAACATACCCTGCATGGGGCAGGACGAAGCCAACCTCGCGCGGCGCTTCATCACGCTCATAGATGCCTTGTATGATAACGGAAATCTGCTGTTTGCCTCAGCTGCGGCCCCACCTGACAAACTGTTTACCGAGGGTGAAGGATCGGACGCTTTTGCCCGCACAGCCTCCCGTCTGGCTGAAATGGGCAGTGAAAGCTGGCTCGAACACGGTGCGCAGGCGGCACAGGCGGCGCACAGCCTCGCTAGAGCGTGACAGGTGGTGCCCTTGTTCCGGCCCCATGGCCGGTCTAGCTCTTGAGACAGAAAGAGGCCGGGGGCTGTCTGCTTCTGGCAAGGGATATCAAGGGCACTCCACGAATGGGTGGGGTGAAGGAAAAGATGGTCCGGCTTACGTTGGAGTGTGACACAACATCTGGTCTGCGGCGCGAGATCACCCCGCGACAGGGAGGAATGTGAGATGGCGGTATCTGATATGCTGGCAACCGCTCTGAACGGTGCCAATATCGCGTACCTTGCGGATTTGTATGCCCAGTGGGCCAAGGATCCAAAAAGTGTAGATCCCTCCTTCGATATTCTCTTCAGTTCGTTGGGGGATGATGAGACCGCCGTGCTGCATGATGCGCTGGGCGCATCATGGGCGCCGCGCCCATCCATTATTACGGGGGAAGAGCCGCCACCACCCGCCAAGGGTGGCCCGGCGGGTGGTCTGGCCGCGCAGGACAGTCTGGGTATTGCCCGTCTGGTGCGTGCCTACCGCGAGTACGGTCATCTGGAAGCCACGCTGGACCCGCTGGGCCTTAAGGTGCCAGCCAAGCGTGAGGAACTGGACCCACAGACTTACGGGTTTGGCCCCAAGGATATGGACCGTGAGGTCTTTATTGGCTCGCTGCTGGACCCTCTGCTCAAGGGGCGTAATACAGCCAAGGTCAAAGACGTGGTTGCGGCGCTGCGAGCCGTGTATTGCAGCAATATTGGCGCGGAATACCTGTATGCCCGTAATGCTGAGCAGCGCGAATGGTTCCGCCAGCGGCTGGAAGGGGACAACTGGCAACAGAATGTCAGTGTGGCAGAACGCAAGAGCATCCTGAAAAATCTGGCGGAAGCCGAAGGGTTCGAAGCCTTCTGCCAGAAGCGTTATGTGGGTGCCAAGCGTTTTGGTCTGGAAGGGGGCGAAATCTCCATTCCCGCCCTGCACGCTATTGTGGACCAGTCTGCTGCTCAGGGTGTTGGGTCTGTTACCATTGGTATGGCGCACCGTGGCCGCCTGAACACGCTGGTTAACGTGGTGCGCAAGCCTTACGTTGCAATCTTTAATGAATTTGCCGGTGGTTCTTTCAAACCTGACAATGTGGAAGGCTCGGGGGACGTTAAGTACCATCTGGGGTCTTCGGCTGATGTGGAAGTGGGCGGTCGTTCTGTCCATATTTCCCTCCTGCCTAACCCCTCCCATCTGGAAGCGGTCGATCCGGTTGTGCTGGGCAAGGTCCGCGCAACGCAGGATGATACCGGCGATACGGAAAACCGCAGTGGCAGCATGGGCATTATCATTCATGGTGATGCAGCGTTTGCCGGGCAGGGCATTGTTTACGAAACATTTGCCATGTCCCAGTTGCCGGGTTACCGCACGGGCGGCACCATTCATATGGTCGTCAACAACCAGATCGGGTTTACCACCAACCCCGAGTGCGGACATTCTGGCGTATATGGCACGGACCTTGCCAAATCCATTGAGGCACCGGTCCTGCATGTGAACGGGGATGACGCGGAGGCGGTTATTTACGTCTCCCGCCTTGCCGCAGATTACCGGCAGAAATTCGCCAGCGACATTGTGCTGGATATTGTCTGCTACCGGCGCCATGGCCATAACGAAACGGACGAACCGGTCTTTACCCAGCCCGTCATGTACAAGGCCATTGCCAGCCACGAAACACCACACACCCTGTATGCCCGCCGGGTTGTGGAAAGCGGCGTGATGACCGAAGCCGAAGCGCAGGCCCAGTGGGATGCGTTTCAGGAACGGCTGGAAGCTGATTACAAGGCGGCAGAGTCCTACAAGGTCAACAAGGCAGATTGGTTGGAAGGCGGCTGGAAAGGGTTAAGCGCGCCGGGGCAGAAGCCCGAGCAGGCATGGCCCGAAACCGGTGTGGCGCTGGATACGCTGCGCAAAATTGGTGCTGCAATCACCAAGGTTCCAGAAGGGTTTAACCTTAACTCCAAAATTGCCCGCCAGCTCAAGGCCAAGGCAGGCATGTTCAGTTCGGGCGAGGGTTTTGACTGGGCAACGGGGGAAGCGCTGGGCTTTGGCTCCCTGCTAGTGGAGGGGCACCGTGTGCGCCTGTCTGGTGAGGACTGCCAACGTGGTACGTTCAGCCAGCGCCATGCTACATGGACTGATCAGGTCAACCAGACCCCCTGCACACCTCTGAACCATATTCAGGCAGATCAGGCTCAGATTGAAATCTGGAACTCGCTGCTGTCCGAATACGGCGTGTTGGGTTTTGAGTATGGGTATTCCGTACGCAATCCGCAGACGCTGGTTCTGTGGGAAGCCCAGTTTGGTGATTTTGCCAACTGCGCACAGGTCATTATTGACCAGTTCATTGCATCGGGTGAGACCAAGTGGCTGCGTATGTCCGGTCTGGTGCTGCTTCTGCCCCACGGGTACGAAGGGCAGGGGCCGGAACATTCTTCCGCCCGTCTGGAGCGTTACCTCCAGCTCTGCGCTGAAGACAACATGTTCGTGTGCAACATCACCACGCCAGCCAACTACTTCCATGCGCTGCGCCGTCAGCTCAAGCTGGATTACCGCAAGCCGCTGGTGCTGATGGAGCCCAAGTCCCTGCTGCGGCACAAGCTGGCTGTTTCGTCTCTGGCAGATTTTGGGCCGGGCACGCGGTTCAGCCCCGTTCTGCCCGAAGCGGATGCGCTTGGGCCAGATGCCAAGGTCAAGCGCGTGGTGATCTGCTCCGGCAAGGTCTATTACGACCTGCTGGCAGCGCGTCGCGAAAAAGACATCAAGGATGTTGCCATCCTGCGTGTGGAGCAACTCTACCCCTTCCCCGAAGCAGCACTTGCAGCCGAGCTGAAGCGTTATCCTGATGCGGACATTGTCTGGTGTCAGGAGGAAACGGAAAATGGCGGTGCATGGCACTTTGTGGACCGGCGGATTGAAAAAGCTCTGGCACGGGCAGGCCATAAGGCAGGTCGTCCGCAGTATGTGGGGCGTGCGGCGGCTGCCAGCCCCGCTACTGGTCTGGCCCGCATTCATGCGGCCGAGCAGGCGGACCTTGTGGAACGGGCACTTGGGCTTAAGGCTGCACGCTGAGCACGGCCTGAAATTTTAGAAGAATTGTCCGCCTTACGCGGAAGAAAAACCCTGTGTGGAAAAACCATTGCCCCACACAGGAGATTTCTTGAGAAGAATGGGGAACAGGATGTCAGTCGAGATCAAGGTGCCAACACTGGGCGAGAGCGTGACCACGGCAACCATTGCCAAATGGCTGAAGCAGCCGGGCGATGCCGTAAAGGAAGATGAACCGGTCGTTGAACTTGAAACTGATAAGGTCAGTGTGGAAGTAGCCGCCCCGCAGGCTGGCGTGCTTGGCCCGCAGGCCGTGAAGGAAGGGGACGAGGTAGAAGTAGGTGCCCTGCTGGCTACCGTTGAACCCGGCAAGGCGGGGGCCGCCCCAGCAGCGCCCAAGGCCACAGCACCGGAAAAGAAGGTGGAAGCCCCCGCCGCCCCGGCAGCAAAACCAGCAGCGCCTGCAGTGGATTCCGCTGCGGCCCTGCCAGCAGCACGCAAGATCATGGCTGAAAATGGCCTGAATGCAGGGCAGGTTGGTCAGGGTACAGGCCTTGGCGGGCGTATTACCAAAGGCGATGTTCTGGGCTTTTTGTCCCAGCCGCAGGCAAGTGCGCCAGCAGCAGCACCAAAGCCCGCCCGTAAGGACGACCCGCGTGAAGAACGCGTGAAGATGACGCGCCTGCGCCGCACCATTGCCCGCCGCCTGAAGGAAGCGCAGAACACGGCGGCCATGCTGACCACGTTTAACGAAATCGACATGTCCGGTGCCATGGCGCTGCGTGCCGAGTTTCAGGAAAACTTTGTTAAAAAGCATGGTGTGAAGCTGGGTTATATGTCCATCTTCTCCCGCGCGGTTATTGCCGCCCTTAAAGAATTCCCGGCCATTAACGCCGAGATTGACGGGGAAGACGTGATTTACCGCGACTTCGTCAACCTTGGTATTGCCGTGGGTGGCCCCAACGGTCTGGTCGTGCCGGTTATTCGCGATGCGGATAAAATGAGCTTTGCCCAGATTGAAAAAACCATTGCCGGGTTTGGTAAGGCCGCGCGTGAAGGTACGCTTAAGCTGGATGAACTCTCCGGCGGTACGTTCTCCATTACCAACGGCGGCATCTATGGCTCGCTGCTGTCCACCCCGATCCTGAACTCCCCGCAGTCCGGTATTCTGGGCATGCACTCCATTCAGGAACGCCCGGTTGCCGTAAACGGGCAGGTGGTCATTCGCCCGATGATGTATGTGGCCCTGTCCTACGACCATCGCATCGTGGACGGTAAGGAGGCGGTCAGCTTCCTTGTAAGGCTCAAACAGAATGTGGAAGACCCCCGCCGCCTGCTGATTGACGTCTGATCTGACACTGGCACAGGCCGGAGGCTGCCTATGCGCTGCTCTCCGGCCTTTCCTTTTTTGCAGAACCCAACGTGAGCGAGACAATACCCATGCCGACCGAAATTAAAGTACCGACCCTTGGAGAAAGCGTAACCACCGCCACGGTAGGGAAGTGGCTCAAGCAGCCGGGTGAAGCGGTTAAGGAAGACGAACCGGTTGTAGAGCTGGAAACAGACAAGGTAAGCGTTGAAGTGCCTGCCCCAGCCGCCGGTCGGCTGGAAAACCATGCCGTGAAGGAAGGCGATGAGGTTGAAGTGGGTGCCGTGCTGGCCCTGCTGGAAGCCGGAGCCGCAGGCAAGGCCGCAGCCCCGGCAGCACAAGCCGCTCCCACGCAGGCTGCCCCTGCTCCCAAGGCGGAAGCACAGGCTACTCCCCCGGCTGAGACGGATTACGATGTTGTGGTCATTGGTGCGGGGCCGGGTGGGTATGTCTGCGCCATTCGCGCCGCCCAGCTCGGCTTCAAGGTTGCCTGCGTGGAAAAACGCGCAACCCTTGGTGGCACGTGCCTGAATGTCGGCTGCATTCCCTCCAAGGCGCTGCTTCAGTCCTCCGAAAATTATCACGCTGCGGGGCATGACTTTGCCGCCCATGGTGTGCTGATTGATAGCGTAAAGCTCGATCTGGCCAAGATGCAGGCCCGCAAGGCCGATATTGTTGGTGCTAACGTGAAGGGGGTTGAATTCCTTTTCAAGAAAAACGGCATCACATGGCTTAAAGGTCATGGCAAGGTGGAAGGCACGGGCCGCCTGAGCGTGGATGGTAAGCCGGTAACAGCCAAACACATCATAATTGCCAGTGGCAGCGACAGCGCAAACCTGCCGGGCATTGAGATTGATGAAAAAGTTATTGTCACCTCCACCGGTGCGCTGGAACTGTCCGAAGTGCCCAAGCGCCTGGTGGTTATTGGTGGCGGCGTAATCGGTCTGGAACTGGGCAGCGTATGGCACCGCCTTGGTGCGGAAGTGACCGTGGTTGAGTTCCTGGACCGTCTGGTGCCCGGTACGGATAACGAAGTGGCAGCACAGTTCCAGAAACTGCTGACAAAGCAGGGCTTCAAGATGAAGCTGGGCCACAAGGTGACCAAAGCCGAAAAAACCAAAAAAGGCGTTGTGCTCAGCATTGAACCCTCTGCCGGTGGTGCAGTGGAAACGCTGGAAGCCGATGTGGTTCTGGTTGCAGTTGGTCGTACAGCTGCCAGTAAAAACATGGGGCTGGAAGAAGCCGGTATTGCGCTGGACAAGCGTGGCCGTGTGGAAGTGGACGCCCATTACGCTACCAACGTGCCGGGTATTTACGCCATTGGGGACGTAATTGCTGGCCCCATGCTGGCCCACAAGGCGGAAGAGGAAGGTGTGGCTCTGGCCGAACTGCTGGCAGGGCAGGCCGGGCACGTCAATTACGATGCCATTCCCGGCGTTATTTATACATGGCCGGAAGTTGCTTCCGTCGGCTTTACGGAAGAGCAGCTCAAGGACAAAGGCGTTGCTTACAAGACTGGCAAGTTCCCCTTCCTTGCCAATGGCCGCGCACGTGCGCTGGGCATGACGGATGGCTTTGTTAAAGTGCTGGCCGACAAGCAGACAGACCGCGTGCTGGGTGTGCACATTATTGGCCCCGCAGCAGGTGAACTGATTGCCGAAGCAACGATGGCGATCGAATTTGGCGCCTCTGCGGAAGATATTGGCCGCGTCTGCCACGCGCATCCAACCCTGAGCGAAGCCGTAAAAGAAGCCGCGCTGGGTGCTGACAACCGCGCGATCAACATCTGATAATTTTCATCCTGTCAGAACTGGTGTCATACTCTCTCCCGTAGTTCCATACGGGAGAGCGTTATGTGCGCGACAAGGAATCTGGCAGTCTGGTCAGCCATGGCTGGCAGTTTTCTGGCTTTCCCCAGTATGGTCTGGGCACAGGCGGTATGGCAGCGCCCAGACCATACCGCCACCTTGCCCACGCCAGAGCAGACACGCCCTGCTCATGTAGATGATAGCGCTTTGGACCCTGCTTTTGCTGGTGTGTCCGGCGCGGCTCCCATACATTCCGATACCCCTGAAGAGCAGGCATTACCGCCCATTCCTGTTGTTTCGGAAGATGAAGCACGGCAGGAGGCGGAGGCCCTTACCAGAGCCTTCCGGCATGAGGTGCCGGTCGCTCTTCCTGTATCCTCTGCATATAAAACGGCATGGGTTGCATTAGCGCGCCAGCAGCTTGAGCAGGCGGGGTATGTGCTGGACCGACCACAGGTGCTTGTGGTGGTGGATCGTAACCCCAGAGTGCAGCGTCTGTGCCTGATTCTGGCTTTGCCTTCCAGCCCGGACTGGCAGGTTATTGGCAGCGCCAGAGTCTCTACCGGCACAACGGGGCGCAAATATTATTACATTACCCCCACGGGCGTTTTTCCCAATTCGGCAGATCGGCTTGGGTACCGTGCTTTAGGCACCAAGAATGAAAACGGCATTATGGGAAATGGTACAACAGGTATGCGCGTGTGGGATTTTGGCTGGCAGTGGGCGGAAAAAGGGTGGTTACTCAGCCACGATAAGGTGCAGATCCGTTTGGAAATGCACGCCACAGACCCTGTATATCTGGAACAGCGTTTGGGGCATACTGCATCGGAAGGATGTATCCGTATTCCGTCCTCGCTGAATGTGTTTATCGACAGGCACGGGCTGCTGGATGTGCAGTATGAGCAAAAAGCGGCCGTAGACCGTCGTTTTGCTGCCTTGTTACGCAAAGACCGCGTTGCCTCACCCATAGCCGGGTTGGTTGTTGTTGTGGTGGATACGGCTGATTATGCCTCTCCGCTGCCTTTGGCGGTGCTTAAAAACACCGATATGCTGCATAAGCATGATGCGCGTGGCTAGTGTGCGGATAGTACGTTGGCGAGCTGCATATAAATAAAGCGCAAGCTGTTGGGCTTGCGCTTTTGTTTGTCTGGAGTGTGGTTATCCAGCGGGGAGTTAGAGGTCCGCTGGAACTTTGCCACCGTTTTCGGCCAGTTTCTGACGCACTTCCTTAATCAGCCAGACATTCATGCTTGCGCTGTCTTCTGTGTTGCCTGTGTAGCCCAGTTCAGCCGCCAGTTTTTTGCGGGCATCCAGCGAGCTGTCCAGACCCAGTAGTTTGAGCAGGTCAACAATGGATTCTTTCCAGTTCAGGTTCTGTCCGTTCTGGGCGGCAAGGCTGCTCAGAACCGCATCAACATTCACTGGGGACCCTGCGGGGGGAACTGTGCCAGGTGCAGAAACTGCCGCAGCAGACGGCTGGGCGTTGGCATTGGCGGGGGAGGTCGTATCGGGCGTTGCGGCTTTAGCGTGATGAAAAATGGCGGATAGAATGGAACCAAAAATGCTCATGTGGAAATTCCCTTTCATAAGATGCCGTCGATGACTGTCTGCCAAGGTAACATGACAAATCTGTCAGAAAAGAGACAGTTCTGTGCAAAGCAGAGCCAGCGCGTTGCCATGTGCATGGTAACGGTTTGTCTGCCTGCGGGTTCAGACTAAAAAATATCCTGAACCGTTGATGTTTTTTTGGGGGGGGAGTGGGCAGCCCATGCCGTGGTTGCGCGCTGGCGCCAGCATGGGCTGAACCCGAAGGGATGCTGGAGGGTGCCCATGTGGCGCCCCCTCCAGCATCCGGTCATGGTAACTTAGTAACGGTATTCTTCGTGCTTGAAGGGACCGTTAACCGGAACGTCAATGTATTTGGCCTGTGTTTCGCTCAGCTTGCTCAGCTGCGCGCCAACTTTGGCCAGATGCAGGGCTGCAACTTTTTCGTCCAGCTTTTTGGGTAGGGTGTAAACCTTGACCTCATACTTACCTTCCGGCGCAGTCCACAGTTCGATCTGGGCCAGCGTCTGGTTGGTAAAGGAAGCGGACATAACAAAGGACGGATGACCGGTTGCGTTGCCCAGATTGACCAGACGGCCTTCGGACAGAACAATCAGGCGCTTGCCATCGGGGAAGATGACTTCATCAACCTGCGGTTTGATGTTTTCCCACGTGAAGTTACGCAGGCCGCCGATCTGGATTTCGGAGTCAAAGTGGCCGATGTTGCACACAATGGCGCGGTTCTTCATGGCGCGCATGTGGTCAACGGTAATCACGTCCACGTTGCCGGTTGCGGTCACAAAAATGTCCCCACGCGGTGCAGCGGCTTCCATGGTGACCACTTCGTAGCCTTCCATGGCGGCCTGCAGGGCGCAGATCGGGTCCACTTCCGTTACCAGCACGCGGCAGCCTGCATTGCGCAGGGAAGCAGCGGAGCCTTTGCCCACGTCACCATAACCGGCAACAACGGCAACCTTGCCGGCCATCATAACGTCGGTGCCACGGCGGATTGCGTCCACCAGGCTTTCGCGGCAGCCGTACAGGTTATCAAATTTGGATTTGGTAACGCTGTCGTTCACGTTGATGGCCGGAACCTTCAGCGTGCCTTTTTTCTGCATTTCCCACAGGCGGTGCACACCCGTTGTGGTTTCTTCCGACAGGCCTTTTACCTTGGCCAGCAGTTCGGGGTACTTGTCGTGCATCATGACGGTCAGGTCGCCGCCGTCATCCAGAATCATGTTCGGGGTCCAGCCATCGGGGCCCTGAATGGTCTGTTCAATACACCAGTTGAATTCGTCTTCCGTCAGGCCTTTCCATGCGAAGACGGGAATGCCAGCGGCGGCAATGGCGGCTGCGGCATGGTCCTGCGTGGAGAAAATGTTGCAAGAAGACCAGCGCACGGTTGCGCCCAGAGCGACCAGTGTTTCAATCAGAACAGCGGTCTGAATGGTCATGTGCAGGCAGCCTGCAATGCGCGCACCCTTGAGGGGCTGGCTTGCGCCGTATTCTTCGCGCAGCGCCATCAGGCCCGGCATTTCGCCTTCCGCAATGGAAATTTCCTTGCGACCCCAATCGGCCAGCGAGAGGTCCTTTACCTTATAGTCGCTCATATCATCCTGTTCTTTCTATGCAGAGTGCCGCTTTCTATACAGCCATAGCGGCCCATAGGCCAGTCAGAACAGGTCTGGCGGATTTGGGTGTGTGTTGTTTTCCTTGCAAGGATGGCTGTTTTCTGGTGTCCAGCATGACTGATCTAAAGACTGCTATGCTGGCTGTAACGGGTTTGTTCTGATGGCTGTTGTGCGTTCCGTTCTGTTTAATGTTGTGGCTTTTGTGCTGACCGGGGTTATGGGGGTTGGGGCATTGCCCATCCGCTGGTTCATGCCTGCGCAGGCGCTACCGTATGCCAAGTTGTGGTCGCGGTTGGTCCTGTGGCTGTTCCGCACCATTTGCGGGGTGCGCGTCAGCGTGAGTGGTCTGGAACATTTGCCCAGTTCGGGGGCGGCTCTTATTGCCTCACAGCATCAGTCTGCGTTCGATACGCTGGTATGGATGCTGCTGTTGCCTCGGCCGTGTTATGTGATGAAAGGGGAACTAACCCGCATTCCCCTGCTGGGCCCCATGCTGGTGCTGACGGGTATGATGCCGGTGGAACGGGCTGCTGGTGCGCGCGCCCTACGGCTGCTGTTGCAGGGTACGGACAAGGCTGTGGCCGACCAGCGGCAGATTATAATTTTTCCAGAAGGAACGCGCACCATGCCGGGCGAACATGTTGCGCTCAAACCCGGTATTGCGGCCATGTCCAACCATACCGGGTTGCCGGTTATTCCTGTGGCCACAAATTCCGGCCAGTTCTGGGGGCGCAATGCTTTTGTCAAACGCTCGGGCGTACTGCATGTGTGCATAGGCCCGGCCATAGGCCCTGCAAAGAGAGCCGTTCTGCTGGATGAGATTGAAAAAAGCTGGCGGACGCTGGAAGAGCATGCCGGTTTGTAAACCCATAGACCGGCTGGGCAGGGAAGGGGATAAAACGCACCGCGCTGTGGATAACTTTGTGGAGTATACGGCCCGTCATAAAAGGGTCATATTAGTAATGGTGCGTGATTTACTGCATTGTATGGAGTAAATTAGGGTCTCATGCCTGATTGATCTTGTGGGTTTTGTGATGTTGAATTTAAAAATATCCTTTGTTTGAAAGGATATTTTTTGTTTCATGTTGCTGGGTGTTTTACTGGAAAAACTGGCTGTGTCATGCAATAAGCGCTTGGCAAGAACGCGTTGCTGGTGAGGAAATCAGGCTGTGGATAATTTTACGCAGCAGGCGGAAGACAGCCATTTGGGGTGGGGATGACACGTTTTGTAAAGCAACTCCTCGGCGCAGTGGCAGGCACGGTCATGCTGGTTGGCGGCGGTGTAGAAGTCTTCCGTTGGCAGGGGCAGCATTACCTGAACCAACTGGTCACGCATCCAACCGGTTTATGCCAGATTACGTATCAGGGTAGGCAGAACGCTGGTGGTGTGCTGGCTGCCGGTGTGGTGTTACAGGGTGTGCATGTGGCCTGTACGCCTTCCACGCATGAAGGGACTACGCCACATGCTATAGAATACGCGGCCAGTCATGTGGTGCTGGAGGTGGTGCCGTGGCACCCATTGCAGGTTCATATGCGGCTGGATGGCCCGCAGTCTCTCGCCGTTCCGTATGAGCAGGATGGCGTGGAAGACAGGCGTTTTCTGGTGCTTGAAGGTAGCCCGGTCGAGGTTTTCTGGCCAGCGCGCGCCATGCCCGCAGGGAGAGCCGCCTTTACGGCCTCGTTTGTCCATTTGCGCGGGTTAGGCGTGAGCCTGAAAAATATGCAGGGTGAATGGCTATGGAACACACAGGCTACGTTTCAGGCCAGTGTGCTCGGGCTTTCCCTGTCGGTCGAGCAGGTCACCATGCCCGCGTGGCCCCAACATCTGGAAAACGTCAAAGCAGCCTTCTCCATGCCCGGCCCTTATGAACGTCTGCGGGTGTTGGAACAGGAGGAAGAAAGTGGGCAGGCCATCTGGCCCGAACTGCTTGTGCAAAAGGCATCGGGGGACTGGAATGGCCTCAAACTGGGCATAACCGGGCATGTGCGTGGCGGCCACGCCACCCGTGTTACTGGGGACTTCTGGCTGACGGTCAAAGACTGGCGGCCCTTTGTCGAGCGTCTGCAACCCGATAAAATTCTTCCTCCCCTACAGGCGGCAGCCTTTAAATCCACACTGGAAGATATGATTGCTCGAGGAGACAGGGCGGGCGGCAAGCTCGTGCTTTCACTGTCCGCGCGCAACGGGGCCGTGTATCTGGGGGCTGTGCCACTGGAGACCATTCTGCCCGTCATGCGGCTGGTGCAGCCAGAGGAACAACCCGTCGCAGCCGTGGCGACCCAGTAGCCGGGCCGTCTAGAACACGTCTTTCTGTTTGCGCAGGGTAGCTAGGACATCGGCATTGGCTGCCCGCAGGAACGGGTTTGTCGCCCGTTCAAGCCCTAGTGTGGAGGGCACGGTTGGCAACCCCTTATCCCGCAGGGCACTTACCTCCTCCGCCCGTGTCCTAAGAGCCGGGTTTTCGGGGTCCACATGTGTCGCGAACAGACTGTTGGATAACGTATATTCGTGCCCGCAGCAGACAAGTGTCTGGTCTGGCAGGTCGCGCAGTCTGGCAAGGCTTACAAACATCTGCTGCGCTGTTCCTTCAAACAGGCGGCCACAGCCAAGGCTGAACAGCGTATCTCCACAGAACAGGGCGGGAGGCTGATCAAAATAATAGCTGATGTGCCCCAGCGTATGCCCCGGCATGGCTATGACCCGCCCAGTACTCTGGCCAAGCTTAACGCGGTCATTGTCATTGAGGGGGAGGTCCAGATGAGGCATACGGTGTTGCTCTGCCGCGGGGCCTGCAACCGCGGCATGGTAGCGGGTCCGCAGGGTTTCGGTGCCCCCTATATGGTCATGGTGGTGGTGGGTTAGAAGAATAAAATCCAGCCCGCTTCCTTCCTGCTCCAGTGTGCGTTCTATGGGGGCAGCCTCTCCGGGGTCCACAACTGCCGTTATGCCGGTGGATTCATCCCGCAGGAGCCACGCGTAATTATCGCTTAGCACCGGAATGGCGCGCACGGTCAGGGGCATGGCAGGTCTCCTGCTGTTCTGGGGTATGGCAGGTCATGGCTTTGGCCTGTAAACTTATGATAGGCATGAACCATGCAGGATGCCATGTCGCGCGAAGAAAGTTTTTACAGGACTCCGTCGGGCAAGGTGTGCGTAGGCCTGTTGGGCGAGCGCATGCGCTGGTTCTGGCCGGAGTTAAAAAATCTGGCCGTTCTGGGGTTGGGTGGGGCCACGCCTTACCTCCATGCCATTGGGGATGAGACAACACTGCGGATAGGCGCATGTTTTGCGCGATCGCAGGCAGATACGTCTTTTTTGCCGGGGCGTTGCTGTGTGGCGGACCCTGCCAGCCTGCCGTTTGAACCGCAGAAGTTTGATCGCATCGTGCTGGTGCACACCTTGCAGGGGCGAGAAAACCCCGTATCACTCCTGCGTGCCGCAGCGCGTGTTTTAAAAGATGATGGACGCCTGCTTATGGTCGTGCCCAGCCGTCTGGGTGGCCGGGCACGGTTACGCCGAACACCTTTTGCGCGGGATATGGCTTTTACCCGGCCCAAGTTACGGCAAGTTCTGGCTGCTGCCATGCTGCGGGCCGAGCAGTGGGATGAGGCCGTGTTTTTGCCCGTCAGTCAGGCCTGCCGCACGATACGGAGGGGAAGGCAGATGGATATAGCGGGCAAGGTGCTATGCCCCGGAGGCGGAAGTCTGATTCTGGTGGAGGCGGTGCCAGATATGTATTCCGCCCTGCCTTTGTCCGTGCAGCGTAAAAAGGGGTGGCTGTCCCGTATGGGCATGTCCACGGCAGGTACAGCAGCGACCTCCCGCTCGGGAAAAGCGCTTTAGCCAGCACCCAGCAGAGCTGAACAGATTGTATTCAGCCCGCGCTCATGGTGTTATCCGCCGGTTTTGTGTTCACTGTCTTGGGGCCGGGTTCCATTCTTCTCTCTTCTGTTCTTTGTGGTCTGTTGCTGGTGCTGGTTGCGCTGGGTGTTTTTGCCGTGGTGCCGGATCGTATCCTGCGCGGTGTGGCATTCTGGCGGGCCGAAGTGCTGGTCAGTTTGTGGGCCATGGCAGGAGTGCTGGCCCTGACCGGGGCATCCTTCCGGGTGGAAGGGGAGTTGGGGTGGTTCCCCGTGTTTGGGGCGGATGGTCCATCTTTGCCCATGCTAGCTATTCTGGCCTGCGTAGGTGCACTGGTTGGCCGGGGCCGCGCAGGTGTTGCCTGTGTGCTGGCCTGCTTGGGGGTGTTGGCTCTCTCGCCTCTGGTTTTTGGCCTGTTTACCGGTACGGCCCTTGTTCTGCTGGCAGGGCGGGGTAAGCGCGGGCTGTGCCTGCCATTTGCGGTGCTGCCCGCCTGTATCCCAGCAGATAGCACTTTGTCCGTTCCGTTGCTGGGGGTCATGGTTCTGCTTATTGGCTGGGCGGTGTCCGTTCAGCGTGGACCGCTTGCGGTTTTGCCCGCCTGCATTGGCCTGTTTCTGCTTGGGCGTCTGCTGGCGGAAGTGGGAGAACTGCCCCTGTTCCCGCAGGCCGTGCTGTTGCTGTGCGGTGGCGTGGTGGCGTGTGCGGGGCTGGTGCAGGCCATGCGTAGCCCGCAGGGTACGTCTCTGGTCGCCGGGTTGGCGGCCGGATGGTACGGTATGCTGGTCTTTGCACTGGTGCTTGCTCTTTCTTCCCCTCTGGGCGGGGCAGATACGTTCCGTACAACGGTCATTCTGGGTATGGGGGCACCGGTGGTGGCGCTGCTGGGTGCGCTCTGGCTGGCCCGACGGTGGGAGCAGGAAGAGGGCGCTGGGCTGCACGCCCTTTCTGCCAGATGGTTAGCGGGCGTTGTGCTGGCGCAGTGTTCTGCTTTGCCGCCCTGTGGTGGCTTTTCGGTTTTATGGGCCGCGCTGGCAGGCGGGAATTATTCGGTCGAGGCCACGCAGCCTGTCATGGCTCTGCTTGCAGTTGTGCTGGTGGTGTTCTTTGTCGGTCTGGGTGTGGTGTTCAGTGCTGGGCTGTTACGTGCGGCCGTGCTGTTTCTGCCTGCTTCTGGTGGGGGAGGTGAAGCAACGCCGGCTATGGTTCTGCCTCTGTGGGTCTGCGCCGTGCTTGCGAGCGTGCTGGCTTTTTTGCCCGGTATCTGGCTGTTTGTCGCGGATCATCTGGTGGTGGGGCCGCCGTTACCGCCGACGACATGGCATGATGTAACAACCGTGCATTTTGTTGGGCACGTTGCCCGGTTGACGCCGCTTCTGGTTCTGCTGGGTGTTGCGCTGGCG
This sequence comes from Acetobacter ghanensis, assembly GCF_001499675.1. Taxonomy (NCBI): domain Bacteria; kingdom Pseudomonadati; phylum Pseudomonadota; class Alphaproteobacteria; order Acetobacterales; family Acetobacteraceae; genus Acetobacter; species Acetobacter ghanensis. The sequence goes on from NZ_LN609302.1 coordinate 1,217,761, forward strand.
CTGCTGGGGGTTGGCCTTTTGGTCCGGCTGTTTGGATTTGCGCCGTTTGCACCTCCTACCCGTACGGTTGCTGTGTGGCGGCAGGGTGCGCCTGTATGGAGCGGGGCCGAGACCAGCACCGAGGATGACGGTCTGCCGTTATGGTCTGCATGGAGCAATCTGTTTTCCACACCCGTGGTAGCTACGGTTTTGCGCAGGCCAGAGCGCGGCGGGGCTTTGCTGCGCAGGGGAACTGTTTTGTGGCGATATGCGCGCAGGTGTCTGTTTGTAAGCGTTGGCTGGTGCGAAGCGCAGGGCATGGTGCTTATTCTGGTTCTTATGGGGGTCGGTCTGCTTGCGGGACTGTTTGTGGGTAAATGACGCATTTTCTCACATGGAGTTGGATCCTTGCTTATCTGCCACTCATTGCGCTGCAAACGCTGGCTATGGTGTTTGCAGCGCCGTGGTTAAGCGGCTTGGTTGGGCGGGTGGCAGGGCGCCTGTCTGGCGTTTCGTCCTTTCCAGTTATGGGACGCTGGCAGGATATATGGCACCAGTTCCGTCGCCCGCGCCTGCGGTCGGAAGGGGGGCATTAGGGGGCGTTGCGTGTGCAGGCGCACTTGTGCTGGCTGTGCTAGGGTGTGCGCTGGTTCCCGCCTTTACGCTGGCTGTTCCGGGTTTTCCCGCACCGGGGTTGCTGCTGATCTGCTGTGTGCTGGTCATGGCGTTGGTGTTCCTGCACGTTCCTCTTTTGCTGAACGGAGGGCTGGGGGCGGAGCAGGGAGCACGTGGCGTGCTGGGTATTCTGCTGTTGCTGCCTGCGCTGGTGCCGGTGTTTTTGCTCGCCGGTGCGCGTGATTTTTCAGATTTTCTGGCTGTAGTGCATGGGCTTTCTCCCGTAACGGATGGAGCCCCTTTTGTGCTGGCTGGTGTGGCCCTGTTTTTGGTGCCTGCACTGGCATGGCCTGCACAGGACAGCAAGGTGGCAGCTTTGGCTGGGCCGAAACGCGCCATGTGGCTGTGGGCTGCAGATTGTGTGCAGATTGCATGGGTTATACTGGCGCTGGATATGGCATGGCCCGGTAGCCTTGCTCTGCCAGATGAAGGCGGCATTGAGCCGTGGTTGACCCAGTGCATGGCCGGGTTTGTCTTTTGGGGCGGTAAACTGCTGTTGGCCGCTGTTCTGCTGGCGTTGGTCAGGCTAGTGGTGTTGCCCCCCTTGCGGCTGCTGCGTGTTCAGTTGGTCAGCATTTTTTTGCTCGGAGTGCTTGCCTTGCAGGTTACATGGTCCGTCCACCCCCTTCAGGCGGGGTTGGATGATGGCAGCGTGTCGGCGGCAATGCCCTTGGGGTCACAGGTTTCCACTACGGGAATGGAGGAGGTGCAATGACCCTTGTTGCCATTCTGGTACCGTTGGTGGCGCTTTGCGTTGTTGCGCGTGGGGTGGGGTTTTTGCTGTTGACTGGCATTGTTACGGCACTTGCCATGCTGGTGGATGGTCTGACCCCTCTACAGGAGGCCGGGGCCGGTCTGGCATTGCTGTTTGCCGTGGTGCCGCCCGTGTTTTTAATGCGCTACCAGCATGATGGGGCGCATGAGCGGAGTGGTGTTGCCGTCCCATTTTTTGCGCTTGGGTTAATGGTTCTGCTCCTGCTGGCATGTGAGCGTGCGGGGAGTACGGTTTTTCCGGCCGGGTTGTGTGCCATGGTGGCAGGGCTGGTGGCTGTTGTGTGCCGCCAGAGCATGGTGTGGCAATGGGCTGGACTACTGACCTGTATAGAGGGCGTTCTGCTATCTGCCGTATTGGGGCGGCAGCCGGTGGTGCTGGGTGTTACAGCGTTGGCCGGGGTTGTGGTTCTGCTGCTTGGCGGAATGTGTATTCACCGGATTATGCCGCGGGTCGTAGCCGTACGGGCAGCAGGGCAGCGTGGCAGACGGGCAGGCCCGATTGATGGGGGAACAGACGCATGAGTGCGGGCACGGAAGTGGCCGTCTTTTTGGCCGCTCTTGCGTTTGTATGGCCTTTTGTGGGGGCTGTTGTGGTTGCGGTCCTGCCTGCTCTACGGAGCCGGGACGTTGCAATATGGATGGCAGGCATTGGTTGCCTGCTCTCGGTCGTGGTGTTCATGTTTCCCACATTAGGGGGAAATGCCAGTGGTTGGGATGATGACCCGGTGCAAAGGGCTGGCAGGGTCATGCTGGCATTTGGCCTGCTGTTGCTGGTATTGGAAAACGGTATTCTGCCAGACCGCCTGCTGCGTAGTCTGCCCCATGTGTGTACGGCACTGGCGGGCCTTGCCTGCGTTGCGCCCGAACCGGCTGTGGGGTTGGGTATTCTGGAACTGGCGCTGGCTTGGGGCGTGTTTGTATTTACGCGCCCTGCCGGACAGGCCAAGACTGGCTGGGGATTAATCCGCACGGGCTCGGTGGGCACAGTGCTTGTGCTCTCTGGCCTGCTGTTGCCTCAGGGAAGCGTTGTTTCTGGCCTGATGATGGCCTGCGGCCTTGTCATTCTGACCGGGCTGGCCCCGTTTGGTCAGTTCTGGCGGGATGAACAGGACAGTTTTCTGTTTCTGCCTTTTGCCGGGGCCTCCATTCTGCTGGCCATGCGTTTACGCGGGCATGGCGGTATGGCGTTTGAGATGGCTCTGGTGGCTGCCGGGCTTGTCTCGGTCTGGTTAACGGCCTGCGCGGGCCGCTCGCGCGATAGGCAGAGACTTTTCCGTACGTTTCCATCCGCTCTGGCGCTTATGGCGGTTGGGGTGGAAGCGGATGTTGCAGCTCTTCTCTTTTTGTGTGGTTGGTGCCTTGCCGGAGGGAACCGGAGCGGCCGGGGCTGGGCGGTTAATGTTCTGGCCTGTTTTCCGCCCGGTGCACCATTTGTGGGCTGCCTGCTCCTGCTGTCGGTTATGACCGACTGGTCATGGCTGGTTGCGGTGCTGACTGTGTGTGGAATTCTGGCTGCGGTGCTGCGTGCCGTGCCAGACCGGGAGGCCGCACGCCTGTTCTGGCCGGAGGACATGGCGGGCAGAGTGGCGTGTTCCGTCTTGACGGTCATGGGCTTTCTGGTGCCGCTGGCCATGATGCTGGGAGCGTTCTGATGGATGTTGTGTCCCTTATCTGCGCGGGCGAACAGACATCTACCCAATGGCGCTTTCGGCTGGATGAACTGGCATGGCGCGATATGGTGGATATGCTCCGCCAAGATGACCTGCCTTTTGTCGGCCTGTGGTGCGATGGGGCGGATGTCCATGCCCTGTTTCTGCCCGATGGGCAGCCTCTGGCCGCAACGTTAGGGCTTGAGGGGGGGCGTTATCCCGCTCTTTCTCCCGCGCGGGCTGTATCCAGCCTGTATGAGCGGGCGATTTATGACCTGTATGGCGCAGAGGCCATGTGGGCGGTTGATGTGCGGTCCCTGCTTGACCACGATGTCTGGTCGGCTTCTGCGCCCCTTTCGGCAGCGCCGGGGGCGGCAGGGCAGCACAAAGGTCTCATCACCTTTCAACCATCCGACGCCATGCAGGCGGCACAGGGACGGGTGGAAAGTATAGGCCCGGCAACAGGGAGCAGGGTTCCGCCTTTTTATACGCGGCTTGTTCTGTCCAACGGTCTTGTGGCCTGTGCGGAAACACAAACAGGCTATGCCCACCGGGGCATTGCCGCACGTGCACGCAACGCAAGGGTCGAAGATGTTTGCCGCCTGACAAGCCGTGTTGCCGCAGGCAGTTCTGTAGCGCATCAGGTCGCCTTCTGTCAGGCAGTCGAGAATGCGTGCGGTGAAAATGTGGGGACTGAGGTCTCGCTGCTCCGGGTAGCCCTGCTGGAGATGGAGCGGTTGTTCCACCATTTGTACAGGCTGGCAGATCTGGCGCGGCTGGCCGGGGCGCATCTGGTCGCATCGCACTGTATGGCGCTGCGTGAAAAACTGGTGGTGGAAGCGGCTCCAGTCACCGGCTCGCGGTTGCTTATGGATGTTTGCGTACCCGGTGGCGTATCCGTGCGGGAGGCAACCCAGATGGGTGACCTGTGCGCTCGGCTGTACGAGCTTGGTCAGCAGGCTTATCCACAACTGGTCTTGCTATGGCGGGAATACCCGGGGCTGGCCGCGTTATTGGGCGGCATAGGGCGTGTGCAGGCTGATGAACTGGAACGCGTAGGGCTGGATGGCCCGGCAGCCCGTGCTGCGGGGTGGGATTGTGATGGCCGACGCATTATTCCGGCTTATGAAGGGCTATGGCGTTACACGTCGGGCAGAACAGGTGGCACGGCGGAAGACCGTGCTTTGCTCCTGCTGGACGAAGTGGAAGAAAGCCTGCGGATGCTTGATCTGGCCTCTGCCCGTATTGGGCTAACTGCTGGTGGAACGGTGCCCTTGTCCATGCAGGATGGAGAAGGGGTGGGTTTGGTGGAAGGGCCGTGGGGTGGCGTGCTGTACTGGGTCCGCCTTGCGCATGGGCGTGTGGCCGAAGCCTTCTGCCGTAGGCCCGAAATCTCCGCCCTGCTGATGTTTGAGCAGACTCTGAACAACCATGCGGCGGAAGATGCGGCTCTGCTGGCCTGTTCTCTCGGCATGAATGCCGCAGCGTTGGACGGCTAAGGGGCTGGGATGAACAGGTATAAGGCAGGACGGCTGATATGGGGTTGATCCGCGCGGTCATGAATACGGTGTTCTGGAAAGAACGGCAGAAACGCAAACCACTTGGTCCGCGCTGGCCTTTGCTGCTTTTTCATGTGGACACAGGCGGCTGCGGTGGTTGCGGTATGGAACTACAGGCCATGACCAGCCTGCCTTACGATATGCAAGGGGCTGGCTTTGGGTTTGTCACCTCTCCCCGTGCAGCAGATGTGCTGCTGGTAACAGGCCCTCTTACACGCACCATGGCGCCGGTCTTGCAGGCGGCATGGGAGGCCATGCCAAACCCCAAAGGGATTATCAGCATAGGTGCCTGTGCGCTGGATGGTGGCGTGTTTAGCGAAAATTATGCCGTCATGGGGGGGCTGGAGCGCCGGGTATCTGTCGATCTGGCCATTACAGGTTGCCCCCCTAGCCCGCAGGAAATCCTGAACGGCCTGTGTTCCTTATTAGGAAGTGCAGCGCACGGCGGACAAAAGGAAACGCCCTCAAGGGGATGAGGGCGTTTCGATGTCTTCTTTCTGGAGGTCTTCAGCGGCTCTTTTCAGCTTGAGAAAGCTGCGCCGGCTAAGTGGCAGCAGAACCATGTAAATAATCCCGGCCGCTGCCAGTGCCGCCCAAGGGTCAGCAACCAGAATAACGGCATAGATGCCGGTTCCCAGCATAAGGGGCAGAACAAACTGGGCTGGCACCTTGAAGTTCTTGAACGACCACACTGGCAGGGTGGAAACAAGAAGCAGAGCCGTGCTGGTGAGCGTAAAGTCCGGCAGCCACGGCAGGCGGGTCAGGCGGTATAACCAGTCTATACCCAGCTTTTGCGCTTCAAGTCCCAGGAAGAGAGGGAAAAGTGCCAGACCTGCTCCAGCAGGCGCAGGTACGCCGGTAAAAAAGTTGCTGGCATATTTGGGTTTAAGCTCCTCCCCATCCAGATTGGCGTTAAAGCGGGCCAACCGGAGCGCCATGCAAACTGTAAACAGCAGGCAGGGCAGAAAAGCGTAGCGATTGCTGTCCTTAATGGCCCAGAAATACAGAAGGAATGACGGGGCAACGCCAAAGCACAAAAAGTCGGACAGGCTGTCAAATTCCGCGCCAAAACGCGTAGCGCCGCGCAACATGCGGGCAATACGCCCATCCAGCCCATCAATAAAAGCGGAAATAAGCAGCGCAGCCGCAGCAGCCTGAAAGCGCCCTTCAATGGCAAAGCGCATACCGGTCAGGCCTGCGCACAGCCCCAACATTGTCAGAATATTGGGGATTAGCCGGTTAAAGGAAGGACCACGGCTTTTGTTGCGCACCCGCCGCTTGCGGCGGCGACGGTGCTGGGGGTCCTTGGGTTCGGTCAGAACTGTCGGGGGGGATGTTGGTGCGGGAAGTGTCACGGTCTTGATCAGAGACGCGCCATGACGGTTTCACCGCCCACCATGGTCTGGCCAACAGCCACCAGCGGTTCAACGCCCGGTGGCAGGTACAGGTCGGTTCTGGAGCCAAAGCGGATCAGGCCAAAACGTTCACCGGCTTCCACTTTGGTTCCTTCATCAACAGAGCAGACGATCCGGCGCGCAACCAGCCCGGCAATCTGCACCACCGCCAGCATCCGGCCATCTGGCAGGGTCAGGCTGAGAGCGTTGCGTTCATTCTGTTCAGACGCCTTGTCCAGGCTGGCATTCAGGAACAGACCGGGGTGGTAGGCAATACGGGTGACCGTGCCTGCGGCGGGCATACGGTTAACGTGCACGTCCAGCACGGACAGGAACGTTGCAATCCGCCACACCGGAGTTTCATCCATTCCCAGTTCCTTGGGAGGTGCAATTTTTTCTATGGAGACAATGTGTCCGTCAGCCGGGGCAACCGCCACATCGTTGCGGGCAGGAGTGACGCGTTCCGGGTCGCGGAAAAAATAAAGACAGAAGCCAAAAAAAGCCAAGCTTGCATGGCCAAGCAGGCGCAGTTTTGGGCAGCGCAGCTTGCGGCCAAGCAGGTAGCTGACGGCGGAAGCCGCGCCAGATGCCAGCAGAAAGGGCCGGGCCTCCGGATGGGGGCGTGCTACGACAAGTTTAAGAGATGCAAGTAAAGACATAACGCAATCCTTACGCCAAAGGCCGACCAAGGGGAAGCGGCAGAACGGGAACACGCGCTCCTATTCTGCCCTTCGTTATCAGAGCGTCTGTGTCAGACTATCTCTTTAAGCACATCACGCACGGCGGCAAATGCAGCATCGGCTGCCTGCCCATCGGGGCCGCCAGCCTGAGCCATGTCGCGGCGGCCACCGCCACCTTTGCCACCCATGGCCACACTGGCCGCCTTGACCAATGCTACGGCATCCACCTTTTCGGTCAGGGTTGGGGCAACTGCTGCCACAACGCTCCCTTTGCCATCCACGCAGGAGATCAGCACGACCACATCGGCCTCACCCTGTTTAAGAATGGTTTCCGCCAGTCCTTTTAATTCACGCGCGGGGGTTTCACCCACATTGCGTGTGGCCAGACGGGCTGCGCCTACTTTTTCCACCCCTGCTGCGGCAACACTGCCTGTGGCCATCTGGCGTTGCAGGTTGGCAATCTGGCGTTCCATGGCGCGCCGTTCTTCCAGCAACGTTGCCAGACGTTCGGGCGCTTCGGCCACGCTAACCTTCATCATGCTGGCAATCTGGGCCAGCCTCTGCTCGTTTGTTGCCGTCAGGGCTTCAGCGGCCTTGCCTGCCACGGCCTCAATACGGCGCACCCCGGCGGAAACACCGTTTTCGGCCACAATGCGGAACTGGCCAATATCCCCCGTGCGGTTCACGTGTGTGCCCCCGCAGAGTTCCATGGACCATGCGCCTTTGCCATCCTCGGCAGGCCCCATGGCAACAACGCGGACTTCATCGCCATATTTTTCGCCGAACAGGGCTGTTGCCCCTTCAGCAATCGCTTCCTCCGGTGTCATCGACCGGGTGGTTACGGCGGCATTCTGGCGGATGCGGTGGTTTACCTCGGCTTCAATATCGGCCAGTTCTTCCGCCGTAATGGGGCGCGGCTGGCTGACGTCAAACCGCAGGCGGTCGGGTGTGTTCAGGCTGCCCTTCTGTGCGACATGCGCACCCAGTCGGCGGCGCATGGCCTCATGCAGCAGGTGCGTGGCGGAATGGTGCGCCCGTATGGCCGAGCGGCGGTCATGGTCCACTGTGGCTGTAACAGCCATGCCGGGTTTGACCGTGCCTTCGGTCACTGTGCCGTAATGCACAATCAGGTCCCCAGCTTTTTTCTGGGTATCACTAATCGCGATTTTCAGCCCTTTGGCGGTCAGAAAACCCGTATCTCCGGCCTGTCCACCGCTTTCGCCATAGAAGGGGGTCTGGTTCAGCAGAATGGCAACTTCCTGCCCGACGGTCGCTTCTGGCAGAAAAGCATTGCCTGCAATAACAGCCTGCACCTCACCATCGGCCTGCTCGGTTGAATAACCAAGGAACTCGGAGGCACCGAACTTGTCCCGGGCTTCAAACCAAACGGTTTCTACCGCGGTATCGCCCGAGCCGGTCCATGCTGCGCGGGCACGCTGGCGTTGGATGGTCATGGCTTCTTCAAAGCCAGTGACATCCACATCGTGGCCACTGCCGCGCAGGGCGTCCTGCGTTAGATCCAGCGGGAAGCCAAACGTGTCGTACAGACGGAAGGCCACATCGCCGGGAAGTGGCGCGCCAGAAGCCAGTTTGCTTTTTTCGTCCTCCAGCAGGTGGAGGCCACGGTCGAGCATGGCTTTGAAGCGTTCTTCTTCACCACGCATGGTTTCACGGATCAGCGCTTCGCCGTGAACCAGTTCTGGGTAAGCTGTGCCCATCTGCTGGATAAGGGCGGGAAGCAGTTTGTAAAAAACGGGGTCTTTGGTGCCCATCATGTGCAGGTGGCGCATGGCGCGGCGCATAATCCGGCGCAGGACGTAACCACGACCATCTTTGGCGGGCAGAACGCCATCGGCAATCAGGAAGGCGGTGGAGCGCAGGTGGTCAGCCACAACGCGGTGGCTGGCCTTGAACGGTCCATCCACGGCCTGATGGGTAAGCTCCGACGATGCATTGATGAGCGATACAAACGTGTCTGTATCGTAGTTGTCACGCTTGCCCTGCATAATGGCGGCAAAACGTTCCAGACCCATACCCGTATCAATGGACGGGCGCGGCAGGGGAGAGCGGGTGCCCGGCGGGTCTTCGAAATACTGCATGAACACGAGGTTCCAGATTTCGACAAACCGATCCCCGTCTTCATCTGGGGAGCCGGGAGGGCCACCGGGGACATCCGGTCCGTGGTCATAAAAAATTTCGGAGCATGGACCGCAGGGGCCGGTATCACCCATCCGCCAGAAGTTGTCGGAGGTGGGAATACGGATAATGCGGCTGTCATCCAGCCCGGCTATGGAGCGCCACAGGCTGGCGGCGTCCTCATCCTCGGCATAAACGGTAACAAGCAGCTTGTCTTTGGGCAGGCCAAAGCCTTTGGTAATCAGGTTCCACGCCAGTTCAATGGCCTGCGGCTTGAAATAATCCCCAAAGGAGAAATTCCCCATCATTTCAAAGAATGTATGGTGCCGGGCTGTATAGCCTACGTTGTCCAGATCGTTATGCTTGCCCCCAGCGCGTACAACTTTCTGTGCCGTTGTGGCGCGTGAGTAAGGGCGTGTTTCCTGCCCTGTAAACACGTTTTTGAACTGGACCATCCCTGCGTTTGTAAACAGCAGGGTTGGGTCGTTGCTTGGCACAAGCGACGACGAGGGAACGATCTGATGGCCCTTGCTGGCAAAATAGTCCAGAAAAGCGGTACGGATTTCATTTGTTGTCAGCATGGCGTGAGGCAGCAAAGTCCTGAAACTGGTTGGGCGCGCAACACCACCCCGCAAAGCGGAAAACGATGCCCACGGCCGGGTGAAACGCGCAGTATTCTCTTAACCTGAAGCCAAATGTAGCGCACCCCGCGTTTCTCTGAAAGAGGGCAGGATTAAGGCTCCGTATTGCGTGTGTGGTCTGTGGAGGGGATTTCCACAGTCATCTCCGCCAGTTCCAGTGCAGAGGTGGGTGGTTTTTCGCGAAAAACCATTTTTTGGCTGAGGTTGAAATTGGCTAGCGCCCCAGCCACGCAGCCCGCAGCGAGGGCCAGAACCGGGTAGTGGACACAGAGCGGAAAAGCGTAAAACAGGGTGTAAACCACACCACGGTTCAGAAAGAACCCCAGACTGTTGGCGGAGAGGAATCGTAACCATTGCAGGATTGGATGGTCATGGTGCCCCACGCCCCTGAATGTCCATAAACGGTTTAGAATCCATGTGAAGGTAGCGGCAACAAAGTAGGAAACCAGCGTAGCAGCACTTAGCCCGAGCACAGAGCGTAGGCCGTAAACCGTTCCCGTATCACATAAAAAACCAAAACCGCCGACAATGCCAAATTTTAAAAAGCGGCGTAGATGCTGGAGGAGTGTTGGTGGGGGTGTGGAGCACATATGCTGCACAATTCAGAAAAAAAGCGGCAGGGCAAGGGCGAAAAAGAGAGGTGCCCGAAGACACCTCCTTTTCTGCACCGTTGCTGTTCCGCGCACTTAGTGGAGAATGATTTCCACACGGCGGTTCTGCGGTTCGCGAGTGTTGGGGCCGGTTGGCACAAGCGGGTGGGCCTCGCCATATCCATGAATATCGATGGCAGAGGCCGGAACACCATCATGGACCAGTTCAGCCTTCACACTTTCAGCACGGCGTAGAGACAGCCCCAGATTGTATTTTTCGCCACGTGGGCCGGGGTGTGCAGCGGAGTTGTCGGTATAACCGTTAACCTCGATACGGGTGGTCTGCACATGGGTGGAGGCCTGAGCCGCCTGAGCCACAATCTGGCGTGCGCGTGCGCTTAGGACCGATTTGTCCCAGTCAAAAAAACACGAGGTAGGAACGCGCGGGCAGCGGAGCCGGCGCAGCCACAACAGGTGCGGGCGGTGGCGGAGGAGGGGCTGTGTCAAACGCATAGCGCAAACCCAGAATGAACTGATGGTTGAAGCGGTGGTCAAAACCCACATGCCCAGCATATTGCTGGCCCCCACCATTGGCTGTGTAATGGTAAGCACCATCCATAAAGGAACCCGGCTGGCCGATCATGCGGTATTCTGTGGTGACCTGAAAACCGGGAATGCCCGTGTCATAAGCAGCACCGACAATGCCTTGGTAGGCAAAGCCTCCGTTTGTGCCTGTAATGCGGCGCGATCCTTCATTGTTGGCATATACGGTCGTAACCGGGTTGTAATGCTGCCACAGGTAGCCAGCACCTACACCGACAAAGGGTGTAATTGGCGCGTCAATTCCAAACTGCTTCAGGTCAATGTCATACAGAACATTGATAAACCCACCATAAGACTGGTCTGAGCCATGCGTGCGACCGGGCGCGCTGCTCCCCGGATTATGGTCAATGTTGGAATAGTTATAAACGCCTTCTATTTCAGTGCGCAGGCCATTGCCAAAACCCCAGCCAAATGCACCAAAGCCAGTAAAACCGGTGTTGTGACGGAGCTGGGACGAGGTGCCGCCCGGTGGTGTTGCTCCCGGTGCAGCGGCAAAGTGCGCATGTTGGTTTTGAACCAGATTGTAGCCACCAGCTATGTTGACATACGGGCCTGTAATTGTGGTTGCAAATGCGGCCGCTGGAGCCGCCACGGTCAATGTCGTTGCAAGTAACGCCGAGCGGAAACGCATTGTAAGGTCCTCAACATTTCATCTGTTAGACTTGCCCGCCAACCGTTTGGCCTGCGCAGGGTTAGTCAGATGGCTAATACGAGGATGCATGGCTGGGGGTTTCAGAACGCGGGCCGTTGGCTATGCGTAAGGGAAGTATAGTGATGTATTTGCAACAATACGATGGAGGCGCTTGGTAAGGCCTGAAGGCCGAATGTGATGGAATGAGTTTTTATTTGGTTAAGTCAGGAAATACTTAACTTAGGGTGAGGCATCGCGGGATGTTTCTGAAAAAATCTTGAGAAAACAACCGCATCTAATTTTGGGTGTGGGGTTTTGCACGCCATATCCCGCAGGGAATTAAGTGACGTGAATGCCCTTTTCTTGGAAGCATTGTAATAAAGCGAAGGAAATAGTGGGGTAAAGTTCCCTCGGGAAATAACAAAATATGCGCAGCGGGAAATTAAGCTGCAAGGCATAAAAAAAGAGGTGCCCGAAGGCACCTCCCTTTTTTTGTTCCGAAGTAACCCGGAGCAGACCGATTAGTGGAGGATGATTTCCACGCGGCGGTTCTGCGGTTCGCGGGTGTTCGGGCCGGTCGGGACCAGCGGGTGAGCTTCACCGTAACCATGGATGTCGATGGCAGCAGCCGGAACACCGTCATGGATCAGTTCAGCCTTCACGCTTTCAGCACGATGCAGGGACAGGCCCAGATTGTACTTTTCGCCGCGCGGGCCGGGGTGTGCTGCGGAGTTATCGGTGTAACCGTTAACTTCGATGCGGGTCGTCTGAACGTGGGTGGAAGCCTGAGCAGCTTCAGCCACGATCTGGCGTGCACGTGCGCTCAGGACAGATTTGTCCCAATCGAAGAACACGAGGTAGGAACGTGCTGGCAGCGGAGCCGGAGCAGCAACGATCGGAGCAGCCGGCGGCGGGGGCGGCGGAGCCGTGTCGAACGCATAACGCAGGCCAACCATGAACAGGTGGTTGAAGCGATGGTCAACACTAGTTTCGTTGGTCGGTACGCTGGCGTCCGTGAACTGACCGTTACGGAAGGAGCCCGGCTGACCGATCATGCGGTACTGAGCGGTAACCTGGAAGCCAGGAATGCCCGTATCGAATGCTGCACCGACGATGGCCTGGTAAGCAAAGCCACCTTTTGTGCCACGGTAACCAGCAGCGGTTTCACCACCACCAGTGAAGCTGTGATGTTCCTGCGTCCACAGGTAACCAGCACCGGCACCAATGAACGGCGTAACCGGAACATTGTTGATGCCGAACTTCGTCAGGTCGAAGTCATACAGCACGTTGACGAAACCGCCGTAGGAAGAATCCTTACCACGGTTGCGGACGCCATCACCAAAGGAGCCGCTCAGGTTGGAACGCAGGTAGGTGCCTTCCACTTCAGCGCGCAGGCCGTTGCCGAAGCCCCAACCGAAGGAGCCGTAACCGGTCCAGCCGCTTTTGTGACCAACTTTGCCGGAATAAACATTGTCCGGAGCAGCTTTGGTTTTGAACGTCTGGGTCTGGGTCAGGTCGTAGCCGCCGCCAAGGTCGACATACGGGCCGGTAATGGTGGTGGCGGATGCGGCCGCCGGAGCCGCTGCCATCAGTGTTGTTGCGAGTAACGCCGTGCGGAGACGCATTTTTTGCCCTCAATATTTCATCTAGGTGATTCTGTTCTACCAACTACTGGCGAACAAAGCCACCCGATGCACCAAAATTCGTATCGAGCGATTGCTGTCCCCGAACTGGGTAAGCGAACCGCTCATACTCTTGTCGACTAAAAGACACAGCAGTGCTTTCGTTGCAACAGATCATTTCGCAGCATGAATATGAATTTGTTGCATGTGCCATGCTGCGGTTTTCGCCCATTGTGTCCAATAGCTCTGCAATAGCAGATGTGAGCCCTGCTCTCGCGCCAGAATAAGGCGGAATTGAGGCTAAGTTGCAAAAATGCAACTTGCCCGCAATAAAATTACAAACCCCAGATTTCAGGCCTGTGCACCGTCCTCAATGAGAATTTCCCTTACAGTATCGGCCGGTACATCCTGCGTTGTGAATGCTCGGCCGATTCCGTGGACAAGAACAAAAGATAGCCGCCCGTCCTGCATTTTTTTGTCACGCTGCATGTGAGCCATCAGATCGTCCACGCGGAAAGTCTGGGAAAGGTCGCGAATATGCGCAGGCATATTCAGATTCTCCAGATGCCGGGTTACGCGGAGTTGATCTTCTGCCGGGCAAAGACCAAGCCGGACGGAAAGAACAAAGGCCAAGTGTAACCCAATAGACACAGCTTCGCCGTGTAGCAGGCGGCCATCGTAACCCAGCTCTGCTTCCAGTGCGTGGCCAAAGGTGTGGCCGAGGTTGAGTAAGGCCCGGCCATTACTCTTCTGTTCCTCACGCTCATCCCCCGCCACAACGCGGGCCTTGAACGCGCAGGCCTGCCGGACGGCTTCGGCTAGTGCTTCAGGCTCCTGTTCCAGAACAGCGGCGCCGTGTTTTTCGCACCACTCAAACAGAGCGGGGTCGCCAATCAGGCCAGATTTAACAATTTCCGCATATCCTGCGACCAGTTCGCGCCGGGGGAGCGTGCTGAGGGTGGTGACATCCGCCAGCACACACAGAGGTTGGTGGAAGGCCCCAAGTAGGTTTTTGCCCCAGCGCGTGTTGATGCCGGTTTTGCCGCCGACCGAAGAATCGACCTGCGAGAGCAAGGTGGTGGGAATTTGTACAAAGGGCAGGCCGCGCAGGGTGGTGGCCGCCACAAATCCGGCAAGGTCACCTACTACGCCACCGCCGAGGGCAATAATGGTTGTCCGCCGCTCCACGCCCTGTTCCAGAATCGTGTCTGTTAGAGTCTGGTAAACTGTCAGGCATTTACTCTGTTCGCCGGGTTCTACGCGCAGGCTGCGGGTGCGTACGCCCGTTTCGTGCAGCGAATCCTCCAGCTTTTGCAGGTAAAGCGGCGCTACATTGTTATCAGTGATGATGATAACGTTTTTCTGCGGCAGAACAGGGGCCAGTAGCGCACCCGCCCGGCTGATCAGATCCGTGCCGATCACCACATCGTAGGCGGCGCGGGCCAGAGAGACAGGTAAGCGCAGCGGACGGCGGGACAGGGCAAGGGCTTCCATAACGCGAGTTGTGGTGTGTTCCACGTTGTTCTCTCCACAATCGACAATAATCTCGGCTTCGGCGTAGATCGGGTGGCGAATGGTCATCAGCCTGTCCAGCACATCCCTTGGCGATGCGGTGTTGAGCAGGGGGCGGTGCGTACGCCCGGCAACACGGCGGAGAAGGACAGGGAGCGGGCAGCGCAACCAGACCGAAACAGCCTGCCTGCGCACCAGCGCCCGCGTCTGGGAATCCATGAACGCACCCCCACCGGTGGCCAGCACCATGGGGGGGCCTTCCAGCAGGCGGCGAATCACACGGCGTTCACCGTCACGGAACGCGCTTTCGCCATAAAGTTGGAAAACATCGGCTATGGAGCAGCCAGCAGCCCGTTCAATCTCGACATCGGCATCAACAAAAGGCAGGCCGAGTCTGGCGGCAAGGTGGCGGCCAACGGTTGTTTTGCCAGCACCCATAAGGCCAACCAGCACAATGCTGCGCCCAGACGTCATGCCGTTATGGGAGTGGTTGCGGACAATCCGCTCCAGATCAAGCGGGATGGGTGGCGGGTCCGCGGTTTGGGGGAGGGGGAGGAGATACGTGATGACATGAGGCCTAGCTTAACATAGAGCAGAAAGAACACACCTATATCTGTTGTTAGGGGAGCCAACCCGTATGAGCCGTATGGTTCTGATCGTTTTTGCCGTTGTTGTTCTTGGTGCGCTGGGAGGTTTTGCCGCTCTGGGGCTGACCGGCCACCCTCCTGTGCAGCAGGCGGTGCACCATGACCTGCCATTTGCGGCAGATACGGCGGTTACGGCCCCTTCTGTTGCGGTGCCACCCCCACCTGCGGCCCCGGTGGTCACACCGGTTGTGCCTATGGCACCTGCGCAGCCCACTATTTCTCCCACGGCACCGGCTCCTGCACATCCGTAAGATAGTGGAACCGGGGCGTGGAACTTTTTCTGGAGATGCAGGCTGCTGAACGTGCAGCAGCCCCAAACACTCTAGCGGCCTATCAGGCAGACCTCGACTCCTGTGCCCAGAGTTTGCAGCGTGTGGGGCAGACTTTGCACACCGCTACAACCGATGGTTTGCGCAACTGGCTGGCGGATCTGTCGGCTCAGGGGCAGTCGCGCCGGACGGTTGCGCGCCGTCTGTCGTGCATAAGGCAATATTACCTGTTTCTGTTGCGGGAAGGGATGCGGACGGACAATCCGGCAGAGCATCTCGATTCTCCACGCGCTGAGCAGGCTTTGCCGCGTTTTTTGTCCGAATCGGAAGTTCTGGCGTTGTTGGATGCCTGCGCGGAGCCGGAGGGTGCCTCTGCTGCCAAAAAACATCGTGCACTTGTCGCACGGGCGGCATTGGAGCTGCTGTATGCGTCCGGTCTGCGCATTTCCGAACTGCTGGCTCTGCCCCGGCAGGCTCTGGCAGGAGACCAGCGGATGTTGAGCGTGCGCGGTAAAGGGGGGCGGGAGCGGCTTGTTCCCCTGTCCGACAGTGCGCGTCAGGCGGCGCAGGCGCTTGTGCAGGCCGATAGCGGTTTGAACAGCCCTTATCTTTTTCCCGGGCGAGACCCCTCTCGCGCCATGACTCGTCAGGCGTTTGACCGGATCCTGCATGATGTGGGGCTTAAGGCGGGGCTGGACCCGGCTCGTTTGTCTCCCCACGTGCTCCGCCATTCCTTTGCGACCCACCTGCTGACGCATGGGGCGGACCTGCGGGCGCTACAAATGTTGCTGGGACATGCGGACATCGCCACTACCCAGATTTATACGCATGTGCAGACCGAGCGGCTGAAGCAGGTTGTGGCGCAACACCACCCTCTGGCAGCCAGTCAAGGGGACGGTTCGGGCGTCTGAGAGCTAAAAAGCACACTCCGAACACATTTGGATGCACGAAGTGACTTGGCTTTAAGCGCCATTGTGCTATCGGCTTTGCTCATGCGTCAGTTCCTGGATTTTGAAAAGCCCGTCGCCGAACTTGAGAACAAGATCGACGAACTGCGGCAGATGACCGACCCCGAAGGGGTCAACATTGAAGAAGAAACGGCCCGCCTTTCTGAAAAGGCGGAAAAGCACCTGCGCACGATCTACGCCAAGCTTACGCCATGGCAGAAAGTGCAGGTGGCCCGTCATGCCCAGCGTCCGCATACGCAGGACTATATTGGTCGGCTCATAACGGATTTTACGCCGTTGGCAGGTGACCGGCTGTTTGGTGATGACAAGGCCATTATTGGTGGTATTGGCCGTTTTGACGGTATGCCCGTTGTTGTGATCGGGACCGAGCGTGGCTCGGACCTTGAAACACGGCTGCAGCATAACTTTGGCATGGCCCGGCCAGAAGGCTACCGCAAAGCCCAGCGGCTGATGAAGATGGCTGGCCAGTTCAAGCTGCCGATTCTCACCTTTATCGACACCGCAGGCGCATGGCCGGGGATTGATGCCGAGCAGCGTGGGCAGGCCGAGGCCATTGCCCGCTCTATTGCCACCTGTTTTGACGCACCCGTTCCGCTGGTTGCCACCGTTATTGGCGAAGGTGGGTCAGGTGGGGCTGTGGCTCTGGGCGCGGGTGACCGGGTGCTCATGCTCGAGCACGCTATTTATTCCGTTATTTCGCCCGAAGCCTGTGCGTCCATTCTGTGGCGTGACCCCAAACAGGCCAGCACAGCGGCGGAAACTCTCCGTCTGACGGCGCAGGATCTTAAGCGTCTGGGGCTGATCGACCAGATTATTCCCGAGCCTGTGGGTGGCGCACAGCGTGACCCGGCTGCTGCAATGGACGCTGTGGGTGGCGCACTGGCGGCAACCCTCAAGGAACTGCTGCCTCTGACGCCAGAACAGTTGAAGGAACTGCGGCGCGAGAAGTTTCTGGCAATGGGGCGCGAAGCCCTGCACTGACCGCCCATAACAGGGACACGGCCAGTGTTTGGCGGGCAGTGATGACAGACTGACCGGAATCAGACGGGCGGTTCACCTTCCACGGGTGAGCCGCCTTTTTCTTTTAACAGGTCATGAATAGCCTGAGCCGCCTCGTTAACGTGCTGAACATCCTGCCCCTTGGCAACAAGCGCTACGCCGTGGCGACCGTCCTCGCGGTGGAAGGGGTAGGAGCCAAGGTCGAGGTCTGGAAAGCGGTCCTGAATGGCCTCCAGCCCATCGGCCAGTGCCCCCTCATAGAGCGATGTGGTGTGCCATGTGCGCGAAAAAACGGGCGCCCCTTTTTGTAATGTTGGGGCCAGTTCCTCAAACATGGCGCGCATAATGCGTGGCACCCCTGCCAGCACATGCACGTTGCCTATGGTAAAGCCCGGCGCAATGGATACGGGGTTGGCAATGGGGGTTGCCCCTTTTGGCAGTTTGGCCATGCGCTGGCGGGCCGGGTTAAAGTTTTCCCGCCCAAAGCGGTCTTCCAGCAGGGTAAATGTGGGCGGATGAATTTCCCACGGTACGCCAAAGGCTTCGGCCACGCAGGGGGATGTGATGTCATCATGCGTGGGGCCAATACCGCCGGTCGTAAACACTTCATCAAAGCGGGCCCGCAGTTCTGTGACCGTGTTGACGATGGTCTCTCGGATATCGGGAATAACGCGGATTTCAACCAGCGGAATCCCCAGTTCTCCCAGTCGGAGTGCTAAAAACTGGATGTTGTCGTCCCGTGTGCGGCCAGAAAGGATTTCGTTACCAATAAGGATGAGTGCGGAGGTGCGGCGCATGACTCGGGTTTGACCTTTTGTTATGGGCGTCTTGAATGGGAAGGAGGATGGAGCGGAGTGTTTGCGGGGTCAATGGTGGTAAAAATTACACTCCAAAGGGTGCCCTGCGCGTTTTTGCATTGACCGGGTGCCACGCAATTCATAGCTTCCCGCGCATGTCAGATAGCCAAACAGCACCCGCTTCCGATCTTCCGCGCGCGTGGCCTTTTGAAGAGGCACGCAAACTGGCCGATCATGTTGCAACTCGTAGCAGCAACGGCGCCGATGAGCGTCCGGCTCTGCTGGAAACCGGGTATGGTCCCTCGGGCCTGCCCCATATTGGCACCTTTGGTGAGGTGGCCCGTACATCATGGGTGCGTCAGGCCTACACGGCGCTGACTGGCCGCCCCTCGCGCCTGCTGGCTTTTTCGGATGATATGGACGCGCTGCGCAAGGTGCCGGACAATGTGCCCCAGCGCGACATGCTGCAAAAGTATATTGGGCAGCCCCTCTCCCGCGTGCCGGACCCATTTGGTACCCACGAGTCGTTTGCTGCGCATAACAACGCCAGACTGTGCGCTTTTCTCGACAGTTTTGGGTTTGAATACGAATTTGCCTCGTCCACCCAGTATTATACCTCCGGGCGGTTTGATGCCGCACTTAGGCGCGTGCTGGAAGTGCATGACGAGATTCTGGCGGTTATTCTGCCAACTCTGGGGCCAGACCGCCGGGCAACGTATTCCCCGGTCCTACCGCTGCACCCGCATACGGGTGAAGTCATGCAGGTTAAAATGGACGCCATTGATGCCGCAGCCGGTACCGTACGCTGGACCGACCCTGCAACGGGTGAGGTGTTTGAAACACCGGTAACCGGTGGCCATGCCAAAATGCAGTGGAAGGCCGACTGGGCCATGCGTTGGTATGCGCTGGGCGTTGATTACGAAATGTCGGGCAAGGACCTGATCGACAGTGTGCGTTTGTCTGGCCGGATTTGCAAAATTCTGGGCGGCACCCCGCCAGCAGGTCTGACATACGAGCTGTTTTTGGATGAGCAGGGGCAGAAAATCTCCAAGTCCAAGGGCAATGGTCTTTCGGTTGAGGAGTGGCTGCGTTACGCCCCGCCCGAAAGTCTGGGCCAGTTCATGTTCAACCAGCCCCAACGCGCCAAGCGGCTCTATTTTGATGTGATCCCCAAAACGGCGGATGACTATCTGACCCACGCGGACAAGGCGCGTGCGTTGCAGGCAGAAAACCCGACGGGGAATGACCTGCGGGCAAACCCCGCGTGGTTTATTCACAAAGGGACCGTGCCCGCTAACGCAGGTAGCCCCGTGCCGTTTGGGATGCTGCTCAATCTGGCCAGTGTGGCCAATGCGGACACGCCAGAAGTGCTGTGGGGCTTTATCCGCCGGTACGATGCTGCCGTCTCGCCCGAAACGCACCCCATGCTGGCCAATCTGGTCAAACATGCCATTGCCTATTACGCGGACTTCGTCCGTCCGGCCAAAACCTTCCGTGCCCCGACGGACAAAGAGCGCGCGGCACTGGTGGATCTGGCGGAAACCCTGCGGGGTTTTGAAGGCGAGCCTGCCGATGCTTCAGCTTTGCAGAATCTTGTCTTTGAAATTGGCAAGAGACATGCGTTTGAACCGCTGAGAAGCTGGTTTGGCTGCCTGTACGAGGTCCTGCTTGGGCAAAAAGAGGGGCCACGTTTTGGTGGGTTTGTCGCGCTGTACGGTGTGCCCGAAACCATTGCCCTTATTGATGCCGCCCTCCTGCGGGAAGCGCAGGCTTAAGCAGGGGCTGGTAGCAGCAGATGACGCAGAAGGTTCAGTCCTCCAGCCCGCAGCCTGACCTCCATGCAGGAGAAACCGGGTGGAAAAAACGGCTGAAGCACCTGCCTCATCTGGTCGGACTGCTGCTCATGGTCGCCGCCATTGTTGTGGTGCTGCACGAAGTGCGACATCTGAAAATGGCGGATATCCGGCAGGCCATGGAGGCTATTCCTGCTATTCAGTTATGGGCTGCCGTGGGTTGTACCCTGCTGTCCTACTTCATTCTCTCTTTTTACGACCGGCTGGCCGTCATACAGGTCGGTTATGACCAGTTGCCATTCCGCCGGGCTGCTTTTGCGGCCTTCTGCTCGTATGTGTTGTCGCATAATCTGGGGTTTTCCGCCGTTTCTGGTGCCGCGGTCAGGTATAGGCTGTACCGGAACTGGGGCGTAAACGCCTTTGCCATTACCCAGATCATAGCCTTCTGCTCCGCGACCTATTTGCTGGGTGCAGCGGTGCTGATTGGCGCCGTGCTTATTCTGGAACCTGCTGTTCTGCCGGGTATTGGCAACCGCGTGCCGCAAGCGGTGCTGGCCTTTGTGGGGGGACTGTTGTGGCTGGCGGTGGCCGGGTATATCGGGCTGGCATTCCGGGTGCGGGAGTTCCGCTTTCGGAAATGGGTGATCGAACTGCCCACTCCCCGTATGGCCATCATGCAAACCTTGGTGGCAGCGGCAGAGGTGGCCGCAACCGCCAGCATAGCCTTTGTGCTGCTGCCCAAAGGATGCGGGGTGGATTTCGGCTCTTTTCTGGCCATCTATATTGCGTCGTACACGGCAGGGCTGGTTGCCAGCGTACCCGGTGGGCTTGGTGTGTTTGATGGTGCCATGCTGTTAGCCCTTGGTCCCTATATGCCCGCCCCACAGATTTTGGGCATGGTGCTGATCTTCCGGCTTTTTTATTACATCATCCCGCTCTTTCTGGCGGGGATCATGTTTGCCGGGCATGAGCTTTTCCTGCGTGGGGATGCGGCTCTCGCTAAAAAGAAAAACCGTAACAAGACTGTGGATGCGCAGGTTGTACGTCGCAGGCCCAGCCAGGTTGTGCGCGAGAGCGAAGCGGCTTTTTCCGTTGCCGTGGCAACAGGAACGGTCTCGCTTTGTGGGGTGCTGCTGCTCTGCCTTGTGCTGATGGAGCCTGTGCCCAAATTCTCCATGCTGCCCGATACGTTCGCCGGGTTAGTGCATATGGGTGGGAATTACCTGCTCTCCCTTATGGGGGTTGCGCTGATCAGTCTGGCTATTGGCCTTTCGCAACGGGTCACGTTGGCATGGCGGGGGGCTTTGGGGCTTCTGCTGCTTGCAACGGTTATGACCTTCCTGCGCGGCAACACTATTTTTGTGCCGTTTATGCTGGGCCTGTCCGCCCTGTTCATCGCCCCGTTCCGGAACTGCTATTACCGGCGGGCCAAGCTGTTGAGCGAACCGCTCTCTTTTTCCAATCTGTTGTGTCTGTTGCTGCTCTTTGGGTGCGTTATAGCGCTGGCGACACGCCATGCTGGCATGGGGAGCTGGTGGCAGCTTATGCTCTCGTCCCCCGCGCATGGGGCGGTGCGTTGGACGGTCGCATTGGCCGTGCTGTTGGCGCTGGTGGTGCTGGCGCGCCTTATGTGGCCAGCACGTATTCCCATCCAGATATGGACGGAAGATGAGGCCAAGCATTACGGAACCCTCGAACATGCCCTGCCGGACATAGCCAGCATGAAGCCTGAAGGCTTTGTGGAAGGTGAGGCGGGAGAGGCGGTTATCCCCTTTATCTGCCGGGATAATGTGCTGATCGGGTTGGGTGACCCCGCCGGTGAGGAAGATGACAGTATTTCTGCCATCTGGCGTTTGCGTGACCTGGCGTTGCAGCAGGGGCTTCGGCTGGCCTTCTGGCATGTGGGGGACAGCTTTGTCCGAATTTACAATGATATCGGGCTGAACGTGTGGCCATTGGAAGATGGCAGCAATGCTAACCTGTGCTATCCGCCGGGAGATATTGCTCTGGTTTCGCGTTTTGTAAAAACCTATAAGGACAGCCGGGACGTCACAAACGTTCCTCTTTGACCCGTTTTATAGTCGGGCGCTGTTTTTCCCCATTGGAGTTCTGGGCAGGGTTATGTCGGTTCATCTCCCCGAAATTCTGCTAAGCGGTAATGTTATCAGAACTGCGGCTTCTTCCTTTCTGCTCGCGTTTCCTGCTCTTTTTTCCATCGTAAACCCGTTTGGCGCAGCGCTTATTTTTGCGCAGGCTTCTGCTGGTCGTTCCCAGCAGGAGATTATGGCGCTGGCGCGACTGGTTTCGTTTTACTCTTTTATGCTGGTCATTGTTTCGCTCTGGCTGGGGAGCATTGTACTGGCGTTTTTTGGCATAACCGTGAATGCCCTGCGTGTGGCGGGTGGTCTGGTTGTGGCCGTACGGGCTTGGGCTTTGCTGCAAAGCCCCGAAATTGTGGAAGCGCAGAAGGAAAAGCAGGCGCTACAGGGCGGGCGCACGGTTATGGCGCCCAACTGGGCGGATTCTGCATTTTTTCCGCTGGCCATGCCGTTTACTGTGGGACCGGGCACCATTGCGGTCGCCATTGCCCTCGGCTCTGGCTGTCCGTCGGGCCAGTCTTTTTGGGCCTATACGGTTGGCACAACAATTGCAGCCATTTGCGTGGTGCTTATTGTTTGGGCCGCTTATTCCAGTTCCGAAAAACTAGTGTCCATGCTGGGGGTTACCGGTACGCGCATTGTCAGCCGGTTGGCGGCTCTGGTTCTGCTGTGCATCGGGGTGCAGATTCTGGCAGCGGGCGTGCAAGGGTTTGCAACGGATATGTGGCACAACCTGCTTAAAGGTGAGCACCACTAATTTTGGCGAGCGCGCTGTTGGATGCCCCGCCGGTTGGGCGGGGCGTGGACGTTATTCCGCTACGAGTTCGCTCACAATGGCTTCAAACGCACCAAGCGCCGTTTTCAAGCGGTCCAGTTGCAGTTGTGCCTGCTCGGCAAACCCATAAGGTGGTTTGATCACCAGAAGCCCCGCGCCATTCAGCATGTCGGGGTTATGGGGCGGGCGCATCAGGAGCTCAGCAACCAGTACGTTACGGTGCCCGGCCAGTTCCACGTTGGTATGGAACTGGCGCACCGGCGTTCTGTGTTTGATGGGGTACCATACGGCAACCATCCCCGTAGCAAAGCGGGAGCGAATGGTCTGGAGTGCCTCTGCCAGCCGGTCAAACTCGCCGGGTTCTTCAAACGGTGGATCAATCAGCACAAGGCCGCGTCTGGCGTTTTTGGGGGGTAGGAGCGCACGCAGGCCTTCATACGCATCACGTTCGTGCACGGACACGTTGGTCTGGCCTGCAAACAGGCGGTAGAGGGTACGTTTATCCTGCGGGTGTTTTTCGCAGCAGATCAACTGGTCCTGTGGGCGCAGCATCAGCGATGCCAGCAACGGCGAACCGGGATAATAGCGTGGGCCTCCCGCTTTGCGGACCAGTTCCAGCCATGGGCTCAGTGGGCTGTCTGGCGCTTCGGACCAGAGTTTTCCAATGCCCTCGCGGTATTCGCCGGTTTTTTCAGCTTCGGGGCTTTCAAGGTCGTATCGGCCAAGACCCGCATGGGTGTCCATGACCAGAAAAGGCGAGTCCTTGCGCAAAAAATGCTGAAGGAGAGTGACGAGCAGGGTGTGCTTCATGCAGTCGGCAAAATTGCCAGCGTGGTAGATGTGTCTGTAGTTCATGCAGGGGTCTGACCGGGTTCAAAGCGTTGGGCCATTTCTTCCAATGGCCAGCGTGGGCGTGGGCGCAACGTGGTGTTGTTGAGAGGCGGCAGGCCGCGCTCGGCATTTTCGCGCCATGTTTCAAGGGCAGCCCAGCCAACCATGACGGCGTTGTCCGTGCAGAGTTTGAGCGGTGGTGCGGCAAAGCGTAGGCCTCGCTGCTGGGCTACGGCCTCTAGGCGGGCGCGCAGCGTGGTGTTGGCGGCAACACCACCCGCGGCGACCAAGAGGTGTGCTTGCGGCATCATATCCAGAGCATGGTTGATGCGGTCGGCCACAACATCGGCCACCGCCTGCTGAAAGGACGCGGCAAGGTCGGCGGCAAACTGGTGGGGTAGCGCGCTGGAGCCAAAAGGTGCCAGTTTTTGTGCAATGGCGGTTTTTAGCCCGGAAAAGGAAAAGTCACATCCCGGTCGGTGCAGGAGTGGGCGGGGGAGGGCTATGGCATCCGGGTTGCCTTGGCGGGCCAGTTTTTCCACCGCCGGTCCGCCGGGCCAGCCAAGGCCAATCATCTTGGCTACCTTGTCAAAGGCCTCACCCGCCGCATCATCTATGGTGCCGCCCAGCTTGCGGTAACGACCGACCCCTTCCACCGCAATGCACTGGCAGTGCCCGCCTGAGACCAGCAGGAGCAGGTAGGGAAGGGCGCGCCACCGGGCACAATTCCGGGTAGGCGGGCTGTCAGGGCGTGGGCTTCTACATGGTTGACGGCTACAAAGGGGATGTTCAGGGCCAGAGCCAACCCCTTGGCAAAACTGGTGCCAACAATCAGTCCGCCAATCAGGCCCGGCCCGGTGCTGGCGGCTATAAAGGCAAGGTCCGTGGCGTCCATGCCAGCATCCTGCAATGTTGCCTGCACCAGACCGGGCAGCAGCGCCAAATGGGCGCGCGCGGCTATTTCTGGCACCACGCCGCCAAAATCCGCATGTCCATCCTGCGAGACAACGCGCTGGGCAAGGCAGGTGCCATCGGGAGACAGAATCGCACAGGCTGTTTCGTCGCAGGAAGATTCAATGGCCAGAACTGGCCCGGCAGGCTGAGTCGTGGCGGAAGAGACACTCATGGACGCACCATAAAAAAAGCGGTATTCTTGCACGGATGCAACGGATGGGGAGGGGCGGAATGTTTTTCCGGTCGCGCAAGTTTTTCAGACCAGCCGGGCTTCATCGTATCTTGTCCTTTCTCCATTCCCGGTAATAGACACATCTTATGGATTCAGCCTACCCTTCCTCAACCGTCCTTTCTCCCGCTTTGCAGGAGGTTGCGGCGGAAGCTGCTGCACGCCAGAAAAAGGCAGGCAGCCATTCGGGACGTCACTCCCTGCCTTTACGGGTAGGTACGCGTGGGTCACCGCTTGCGCTTGTTCAGACACGCGCATTCCTGACAACGCTGACACGCTTCTGCCCCATATTGCGGGATATGAACGCGTTTCAGGAACACCAGATCAACACCACAGGTGATCAGGTGCAGAACCGGCGTCTGGCGGAAATTGGCGGTAAGGGGCTGTTTGCCAAGGAAATTCATGAGGCACTGGCTGACCGGCGGATTGATTTTGCCGTGCATAGCCTCAAGGATCTGGAAACAACATTGCCGCCGGGGCTGGTGCTTGCCTGCACGCTCAAGCGGGAAGATGCGCGCGATGCCCTGATTCTCGGCCCCCGGTTGGAGCAGTCCAACCCGGACGACCCCTATTCGGCCCTTCCGCAGAATGCACTGGTCGGGTGCGCCTCTGTGCGTCGTCAGGCACAGATGCTCCATGTCCGACCGGACCTTCGGTTTGGCCTCCTGCGTGGCAACGTGCAGACCCGACTCGACAAACTGGCCGCCCGCCAGTGTGATGCCACACTGCTTGCGCTGGCTGGCCTGCGTCGGCTGGGTATGGCTGAGCGCGCCAGCATTGTTCTGTCTCCTACCGTTATGGTGCCAGCCGCAGGGCAGGGTATTGTCGGGGTGACAGTACGTGAGGACGATATTGAACTGCGCGAACTGCTGGCCGCGATAGAAGATTACGAAGCACGGGCTGTTGCTACTGCCGAACGCGCTCTGCTGGCAGAGCTGGATGGGTCATGCCGTACTCCCATAGGAGGGTATGCGCAGATGATTCCCGTTGTGGCGGGGGATGCCCCCAAACTGCACCTGACTGGCCTTGTAGCGCGGGAGGACGGCTCCTTCCTGCTCAAACGGAGCATCAGCGGTGCACCAGAGGATGCCGCACGGCTTGGGCACGAACTTGGGTGCAGTCTGCGTAAAGACAGCCCGGCCGATATATTTGAGGAAAACGCGTAACAGGCCAGAGGCCCATGCCGCTGCGTGGTGTTATTATCACCCGGCCCGAACCGGGATTGAGCGAGACGGCGTCTGCCGTTGCCCAGTCTGGGTGGGTGCCGGTTCGGGCCCCAGCTCTACGCATAGAGCGCTGTGCTGTAGGGCATTTGCCTAGGCACCCTGCCGCCTTGTTGTTGACCAGCGGGCAGGCTGTTGGCGCAGCGGCAGAGGCCGTCAGTTTGTCGGTGCCAGTTTTTGCCGTAGGGAACCGTACAGCCCAAAAAGCACAGGCCGCTGGTTTTACAACTGTATGGAGCGCTCGTGGTGATGCGCAGGCGTTAGCCCTGCTGGTGGCTGGGCGCTGTAAGTCGGGGCAGGGGCCGCTTCTGCTTTTTTCTGGTGCCGGTCAGGGAATGGATCTGGCGAATACCCTGCGGGCGCATGGTTTTAAAGTCGTGCGTAGGGTGGCATATCGGGCTGAGGCCGTGGCCGATTTTCCCGCAACGCTCAGGCAGGCACTACACGCCCGTCAGATTGCGGCCATTCTGTTTTTTTCTGCCCAGAGCGCGCAAAACTGGCTGGCTGGTGTGCCACGTGGAACACTGCGCGCGCAGGTACGGTCCTTGCGGGCTGTGGTTATATCCGATGCCGTAGCGCAGGCCGTCCGTGAGGCTGGCTGGCTGGGTCCTGTTGACGTTGCTACAACGCCAGATGCCCCGGCCATGCTGGAAGCTTTGGGGGCTTTTACCTCATAACAAAAAACCCGGCGCCACAGGGGAGCCGGGTTTTTTGCAAGCGGTGCCGTAGTGGCCAGTGTGCTTATGCGTGGCCTGCTGCTTCGGGGAATTCAGCGCGGCGGGCCTGCCACAGAGCCACAAAGTCGATCGGCTGCAACACGATGGGGGGGAAGCCGCCGTCCCGCGTAACATCGCTGATGATGTTGCGTGCGAAGGGGAAGATCAGACGGGGGACTTCAACCAGCAGGATCGGCTCCACCAGTTCGGCGGGCGGGTTGGTCAGGGTTACAACCGCAGCATAGACCAGCTCCGTCAGGAAGACGGTGCGTCCAGCGGGGCCGTTTTCCGTTTCCGGGGCTTCCTTGGCTTCAGCCTTGATGCTCAGGGTGACCTCGTAAATCATCTGGTCATCCTGCAGGCGGTTGGCCTGCACATCAATGTTCACACCGATCTGGGGCTGGGCACGCAGGGTGGCAAAAATTTCTGCCCCAACGGGCACTTCAAAGGAAAGATCGCGCGTGTACTGGAGGTTAATGGCCAGTGGCAGGGCGGGCGGAACGGACTGGGCAGTATCGGACATTGATGACAGCTTCCTGCTCTCAAACGTATTGGGTTCTCTTAGGCGGTAGCATGACCCGCCGGGTTAGCCAACACTCCAATCGGGCGGAACCGGGCAGGAATGTGCGTAGGGCAGACGCTCCAGCGTAGCTTGGGTTTTTACGGAGAAAGGGGAAGCCAGTCCCCGTTTTCCAGACTTTGGCCACTGAGTTCGAGCAGGAACCACCAGTGCGAGACCACCAGAGTCTGACCATCCTGTGCTTCCCGCCGCATTTGCTGGCGAAAGTGCTCTGCACGTTGGCTTAGGGCATGGTCTGGCTCCGGCAGGGGAGACCACCACTGTTCAGGCAGATGCGAAAAATCGAGGTGCGGCCAGTCCTGCGCCAGAACCGATGCAGGAGAACCTACATCGCACGAGTACATGCCCCGTTCACGCACAAGGGGTGTAATTTGCGGTGTCAGCCCCAGAGCGCGGGCTATGGGAGCCGCCGTTTGTAAGGCCCGCGTAAAAGGGGAGACCAGAATACGGCTGATTCCCTTATGGCTCAGCTCCTCTACCAAAGCATAAGCATGGTCCTGCCCGTGGGCGGAGAGCGATGGGTCCGTAACAGCAGGGTCCCGCCCGCTCAGGTTATACAGGCGGTTGAACTCACTTTCGCAATGACGCAGTATGATCATGGTTGCCTGACTGGTTTTAAAAAACAGGAATGGTCTTTTACAAGGGCGGGCGGGCTGGTATTCATTGTATCCGCAGTCCGTCGTGACTATGTGATAAAGAGAGCCCAAGGGAAAGCGGGTTTCCCTTACAATATACAAACCTGCAAAAGCTTTGTGCAGGCAGCTTGGTGGACGTTCAACAGATGGATTTTTCTCTCGACCACTTTCCGGTCGATCTGGTTCTTCTGGCTTTGGTAGCCGCTTTTCTGGCTCTGCGGTTGCGGAGTGTTCTGGGTAAGCGCGTTGGTATTCAGCCCCCCACCATGCCGATGCCCCCCCGTGCGGAAGTTGCCCCGCGTGCGGTGGAAAGCAAGGTTGAACCCACAGGTCCCGCAGTTGAGTACGATGTGCCCGCTCCCGGCACCCGTGTTGGCCAGTTGCTGGCTGACATCCATCAGCAGGATGCAACCTTTAACCCGCAGCAGTTCCTGATGAGTGTGCAGACCGTGTTTACCCAGATTGTTGGTGCGTATGCACAGGGGAACCGGGATGTGCTCAAAACCTACCTGACCCCCGCAGTTTATGCCTCGTTCGATGCCGCCATAACGGCGCGGGAAGCCGCAGGACATAAGCAGCGGACCGATATTCAGGCTCTGCGCTCACTGGCTATTGAGGATGTGCGCCTGACCCAGCTGGATGTTGGTGTGGGTGCTGCCGTGGATGTGCGTATTGTGTCCGACCAGATCAGCCTTGTGGAAGATCAGGATGGGCAGCCAGTGACTGGAACAGATGCCGTAACCGAGTTTTCCGATTTGTGGACGCTGGAACGCCTGCTGGGTGTAAGTGGCAGTGGCTGGCGCCTTGCGGCGGCACGTAGTGCGTGAGTGCGGACACACTGGCTGCGGGTTCCGCAACGCCTCCCGTAAGGGCAAAACGCTATAAGGTTGGTCGTCAGGATATAGTTCTGGGCGACTGCCTGCGGGCTCTGCGGCGTATGCAGGCCGAGACCGTGGATGTTATTGTGACATCCCCCCCCTACAATATTGGCCTGTCCTACCGAAGTTACCCAGACCGGCGGGAAGAAAACGACTATCTGGATTGGATGGTACAGGTCGCGACCGAGTTGCAACGGGTGCTCAAGCCCGATGGGTCGTTCTTTTTGAACATTTCCGGCTCATCCGCACAGCCGTGGCTACCGTTTGAACTGGTCGTGCGGCTGCGGGACCTGTTTGTGCTGCAAAACCATATTTCATGGGTCAAGTCGATCTCTGTCGGGGAAGACAGTTTTGGCCACTTCAAACCCATGAACAGCCAGCGGTTTTTGCACAGAGGTCATGAACATCTTTTTCATTTTACGCTCAATGGAGATGTTCTGCTGGACCGGCTGAGTGCTGGTGTGCCGTACAAGGATAAAACCAACATTGCCCGTCGTGGCCACCGGCAGGACCGCCGTTGCCGGGGGGATGCGTGGTTTATTCCCTACGAGACGGTACGTGGACGGTCGGAAAAATTTGACCATCCGGGTACGTTCCCCATAGCCCTGCCCGAACAGTGCATTCTCCTCCACGGCAGGCAGAAGGCCAAAGTGCTTGACCCGTTTATGGGAACGGGGACCACCCTGCTGGCGGCCCAGCGCCTTGGGTGCAGTGGGGTAGGGATGGAAATAGATGCCGAATATGTGGCCATAGCCCGTACACGGCTGATGCAGGATTTGGTGAATAGTCCGCTCGCCTGATCGGTTTTCTCTATTATTACGATAAAAATAATCGCTTTGACATTTTGATGTGCATCAAACACAACAAGCTCAAGAATGAATAAAACGTATAAGAGAAAGAAATAGAACCGGGGGATCGGAGTTTGAAACGTATATTAGTATCTTTGGCCGGGCTGGGTATACTGGCTTACGGCGGTACTGTTGCTTTTTTGCAGCATTATGATCATGTAACGGAAACCGTACTGGTCGCAAATTCACCAACGCATAAAGACCCCGTTGCTCTGGCTGCATTTAACGCCATTAACGAAGCACGGTGTGATTACTGCCACGCAACTGGCCGCGATCTGCCATTTTACTTCCGTCTTCCGGTAGCAAATACCATTATGACCAAGGACCGGAACCAGGGTCTGCGTCACTTCCGTATTGAGCCAGTGCTGCACGCTTTTGAGCATGGCACTCCGCCAACAGAGGAAGAACTGTCGCGCATTGAGGAAGTCATTGTGCAGAACCGGATGCCGCCTGCGCAGTACCTGCTGCTGCACTGGCATGCGCATCTGTCCAATGCCGAGCGGCAGGCTATTCTGACATGGGTGCAGGAAACCCGGCGGAAGTATTATGCCAATACGGGCGCAGCCGAGGCCTTTGCGGCAGAACCCGTGCGCCCGGTGCCTGAAAGCGTGCCAGTTGACCCAATAAAAGTTGCGTTGGGCCGCAAGCTGTTCTTCGACAAAAAACTGTCGGGTGATAACACGCTGAACTGCGCAAGCTGCCATGGGCTGGACAAAGGGGGCGTGGATAATCTGGTTACGGCAACCGGTATTGGTGGCCAAAAAGGCCCGATTAACGTGCCAACCGTGTACGACGCCTACTTTAAGGTCGCTCAATTCTGGAATGCCCGTGCGCCTGATCTGGTCGCGCAGGCTGCTGGTCCGGTTATGAACCCGGTGGAAATGGGGTCGCACGACTGGGCTGAAGTGGCCGGAAAACTGGAGACCGATCCAGATTATGCAGGCATGTTCAAGGCCGCTTTCGGGCCGGATGTGCAGGTTGGCCAGCAGACCATTACGGAAGCCATTGCCGAGTTTGAAAAAACTCTGATTACGCCAGACAGCCCGTTTGATGAGTATCTGAAGGGCAAGCAGGACGCGATCAGCGCGCAGGCCAAACGTGGATACGAGCGGTTCAAGGCCATTGGTTGCTCGGGTTGCCATAGCGGTATTGGTGTTGGTGGCGGCGGTTATGAAGTCATGGGGCTGGAGTCCGATTACTTCAAGGACCGTGGTGGCAAGGAAACGGATGCGGATGAAGGCATTTACGCGATTAGCCACAATGCAGCAGACCGTAACCGCTTTGTGGTGCCCACCCTGCGCAACATTGCCCTGTCGGCACCATACTTCCATGATGGCAGCGTAAAAACGCTGGATGAAGCCGTCCGCAAAATGGCGCACTACCAGACGCCGGACAGCAACCCGTCTGATCAGGATGTGGCGGACATTGTTGCTTTCCTTCAGACTTTGACCGGCAAGTATGACGGCCATTATCTGACGGACATCAAACAGTAAAAATAAGGTCATGCGGGGCGGGCATCTGCGCAGGTGCCCGCTTTCCTGCTTGAATAACGGCTCGCTCACAGGTGATAAAGCCTGCTAGGCGGGCCGTTTGTATTTGCGGCTGACCTTGCTTGGGCCAGATTGGCAGGAATAAAGAAACGGTAGGTACAGGGTGGTCAAAAGGCGGCGTCAGTTACAGGAGGCGGAAAAGCAGCTCTGGGCGCTGGTCGTGCGCGATGTTGCGCCGCTGACAAGCGCCAGTCTTGTCCCCCCTACCGCAGATACGTCTTTTACCGTGGATGTGCCTGCACAGCGCGAGAACATTGCGCCGGTCGCACCCCAAAATTACAAAAAAAAGCAAATCTGTTGGGGTGCGGAACAGCAGCCTGCTTTGGGCAGAGCGCCCGCAAACGCCTGTTCCTGCTCCTGTTACCTTACGGCGCGGTCCTCCCATTGCGGAAAAAATTGGCCAGCGCCAACCTGGTGTGGATGACTATAGCTGGCGGCGTTTTCATCAGGGGGACATGCGCGTGGAAAAGCGTCTGGACCTGCATGGCATGGTGGCGCAGGAAGCCTTTGTTCGTCTTATGGAGTTTATGGACGTTGCCGCCCACCGCGGTTTGCGCTGTGTGGAAATTATTACAGGGCTGGGTACAGGGCAGGAAGGCGGCATTTTACGGCGCGAATTGCCGCATTGGCTGGAAAGGCCGGAAATGCGCTCCCGTATTCTGGGGCTTGCTTACCCGCATGTGGGTAACAAGGGGTCTGTTCGGGTTTTACTGCGCAGGCGTAAGCGGTAAAGGCGGCGCACTTTTCCAGCGTGGCAGGTTAAGCGCAAGCCAACGGCGTAATGCCAAGTTTACATTCACGTCGGGCATAGTCATGCCGTAATAGGCAATACATTTGGCGCCGGACACAAGGGTCTGCCCATTGGCGAGCGCAATCTGTTGTAAATCTAGTTTGCTGGCGCAGGTATCCGCCGCATGACGCCAGCGTGCGACTTTGGCAGGCGGGGTGAGTAAAGGCAGGACCAGAGCGGCTTTCAGGCTGGCGGCAGAGGCAATGGCCTGCCATGCAAGTGGCAGAAACGCAGGGGTAGATGTTCTGCGTTCACGCAGCAATATGGTGGGGAACGTTGGTGGTAGCGTTATCTCTGGCTGCGTAACGGGCTGGGTTGTGGCGCTATTGAGGAAGAGCGGGGTAAACCCTTTGCTGTCCAGCAGGGTTAGCCGCTCCTTGAGTGCTGCATCAACCGGGAGTTGGATTGCATCCACCAGTCCGCCGGTTAGGGCTGCTATGGCGGAATCGGGCGTGGCATAACCGCTTATGGGCCACGGCCGCAGGGCAAGCAGGTCAAAGGCCAGAAGGGTAGGGAGCTCTGGCCCGGTGGGGGTGGAGACCGCCACGCGGGTCGTTTTGTTACCCAGAATGGTGCCAAGTGAGCGGTGGAGGCTGACATGCCCAACAACAACACTGGGTTGGCAGATTGTCAGCACAGGCAACCAGCGTTGGTACGCATAGTGCACTCGGCTGTCCCCCGTCATGGACGCCATAAGTGCTGTGCCGGGCACCAGCAATGTGCTGGAGGCGCTGCTTAGTTGCTCCTGCGCATCAAACAGATTGGCGCCGGTAACGCCGTCCCACCCAGTGGTGAAGGACAGATCAAACGGAGTTTGTCCCAGCTCTTCCGCCATATCGGGCGCTAGACGGCTGGCCCATATGCCGCAGGGCGTTTCCGCGCTGCCAGCCACGATCAGCTTGGTTGTCTGGTCGGAAGTCGGGGTTGCCAGCGGGCCGACCAGTATATCCTCAGCCGCGTGGGCCGTGGCTGCTGCGGTCAGACAACCAGCCGCACCGCCCAGAAAAAGGCGGCGGGACAGGGCGAGGCCTTGGTGTTTACGTGTCACAGCGGGTGTGTGGATGAAAGTAGACAAACACCAAGAGCCTTCATTCTGATTATGACCGTTATATACTATGCGAAATTAACGGCGGAAACACGGCTGTTTTATTACGGCCATTTCACTTCGGGGGGCATACTCATCAGAATGGCTTCCGTATTGCCACCTGTCTTGAGCCCAAAAAGCGTGCCCCGGTCATGCAGGAGGTTGAACTCCACGTAACGGCCCCGGCGTACAAGCTGGGCATCCCGTTGTTCGGGCGTCCATTTTTCCATCATGCGGCCACGGATGATGCGTGGATAGGCATCCAGAAAAGCCAGCCCCACATCCTTGGTAAAGGCAAAGTCCTCATCCACGTTGCCACTGTCCAGCCGGTCATAAAAAATACCGCCAAGCCCGCGTGGTTCGTTCCGGTGCGGGAGGTAGAAGTATTTGTCACACCATGCCTTGAAGCGGGGATAATACTCCGGGTCATGCGCGTTGCAGGCCTGTGCGAACGCGGCGTGGAAGCTGGCGGCATCATCCTGCGCTTCGGCACTCTCTGGGAACATGGGCGTAATATCGCCGCCGCCGCCAAACCAGCCTTGCGTTGTAATGATCATACGGGTGTTAAAGTGGGCCGCAGGAACCAGCGGGTTGCACATGTGCGCAACAAGACTGATGCCGGTTGCAAAAAAGTGCGGATTTTCCGATGCACCGGGGATAGACGCAGCAAAGTCCGGTGAAAAAGTGCCTTCCACGGTGGAGACATTCACGCCCACTTTTTCAAAAACCCGGCCGCGCATCAGGCTCATAATACCGCCGCCGCCGGGGGTTCCGTCCTCGTTTTGGCGGGTCCAGCTTTTACGTTCAAAGTGGCCGGGCTCTTCATGGCCCGCCAGAACCGGGCTGTTTTGCGCGGCGGCATCGGTCTCAATGGCTTCAAATGCAGCGCAGATCTGGTCGCGCAGATTTTCAAACCATGCGCGGGCCGCTTCCTTGAGTTTGTCGTGCGAGGGGACAGAGGCGGGCTTGGTCGGCGTCATGTATAAAGCTCTTTCCATACAGGTCTGCTGCCCGGCAAGCAGAGAATCGGCTTTGGGCATTTTTTCAAGGGGTGCGCCTTAGGGGCGGTCATTGCAAGATCACCCGGTTCATCGTTAAACGGGAGCATTGTTCGTCTGCGTTGGCGGGGATGGGGGAGGAGCACTATGGCTGGCAAGCCAGTCTGCCAAAATGGGCAGAGCACGGGGCAAACGCTGCAAGGCCACCTTGGTGCACGCGCCAGAGCCTATGGCCGCCTGCCATTACCTGCGGATTTAAACTGGTGGTGGACTGTTGGGGCCATTCTATGCGCCATACTGGCCCTTATGCTGCTGACCGGTTTGACGCTGACATTGGCTTACACTCCAGATGCAGGGTTGGCCTTTGGGTCGGTTGAGGGCATAGAGCGCCGCCTGCCAGCAGGGTGGCTGCTCCGCGCCATGCACATGACGGGCGCTTCCTTTTTTATGCTCGCTCTGTATGTCCACGTGCTGCGGGGGCTGTACTACCGGTCTTACCAGTCTCCCCGTATTGGGGTTTGGATGAGCGGCTGCGTGCTGCTGGCCATGGCCATGATAACGGCCTTTGCAGGTTATGTTCTGCCCTGGGGGCAAATGTCCTATTGGGGGGCGGATGTGGCAGGCAAGGCTGTTGGCGCTCTCCCTCTGATTGGTGGCTGGCTGGAAGGTGTGTTTTTGGGCGGAGATGCACCGGGTACGCCCACCCTGCATAGAATGTTTGCCCTGCACTTTGGGCTCGCCTTCCTGATTATAGGTATGGTGATGGGGCATATTGCCGTGGTGCACGCACGGGGAAGTTCCAGCCCATCGGCCCGTCCGGCTAGCGTGACGGGTGTATTGCCGTTCCATCCTTATTTTACGGTGCGGGATATGCTGGCCATTGTGCTGGTGGCGGTCGCTTTTGTTGCCGTGCTGTGCTTCTGGCCAGAACTGATAGCCGAACCCGCCAACTACCGACCGGCCAATCCGCTGCACACTCCGGCCGATATTGAACCTGAGTGGTATTTTCTCCCATTTTACGGAATGATGCAGGCAGTACCTTTCAAACTGGGAGGGCTGCTGCTGTCTGGTGGTGCTGTGGCGGTGCTGTTTGCCGTGCCGTGGCTTGACCGCAAGGTGGGAGACGGTCAGGGCGTGCCCACACTGGCCCGTGTTGCGGCGATGCTGCTGCTTGTCTGTTCTGCCGTGGCAACGGCTTTTGCCGGGGCACATCATATGCAGGGGAACTGGCTGCTGGTGGCCCGCTTGGGCATGGTGGGATATTACGCCTATTTTCTGGCCTACTTGCCCCTGTGTCGCGTTTTGCAGCAGGGGGG
The DNA here is from genome assembly GCF_001499675.1 of Acetobacter ghanensis. Classification (NCBI taxonomy): domain Bacteria; kingdom Pseudomonadati; phylum Pseudomonadota; class Alphaproteobacteria; order Acetobacterales; family Acetobacteraceae; genus Acetobacter; species Acetobacter ghanensis. The sequence goes on from NZ_LN609302.1 coordinate 1,253,185, forward strand.
CAAGGTATGATGGTCCGGCGGATAATGGCTGTGGGTGCTGGTCTTTTGTGGGCCTGTTCCGCGTTAGCGCAGCCGGGCGCGCCTGCCCGGCCAAAGCCGCAGCAGTGGTCTTTTGCGGGAGCGCTGGGCCATTTTGATCTGGCGGCAGTCCAGCGCGGTTATGCTGTTTTTGCGGGTTCCTGCGCATCCTGCCACAGTTTGTCCCAGCTTCATTTTTCAGATTTTGCAGGGATGGGGCTGCAACCTTCGGAGGTGGCGGCTTTGGCGGCCACATGGCAGGTCCCCGATGGTCTGGATGCGGAGGGGCGGTTGAAGCACCGGGCGGCTCGGCCGGATGACCCCCTACCATCGCCCTATTCCGGCCCAGAGGCGGCTCTAGCGGCTAATCAGGGTGTTGTGCCGCCCGATCTTTCACGCATTCTCAAGGTGTATCCCGGTGGAGCAGACAGGTTGTATGCCCTGCTGACCGGCTATGCCCCGCAGGTTGTAAGGCAAAAAGGGCGTGGTTTTTTTAATCCCTATGCCATTGGCCACTTTACGGCCATGTCCCCGCCGTTGCATGGCAACGAGGTGAAGTATGCAGACGGCACCGTGCCGGATGTGCAAGCAGAGGCGCGGGACGTGACAACGTTTCTGGCCTGGGTTTCTGCCCCGCATCAGGACCAGCGCCGCCGGTTGGGTGTGGGAGCGGGGCTGTATCTGTGCTTTCTTGCTGTGCTGTTTGCGATTTTAAACCGGAGAATCTGGTCTGATGTCAGAAAATGAAGTTGTGGAACCCGTTATCGGTCTTATTGGCGGGTCCGGCCTGTACGATATTGATGGTCTGGAAGACAAGGAATGGCGCACGGTGGAAACCCCGTGGGGCAAACCATCCGACCAGCTCCTGTTCGGCCGACTGGATGGCGTAAAATGCGTCTTTCTGCCCCGTCATGGTCGTGGCCACCCCATTCCGCCCTCACGTCTGAATTACAAGGCCAACATTGCGGCGCTTAAAATCTCCGGCGTAACGGATATCGTCTCCCTGTCCGCCGTTGGGTCTCTTAAGGAAGAGCTGCCGCCGGGCCGTTTTGTGATTATTGACCAGTTTATTGACCGCACCATTGCGCGCGACAAAAGCTTTTTTGATACAGGGTGCGTTGCCCATATTTCCATGGCCGATCCGCTTTGCAACCGCGTGGGCGATGTGCTCAAGGCCGAAGCCGACAAACTGGGGATCGAGGCCACGCGCAAGGGGACCTACCTTGTTATGGAAGGCCCGCAGTTTTCCACACGGGCCGAGAGCGAACTTTACCGCACATGGGGCTGCTCGGTTATTGGCATGACAAATATGCCAGAAGCCAGCTTGGCCCGTGAGGCGGAAATCTGTTACGCCACGGTCGCCATGGTGACCGATTATGACTGCTGGCACACCGAGCATGATAACGTGACGGTGGAAAGCGTTGTTAAAACCATGCAGGCGAACTCTGCAAATGCCAAGGCGCTGGTTAAAGCCGTTATTCCGGCACTGGGGAGCAAAAAGCGCGGCCTGTGCAGCGAAGGCTGTGACCGCGCATTGGAATATGCCCTGATTACGGCACCAGATGCACGTGACCCTGAATTGATGGACAAGCTCAAAACCATTGCAGGCCGTGTGATCTAACGCACAGGTCGAACAGATGGAGTAGCCTTGCAGGGATTATGCGGGCTGTAAAAACAGGCAGGCCTCGGGTCTGCCTGTTTTGTTTGTTGCTTATGCTTGCGTAGGATTTCCGTGCAGTATGGGGTCGTCCCCTCATTTACTCGAAATGGAAGCGGGACCGAACGCTGCATCCTAAAAGGAAAGTACTCGGGGTATTCAGGGAATTTTTGATTTTTAGGTCTATATTTGGGGGTGCCCAAAGGGCTGAAGCAAGCATAACCAGTGCAGTATTGGCACGCTGTAGAACCACACATTTTGTGATCTGTGGTTGAGAAAATACTGCTAATACACAGTAAATTTTAATTTTTAGGAAAATGGTGGAGGGGGTTGGATTCGAACCAACGTAGGCGTACGCCAGCGGATTTACAGTCCGCCCCCTTTAGCCACTCGGGCACCCCTCCGACTTGTTGAGCAATGACCTAAAGCCTGAACCGAGGGTTGTCAATGGCTTTGATGAATATTCTTTACCCGTGGTGTGTTAGGGTGCTTTTTCGCCCGTTCCAGTGGTTACGGAACCGTACAAAATTTACAGGTGTTGGGGTGGACAGATGCGCCAGATAGGGGAAAACCTGCATCCGGTTTTGACCATCCGACAGCTACGGGGAGTTTAGGTTTTGAGCAAACACCATACAGTCCGGCGGCACACGCCCCGTTCGTTGGCTGCGCTGGACACGCCAATAGTCTCCCTGACCGCCTACACAACACCCATGGCCCGCCTGCTGGACCCGCACTGTGACCTGCTGCTGGTGGGGGATTCGCTGGGTATGGTTGTGTACGGCATGGACTCCACGCTTGGCGTCAGTGTGGATATGATGGTGGCCCATGGGCAGGCTGTTGTGCGTGGTAGCCAAAAGGCCTGTGTGGCTGTGGACCTGCCTTTTGGTAGTTATCAGGAAAGCCCGCAGCAGGCTTTTCGTATGGCTGCGGATATCATGGCCAGAACCGGAGCCGGCTGCGTTAAGCTGGAAGGTGGGCAGGAAATGGCGGAAACCATTACCTTCCTTGTTCAGCGCGGCATTCCGGTGGTAGGGCACATTGGGCTTAAGCCGCAGGCTGTGCACGCTCATGGGGGTTTTCGCACTGTTGGGCGAGGGAGTGAGGCCGAGCAGGTTATGGCTGATGCGCTGGCGGTAGAAAAAGCCGGGGCTTTTGCCGTGGTGATTGAAAGCACAATGGAGCCGCTCTCGCGCGCAATTACTGAGGCACTGAGCATTAAAACCATTGGTATTGGGGCGTCGCCCATGTGCGATGGGCAGATTCTGGTCGCCGAGGATATGCTGGGTCTGTTCCCTGATTTTACACCAAGGTTTGTGCGTAAATTTGCCAATCTGGGGCAGGATGTGGACCGCGCGGTGGCCGATTACGCTCATGCGGTGCGCACACGCTCGTTTCCCGGTCCGGCGGAATGTGTGGGTATGGCCAAAGCCGATTGATCTGACGCTAATCGTCGTGTTGGGAACGCCCTGCACAGGTTTTCACCTGTGCAGGGGTCATAAAAGTGGTCGTGTTACTGGTAGCGTGCCAGCCACCAGGCATAGGACGGCGGCAGAACGGCATTGGCATTTTTGGCGTGCAAAATACGGGCTGCTTCGTGCGGCCAGTGCGGGTTGGCCAAAAGAGGCCGCCCAATGGTGGCAAGGTCGAGGATCTCGTTGCGGATGAGCGTATCAGCCTGACGCCCTTCGCTAATATACCACGATGTGGTCACGGGTAGCCCCGCCTCCTGTCGCACCTTGTGGGCAATAGGGGTCATAAATCCGGCACCCCACGGAATAGTGGCTTCAGGGGTGGAAAACCCGATGCTGACATCCAGAAAATCCAGCCCATGGTCTTTCATTTTGCGAACAAGGGTTATGGATTCCTCAAGTGTCTGGCTGTCGTTGCCGTCAAACTCGATGACGCCAAAACGGGCGGTTAGCGGGCGGTCTTCCGGCCATACGGCACGAACGGCATCCAGTGTTTCCAGCAAAAAGCGGCCCCTGTTTTCGGCTGATCCACCATAACGGTCCGTGCGTTTGTTGGAATGCGTGGACCAGAAGCTCTGCGCCAGATAACCGTGGGCAAAGTGCAGCATCAGCCACTCAAATCCGGCGTCACGCGCGCGTTTTGCCGCTTCTACAAAGTCATGTTTAACGCGTTCAATGTCCTCAAGGGTCATTTCATGCGGGACGCGGGGCAGGTTAGGACCAAAGGCCACGGGGGAAGGGGCAATGGGTTGCCAACCGCGTGGGTCGGATGCGGGAATATGGTCATCTCCCTCCCACGGCACATTGGCGCTGGCCTTGCGGCCCGCATGGGCGATCTGAATACCCGGTGTTGCCCCTGTTTTACGAATACTGGCTATAATAGGGGCAAAGGCCTGAGCCTGCTCATCGTTCCACAAACCAAGGCAGTTGGGGGTAATGCGCCCTTCGGGGGAGACGGCGGTGGCTTCCAGTGTGACTAGCCCAGCACCCCCACGGGCCAAAGAGGCATAATGGACACTGTGCCAGTCATTGGGCATTCCGTCCTGCGCCTGATACTGGCACATGGGGCCAACAGCAATGCGGTTGCGCAGCGTGCTGCCTTTTAGGGTATAAGGGTCAAAAAGCGTTGGCATAGTCCATGCTCCTGTTGAGTAGGGCATAACGCCCGTTAGTTCGAGTATATTCGAACTAACGGGCGACGCAAGGAAAGAGGTAGGTCAGATATTTTTATGAAGCAGTATCACCACCCTTCGGCGGAAGACCTGCAACTGTCTTACCTGCTTTACGCGCTCTCAGACCCGTTCAGGCTGGAGGTGGTGCGTAAACTGGCCGTATGCCAGCCTCAGCCCTGTGGCCCGTTACAGGATGGTCGGCCCAAATCCTCCGTGTCCCACCACTTTTCCGTCTTGCGCAAGGCCGGGGTCATTCGCACGGAGGTGGTGGGGGTAACGCATATGAATTCCCTGCGGGAACAGGAGCTGGAAAGCCGTTTTCCCGGTGTTCTGGCTGCTATTCTGGCGGCTGTTAAAACAGAACAAGCCGCAGCTTAGGGGACCAGTACAGCCGCTCCGTCAAACCGGCCATGCCGCAGGTCGTCCAGCGCCTTGTTGGCATCGCGGAGTGCGTAGGTTGTTGTGGTGGTGTGAATGCCGATTTTGGGGGCAAGAGAAAGGAAATCCAGCCCATCCTCGCGCGTCAGATTGGCAACGGAAACAATATCGCGCTCTTCCCACAGGGTATCGTAAGAAAAAGCGGGTATCTCGCTCATATGAATACCGGCGCAAACGACACGCCCACCTTTACGCAGGGTTTTGAGTGCGGCAGGCACCAGAGCACCATCCGGCGCAAAAATAATGGCGGCGTCTAGTTGTTCGGGGGGGAGTTCATCCGAACCTCCCGCCCATTTGGCTCCTAAAGAGCGGGCAAATTCCTGCGTTTTGGTGTCGTTCGGGCGGGTAAAGGCGTACACCTCCCGTTTTTGCCAGACCAGAACCTGCGCAATAATATGTGCCGCCGCGCCAAAGCCATACAGGCCAACCTTTTGCGCGTCTCCCGTTTTGCCGAGCGAACGCCAGCCGATTAACCCCGCGCACAGCAGGGGAGCGAGGGACACATCAGACCCTTCTTCCCCCATGGGGAACGCAAAATGCGCGTCCGCCACGGCCATTGTGGCGTAGCCGCCATCGCGCGTGTAGCCGGTAAAAATGGGATGGTCACACAGGTTTTCGTGGTGGCTGGCACAATAGGGGCAATGGCCGCAGGTATGACCAAGCCAGGGAATACCCACACGCTGCCCAACGTGCAGGGATGTTACGCCGCTGCCCAGCATATCAATCCGGCCAATAATCTCATGCCCCGGTGTAATGGGCAGTTTGGGGTGGGTTAGGTCGCCATCCACCACATGCAGGTCGGTGCGGCATACGCCACAGGCCAAAACCTTGACCCGTATTTCGCCCGGACCGGGGTGGGGTCTGGCAGTTCTTCCCATTGGAGCGGGGTGCGGGGGCTGTGCAGACGCATGGCGAACATGAGGGGTCTCCCTTGGTGGGTTCAGCCGGGCCTGCGGGTCTGGCACCCTGTGCCCTGCCATATGGACCGCGTTCTGGCGGCTCTGTCCTTTATGTGCCGTAGGGGCGTTGTGCGGGAAGACAGCCCCTGTGCATTGCGGGGTCACTGTAGCGGCATATCCCCGCCGTTGCGGGCAAAAAACTCCTGAGATTGTCAGAAGGGTTTAAGCAGGCGGTCCAGATAGTCCAGTTCCTGCTGCGGGCGGGTGCGGTCCGAATCGCGGCGTCTTAGTTCCTGCTCAATTTCACGCGCGCGCTGGCGGGCTACGGTATCGGGAATATGGGTGCTGTCATCGTTGTTCTGGTCCGTTCCTTCGCCTTCCTTGCGGCCGAGTGGGTCCTTGCCAGTCTTGTTTTCGTCATCCCCATTCTCGCCAGCTTGGTCAGACGGCTGGCCAGTACCATCTTCCCCAGAACCAGCACGACCTGAGCCGGACGATCCCTCGCCGTTATTGCCAAAGGAGGGCAAAAAGCTGGGCGTGCTGTTCTGGCCATTGCCTTTCATGCTGTCCTGCATCTGTTTACGGCTCTGGCGCAGGGCTTCGAGGACTTTTTCTTCAGCGGAGGCTGCTGCTGCGTCATCTCCATCGGCCAGCGCCTTGCGGGCGGCGGCCATGTTTTTGCGTGCGTCTTCAAAGGCCGCAGGAGTCTTGCCAGTCAGATCCTTGAATTCGTCTTTCAGTTCATTCAATGCCTGTTCCAGCGCGTGCTGGGTCGCGCGCTCCGTACGGCGGGCGGCTGCCTGCGCCTCGGCCTTGGCCGGGTCCGGCATGGCGGAGGGAGGCTGCGCGCCGCCAGAGCCGGATTGCGCTCCAGCGTCGGGCGGGACAGGCAGGCCCAGTCTGCGTAGGAGTTCAGATGTGGGCAGGTTGGCGTATTCGGCGGCCTCGCCATCACCATCATCAGCAAGATCATTCTGCTGTTGGGAAAGGCTGCGCAGGTGCTCGTCAATGCGGGACTGGGCATGGTCCAGCAGGCTGGTTTCCTTGTTGGTCAGGTCGTGGAGTGCCGCAGCCTGTTCGCGTGCTTTTTGCTGCGCCTGCATTTGCTGCGCCAGAGCGGCCAAGTCCTGCGGGGTGGCGTTGCGCATACGCTCCGTGGCGTTTTCCATTTCCTGTAGGCGCTGCATGGCGTCCCCCGCGCGGCCATTAGCCGCGTCGGACTGCAACTGCTTCATCAACCGGTCAAACGCTTTGTTTCCAGCAGCGGAAAAACCGGGCAGGTCTGGTATGGCCGTATGGTTGCGCAAAGCCGCATTTGCCAGAGCCTGCATCTTGCGGGCAATGGCGTCCTGCAGTTCCTTCAGGCTTTGTTCCAGCTCTTCCTGCGCCTGTTGGCTATGGGTGCCATCGCGCTTCATTTCCGCCAGTTTGCGGGAGACTTCCGCCTGTGCGGCCCGCACATCAATCGAGGCCTGAGCGCTGGCGTTATCGCCCGTGCGCCGGTCTTCTATGTCCAACGCCAGATCCCACAGCAGGTTTGTGGCGCTGGTGCGGGCGGTCTCCGTGTCTATGTCCGCATTATCCAGTAGTGCGACAATACTGGTCAGGTTGAGGAACATGCCCGTATGTTCGCGCACTGGCCCCGGTGCTTCGCCCAGTGCTTCCAAGTCCTGCGCGGTGTCTTCCCGCTTTTCCTGCTCCAACGCAAAACGCCTGCGCACATCCAGAATGGCGCGGGCGATGGGGGAATGGAAAACTCTGGCCCCCAGTGTGAATGTGGCGTCAGGACTCTGCCCTTTGTGGCCGCTGGTGGCAGTGGCAATAACTTGCCCTGTTACCTCCTGTCCGGCCCACGGGTCTTCCGACAGGTCAGGGGCCACAACATTTTTAACGGATTTTGGGTGCCCGCTTAGGGGGAGAGGGATGGTCAGCTCCCGCTTGGGGTTGGCGCCACGGGCAGGATGCGTTGCATGGAGCACGATCTGCAAGCCGGACAGGCCATAAGCATGGCTGGCCTCGTAGGGCAGGCGAGTGTGCCAGTCTCCTTTTTGGCCAGTGGCTCCGGGGTGGTCTCCCCATGCAACCTGCGGAGCCAGATCAGGCAGAACATGAATGGGCCAGTTAGCGAGCGTACGTCCCCGACCTGTTAGCTGGAGCAGGCCACCATGGGTGAGTGTAACGTCCAACTTCCAGCTGTGCGGGTCCAGTTTCTGGCGTTTTGCATCCTGTGCCACCATGCCCTGCAGGCCGCGTAATGTGGGGTGGGAGGCTATGCCGTTGACAATAACAGTCAGCCGCGCCCCTTCCTGCACCTGAGGGATGGTGTGGTTGGGGCTTAAAAAAACAGGGGCGTCCGGCGCATAGGCGGGTGGGGTAATCCACGCATCTATGTGGGGGAGAGGAACATCGGGGTCATCCCGCCCCGGTATGAAGGCGGCCAGAACCCGCCCCGGTGCGGAGGAGCCTGCGACTGCGGCGGAAATGGCAAGGCCCGCAACCAGCAGGCCAGCGCTAACCTGCCGGGCGCGCCCTTGGGGCATAAGGTTGGGCCAGCCTGCCCGCAATGCTCCCAACGAGGCCAGAAGCCGTTGCCGGTGGGCCTGCCATAATACGGCGCTACTGGTATGGGGGAGCGGGGCGGGTGTATCTGCCAGACTTGCAAGGGGGCGGTTATGCAGGCCAGAGGCTTGTTCTATCTGGCGGTCAATCTGTTCGGGCGTGGTGGCGCGTAAACGGCCCAGATCGGTATGGAGCCGCCAGCCGCACAGGCTTAACCAGCCAGCAACGCCTGCAAGGCGTAGTCCATCAGGTAGGTGTTGCGGCAGACGCAGCAGGCCTGCCAGCGTGTAAACCCCAAGCATGGCCAGCGTGGGTTGGAGGGCTGGCCAAAGCTGTTCGATATGCAAAACAAGGTTTGCCTGGCGGCGCACATGGGCCAGACGGGCCGCCAGTGCGCCGTCCTGCGCGGTTGACGCGGTCAGATCAGGTTTCAGACCGCCCATGCGTCATACTTTTCCGGTCGGGTGGGCTGGCATGGCTTCATCCTGCCACAGTTCTTCCAGTGTCTGCCGGTGGCGTATCACCGTCCATTGACCGTCTTCTATCAGAACCTGCGCTGCCAGAGGACGGCTATTGTAGGTGGAACTCATAACTGCACCATAAGCGCCCGTGTCCAGAATGGCTATACGGGATGCACGGCCAAGCGGGGGGAGCTGCCGGTCCCGTGCAAAAGTGTCTCCACTCTCACACACTGGGCCAACAACATGCGTGGGGGTTGCTGGCTGGCCGAAGGCCTGCGGAGCAAGGGGAAGAATACCGTGCCACGCATCATACATGCTGGGGCGGACCATGTCGTTCATGGCGGCATCCAGCACAAGGAATGGCCCCGGCAGCCCTTCTTCCTTGCGCAGGATAACACTGCTTAGCAGCACGCCAGCGGGGCCTATGGGCCAGCGGCCTGGCTCAATGCTTAACCGGACGCCAAGGTCGCCCAGTTCAGCCCGCATGGCGGCGGCCAGTGCTTCTGGCCGGCCTTCCACTTCATTGCGGTAGCAGATGCCCAGACCACCGCCGCAGTCCACAACCTCCACCTTTAACCCACTGGCACGGACCGAGCGCACCAGTTCGGCCACGCGGGCATAGGCTGCGTGATAAGGGGCGGTAGAGAGAATCTGGCTACCAATATGGGTTGCAAACCCCACTGGCTTAAGGCCCGGCAGAGTAAAGGCGCGGGCATACAGAGCGGCTGCGTTGTCAAACGGGATGCCAAACTTGTTGGCGGCAAGCCCGGTTGTAATTTTGGCGTGCGTTTTGGCATCCACATCGGGGTTGATGCGCAGTGTTATGCTGGCCTGCTTGCCAAGGCGCGTTGCAATGGCGGAAATAATGTCCAGCTCTTCCGCGCTTTCCACGTTGATCTGGCCAACGCCAAGACCAATGGCATATTCCAGCTCGGCGTCGCTTTTGCCCACACCGGAAAAAACCACCCGCTCGGCTGGAATGCCAGCTTTTTGCGTACGGGCCAGTTCACCACCGCTTACAATATCCACGCCATATCCTTCCCGCCCGATAAGGGACAGGACGGAAAGATGGTCATTCGCTTTAACTGCGTAATGGATACCCACATCCAGCCCGGCATCGGTCATGGCGGTCTGCATCCGCCGGAGGCGTTGCCGGAGCGTGCCAGCACCCAGCACCCAGCATGGTGTGCCAACAGCATCGGCTATGGCGTTAAGGGGAACGCCCTCAAACATCAGGCCGCATAGCGGGTCTGTTGTCAGATGTGGGTGCGTGGCCAGAAGTTCCGCCAGCGAGGGATCAGCATCGGTATGGACAGGTAAGTCAGCCATGAGGCGAACAGAGCCTTGGAAAAAGAGGTGTGGACGAGGCAGGCGGGAGGTTGGGTATTCAGGCCAGTACGGGCCTGCGTTACCCGGTGCTCCGCTCAGTCAGAGGGGTACATGCGGGGGTAGGTGATCTGGCTCTTTGGGCCGGGAGCCTGATTAGGGCCTTTTTTGCCACAGGCCGCCAGAGGCAGGCACAGAAGAGTTGCCAGAAACAGGCCCATAAACAGACGGGGGGTCATGGCGCTTACCCTTCAGATTTATGGGAGGTTGAAGAGGACAGGGCATCAAGCCAACGCTTTGCCTGAGCGGCAACGTTGGTGCCGGCTGTTCCGCCTTCGCTCGTGCGGGATGCAATGGAGGCATCCACGCTCAGCACGGAGTAGATGTCCTGCGTAATGCCGGGTTCTTCTGCCTGCATTTCTTCCAGTGTCAGGTCCGCAAGACCAATATTCTTGCTTTCGGCACGGGCTACAAGGCGGCCTGTAACGTGGTGCGCGGTGCGGAACGGCACCTTGAGCACACGCACCAGCCAGTCCGCGATGTCGGTCGCGGTGGAATAGCCAGAACCAGCCAGAGCGCGCATCTGCGCGGTGTTGGCGGTCATGTCGCGCACCATGCCGTCACACGCGGCAAGGCTCAGGGCAGCGGCATCGGTTGCGGCAAAAACGGGTTCCTTGTCTTCCTGCATGTCCTTGGCATAGGCCAGCGGCAGACCTTTCATGACCGTCAGAAGCCCGATCAGGCTGCCGTTAATGCGGCCTGTTTTGGCACGGACCAGTTCGGCCGCATCCGGGTTACGCTTTTGCGGCATAATGGAGGAGCCGGTGGTAAATGCGTCCGACAGCCGGATGAAGGAGAACGGGGACGAACACCAGATGACAATCTCTTCCGCCATGCGGGAGAGGTGCATGGCCAGAATGGAGAGGGCGGACAGGTATTCCAGCGCAAAATCCCGGTCCGAAACCGCATCGAGCGAATTGGCGGTTGGGCGGTCAAAGTGCAGAAGTTCCGCCGTCATCTTCCGATCAATGGGGAAGGAGGTGCCTGCAAGGGCGGCAGAACCTAGCGGGCATTCGTTCAGGCGGCGGCGCGTGTCGGCCAGACGTCCCCGGTCGCGGGCCAGCATTTCCACGTAGGCCATAAGGTGGTGGCCAAAGGTTACCGGCTGGGCGGTTTGCAGGTGTGTAAAGCCGGGCATGGGGTCTGCCGCATGTTCCAGCGCACGCTGCGCCAGTGCCCGCATGAGCGAGGCCACCTGCTGGTCCAGCCCGTCTATGGCGTCTCGCACCCAAAGGCGGAAGTCAGTTGCAACCTGGTCATTGCGTGAGCGGGCGGTGTGCAGGCGCTTGCCTGCTTCTCCAATCCGGTCAGATAGGCGGGCTTCGATATTCATGTGAATATCTTCCAGCGCTTCGGAAAAAGGAAAATCGCCCGCGGCAATTTCCGCGCCAATCTCGGTCAGCCCTTTGCGGATGGCCGCTTCATCATCCTTCGAGATAATACCCACATGCGCAAGCATGGCGGCATGGGCCAGCGAACCCGCAATGTCCTGCTTCCACAGCGCCTTATCAAAGCTGATGGACGCGTTGATGGCCTGCATAATGTCCGAAGGGCCGCCCGCAAATCGTCCGCCCCACTGCACATTGGCGTTGGGGGCTGATTGGGCCGGGGGCTGGTTCTTCAGAGACATGGTTGGCTGACCTGTTCGTTTGCTTGGTATTGTTCTGCCGCAGCCATAATACCGGTGCGGGCTGAATGCAAAGCCCATCCTACTGGCGCATCCGCTGGCGCGCAAACTGGCATGGGGGCGTCTTATCATGCCAGCGCTGCGGTACGGGCGGGCATTTTATGGCGCATTCCCTGTTTGCGGGGGTGGCTGCCTGCGCATTTCTCTGCTTATAAAGTGTGTAAATTACAGGGAGTTCAGGAAAAGACCATGTCTCACGAACTTGCAACTTTTGGTGTTGTCGATCCGGGGGCCAACGTGCTGCTGGAAGTGATCAAGGCAGAAAACCCGATTGCCGCTGTGCGTCGGCTGGAAGAAAAGATGCGTGGCCCGGAATACGTGACCGCGCGCAGCTATGCTGAAGGCGGCGAAGAATCGCTTGATGGCACGGACCCCGCTTATCTGGTCTATGCGCTGGATGGCAGCGGGCTGGATGCGGAAGGCCTGAGTGGTGAAGACGCAGGCCGTGTGCGCGCAGAGGCTGATCTGGCTGCCATTATCGTCTCGTCGGTTAAATAAGACGCTCTTATGTCGTCTCTGGGCAGGAGGGGGCTTGTGCTGGCCTCCTTCTGCCCGTTTCAAAAACAGGCAAACGCGTAACGGCGGATGACAAACGTTTTGGCAGAAAGTTTTAAGGTTTACGGGCAGGATAACGGCGGCCCTTTTGTTCTGGTCAGCGACCACGCCGGGCAGGCCATTCCTCCCGAACTTGATGGTCTGGGGTTGAGCGCGCAGGAGCGGGCACGCCACATCGGGTGGGATATAGGGATAGATGGCGTTGGTCGCAGACTGGCCAATACCTTGCCCGCAGTGCTGATTGAGCAGGTTTATTCCCGTCTGGTCATTGATTGTAACCGTGCTCCCGGCCACCCTACATCTATTGTAACGCAAAGCGATGGGACGCCAGTACCCCGCAACCAGAACCTGAGTGCGGAGGATGTGGCATGGCGTGAGCAGACCATCCTGCACCCCTACCACCAGCGTATTCGGCAGGAACTGGATGCCCGTGTTACACAGGGGCGGCAGGTGGTCGTAGTGGCGCTGCACAGTTTTACGCCTGTCATGCGTGGGGTTAAGCGGCCGTGGCATGTGGGGCTGCTGCACAACCACGACCCGCGGCTGGCCCATATCATGATCGACCTGCTTCGGGCGGAAGGGCTGGTTGTGGGGGATAATGAGCCGTATGCCTTGACCGATACATCGGACTACACAATTCCCATACATGGCGAGCAGCGCGCTCTGCCGCATATTGAAATTGAAATCCGTCAGGACCTCATAGCCCACCCCGATGGGCAGGCAGAATGGGCCGAGCGGCTGGCCCGTCTGCTTCCCAGAGCATGGCAGATTTTTTGCACAAGGTACGAGCAGCGTTCATGAGCACATCTTCCAGCCTCCTTCCTCCGCAGATCATCACCGGCAAGGCCAGACTGGCCGGGGTGCTGGGGTGGCCGGTTGCCCATTCCCGCTCACCCGTGCTGCATAACTACTGGCTGCGCCAGTATGGGGTGGACGGGGCTTATGTGCCGCTGCCAGCCGACCCCGAATCTTTTGTTGCGGCTGTGCTGGGGTTGCAGGCGGCTGGTTTTCGTGGCGCCAACGTGACCATTCCTCACAAGGAGGCGGCCTACAAGCTGGCTGATGTGCTGGATGAAACGGCTAAACGAGCAGGAGCCGTTAACACACTGGTTTTTCGTGAAGATGGCAAAATTCTGGGACTTTCCACCGATGGGGGCGGCTTTGTCGCCAGTCTGGAGGCGGCCAGCCTTCCTCCGCAACCTCGCACCCGTGCCCTTTTGCTGGGTGCAGGTGGAGCGGCCCGCTCGGTAGCCGCAGCGTTGCAGGATAAGGGAATGCAGGTTTCCATAACCAATCGGACACAGGAGCGGGCCGAGGCACTGGCCGAGGCGCTGCCCGGGGCGGATGTGGTGCCGTGGTCTGTATGGGAACAGCAGTTGGGAGACTTTACCCTGCTGGTCAATACAACCTCATTGGGGATGGAAGGCGGGCCGGACCCGTTGTTCTGCCCCTCTCTGGCGCAGGCTACCCCACAACTGGTCGTGGCGGATATTGTATATGTTCCCCGTGTAACGCCTTTGCTGGCCAGCGCACAAAAGCATGGCCTGCGCACGGTAGGGGGGCTGGGTATGTTGCTGCATCAGGCCCGGTTGGGCTTCAGGGAGTGGTTTGGCGTTGACCCGCAGGTGGATGACGCAACACAAGAGTATGTGCTGAACAGTTTCTGACATAACGCCATTCCCATGGATCAGGACAAGGTTTTGTCATGAAGATACTGGGCCTGACCGGCGGTATGGGCATGGGCAAAAGCACGGTCGCAAATATGCTGCGCCATGCTGGCTTGCCCGTGTTTGATGCGGATGCAGTGGTCCATCGGCTACAGGCACCCGGAGGGGAGGCGCTGCCTGCCATAGCCCATCTTGTGCCAGAAGCCGTTAAAGGTGGGCGGCTGGAGCGTGGCGTGCTGCGGCAGGCCGTATTGGGCCATCCAGCAATGTTGAAAAAACTGGAAGCTATTATGCATCCCTTGGTGCGTAAGGCGCGAGGGCAGTTTTTGCAGCAGCATTGCCAGCTTGGTACGCCTTGGGTTGTGCTGGATATTCCCCTGTTGTTTGAAACAGGGGCCGAGCGTCTGTGTAACAGAGTTGTGGTGGTATCAGCCCCGGCCTGGGTGCAGCGTAGACGTGTGGCGCAAAGGCGGCATATGCCGCCCGCACAGGCGCGACGACTGATTGCCTGTCAGATGTCCAATGCCCGCAGGGTGCAGGGTGCAGACGTTGTTATCCATACCGGCTTGTCCATGAAGGAAACAGAGCGGCAGGTCCGCCGCTTTATCAGGAGTTTGAGGGCGTGAAACGAACCATCCTGTTTGATACGGAAACAACAGGGCTAGACCCTGCCACCGGGGACCGGGTGATTGAAATTGCGGCTCTGGAACTTGTGGGGGACCTGCCAACGGGTAAGGCTTACCATGTTCTGCTCGACCCTGAGCGGGATGTGCCGGAAGAGGCAACACGCGTACATGGCTTTACGCGGGCCGACCTTGAGGGGAAGCCAAAATTTGCGGAAGTAGCGGACGACTTTCTGGCCTTTGTCGGGGATGATGCGCTGATTGCACATAATGCCCGGTTTGACTTTGGTTTTTTGAATGCCGAACTCAAACGTGCTGGCCGCAAGCCGTTGGATCTGGGGCGTATGGTGGATACGCTGGATATGGCGCGTGAGCGTTTTCCCGGTATGCCCAATAGCTTGGATGCGTTGTGCCGCCGCTTTGGCGTGGACCTATCCGCCCGTACGACCCACAATGCACTGCTCGACTGCAAACTGCTGGCCGAAGTGTATGTGGAACTTATGGGGGGCCGGCAGCATGGCCTTGGGCTTGTGGCGGACGGAGAGCAGGCGCCCGTTGTGGTGTATGATGGGCCAACAGAACGCAAAGTTGTGCGGGTCTGCCCCACCGAGGCCGAACTGACCGCCCACGCCGGTTTTGTGGAAAAGCTGAAAGACCCGATCTGGAATACCTGATTTGTTCGGCCATGCCTGAACGCACCCGAAAAGGCTATGCAGCGGCAAAAGCCTATGCCATGTTTTGGTTATCCCGAATACAAGGAGCATTTTGATGCGTTCAGCATCCCGTCGTTTTCTTGCTGCTCTGGCCCTGTCCGGTACATGGGCCTTGCCCGCAGGAGCAGAGACCGTGCTGGGTCCTGCCATGGCGGAGGTTACGTTCAAAACCCGTTCTGCTGATCTGGGGCTGGGCTATACGTGGGGCAAGGGTGTGCTGACCTATGGCGGGCATACGTA